>CANJWO010000004.1 GCA_947478685.1 Chlamydiota bacterium | reverse complement strand
TTGTATAATCTTTAATCGACTTAACTCATTGATACTCATAGAAATATCTCCTTTCATGTTTAGCACCTCCTAGGTTAATTAACCTTTTTAGTACCAAAAGCGGACATTTCTATTTAACGGAAATAGGACATTTGTAATAAACGCCTACATAATCAAGTTGAGTATATACATTTTTATAATAATCACTTATAATTTATTAGTAATTATAATTACACATGGAGATAACTATGCATTCTATTAACAAATTTGCGTCAATTGCTCGAGCGGGAGTAGAGGTAACATTTTCGACTTGTTCAAAAAGAATTGGTAGAGAAGCGCCATCAGGATCATATAGTTATCTCACACGCTATTTACCTAGTTGCGATAAGCTTCTACTAGAGGCCTCTTCTCGCTCATCAGCAACTAAATCTCTTGTTAGCGATCTTGCGAAAGGTGACTGGCATGCAATATCAGAGAGATACTCAAGTGATCCAGATAAGCTTGCAGTCGACGGACTCAAAGCACTTAAATCAGAGGACATCCAAACATCGCAATTGAGCACCCTTATTTTTCGATGGTCTCTATCAAAGGATTATCCTGATGCTAAAGTCCATGTGATATCGCTATTTGATGAAACTGGCAATATAAATCCCCTTGCAGATAATTTTATCCGCCAAACAATACGGCAGAGTGGATATTATTCAGGAACAGGTGCATTTCTTAATGAAGATCAACTCTCTAGCTTTTATATCAAAATGAGAGAAAAGCCCCCATCCGAACAAGTTCTTTTCTTCACCGAAGTAAAAGAAATAACAGGGATGCCCGAAGAAAAAACAATTATTCAAAGAATTCAACAAGTTGGCAATAATATTTTTAACGAATTTTCCTACAAAGGGAAATACTATGAAATGACCGCCACTTTTTCCATGTTTCAAGAGTTTTTAAATGCATATGGAGGAGAGAGAGACGCTGTCAGAATTATCCCAACATTTGATATGTCCACCCAAGAGGATATTGCGAGAAATGGTGTAAAAGATGAACGCGATATGGCGCTCCCATTTGTAACTGTTAAATTAGCTAAAAAATTAGATACATTTCCAGCTCATACTGCTCTTCATTGTATTCGTCACGATTTTCACCACGGAGTAATGGCTACTAATATCCCCCCTGAGTTACGAAGAGCGTTCATAGAATATTCGGAAGCGATTCTCGAAGAAATAGCGCGAACTGATGCTCCTGAAATACGCCTCTACCTCGAAGCCCTTTATAGCAATATCATTGATATGGATTTTCCTTTTTTTAGAAGGTTTAACGCGCCCCCACTATCACTAACCCACCCTCTACTATCTAGTCGTCATATACCCGATCTTTTCAAGAGCCTTTTTTCTTCAAAAATTCCTCATCCAACAGCAAATCAGAAATTCTCCGGCACGCTTCATGCCGAGTTCAAAAGAGCATTGGAACGGACTATATATGAGAATCCCCATTTATTAGATGGAAAAGAGAAAGAGAACATTGATACGATCGACATAGGTAAAATTAAAGCAAATATTGCAAGGACCCTTGGTGATAAGGACTTTTTTTCACGTTATGCCATCCCCTGCTCATATTTAGTTTAACAACTCAAAAATGCCACCCAGTCTAGAGACCTGAAATAACCCAGGATCTGGGAGATGCGCCCCTCCAACAAGGAGTTTTTCGTCTGCGGCTACTCCCAATAAGCGCATGCGGGCTATGGCTGCAGCTTCCGGATTGTCATCGATGACTACAAGACGCCCTGGATGGGGAAATTGCAGATCTGCTTTATGAACAAGATCGCCCCAGATGAGGAGTTTTTGGTCATTTAACTCGAAGAGAAAGGCTGTATGACCTGGAGTGTGGCCATATGCTTCTACGGAGGTCACCCCGGGAACGATCTCTTCTCCGGGCCTGATCAGGAGAATTTTTCCTTGATGCGATGCTACCATCTCCCTTACGAAGGGGACGTATTTCTTATTATATTCACTTACCTCAGATTCAGGATTTATCCAATATTTTACTTCCCTTTCAGATACACAAAGAGTTGCATTTGGAAAGAGGGAGAGGCCTCCGATATGATCGGGATGGAGGTGGGTGCAGAATATGAGAGTAACTTGGTCAGGGCTATGCCCCGTCTTTTTAAGGCTTTTTCCTAACCGGCCCGCAGTGGGCCCAAAATAGGTACCGCAACCGGTATCAATGAGTATTAGCTGATCCTCTGTTTTTACAAGAAAGCAGTGAATGGGGATTCGAAACTTAATATCTTCCACACTCTCGCCAAAAAGCCCTCTCTGATTGATTTCAAGATATCCGTCATCGAGAGCCCAAAACTTAAGCATTATAAGATCCTGATGCTGCGCTGCCGCCAGTTCCTGTCCAATTAGTATGGGAATAGGTGCCGCGCGGTTTATCAGTCCGCTCATAAGTGTGAGCGCCAAAGTAGTCGCGGAGGCCTTGCAAGAGGTTTGCTGGAAGTCTTTCTGATGTCATGGCATCAAACCAGGAAATAGCTGAACTAAAGCAAGGAGTGGGCACACCGTGCTCAACTGAGAGCGCTACCGCTTTTCTCCATCCTTCAAGAGACCTGACAATGGCATTCTTGAAAAAATCATCATAGAGGAGGTTTTGAAGGTCGGAATTTCGATCAAAAGCCTCTTTAATTTTACTTAGGAAGACACTTCGGATAATACATCCATTTTGCCAAATGAGGGCAATGTTCCCGTAATTAAGATCCCACTTATAGTGGACAGAGGCAGCGCGCATAAGCATATAGCCTTGTGTATAGCTCATAATTTTTGAGGCGTAGAGGGCTTTTCGGATGTTGTCGATAGTCTCCTCTTTATCTTGAGTAAAGAGCCTTGGATGTTTTGTAAAAATCTTGGCTAATTTGACCCTTTCATCTTTTAGCGCAGAAAGTGATCTTGCAAAAACAGCCTCACCGATAAGGGAGAGAGGCATACCCTCTTCTAGAGCGCTCTCTGTAGTCCATTTTCCTGTACCCTTTGCCCCTGCACAATCAAGTATTTTAGACACAAGCGGCTTGCCGTCAACGTCTTGAAATGCAAGCACATTTGCTGCAATCTCAATCAGATAGCTATCAAGCTCCCCTTTATTCCAATTTCTAAAAATTTCTGCCATTTCAGCTTCATTCAAACCGATTATCCTCTGCATCATATCGTAAGCTTCGCAAATGATTTGGATGTCCCCATACTCAATGCCGTTGTGGACCATTTTTACATAGTGACCGGCGCCCCCATTGCCTAACCAATCGGCACAAGGCTCCCCTTTTTCTGTCTTAGCCGAAATGGTTTGGATAATAGGCTTCACAGCATCCCACGCCTCGGCGTTACCACCGGGCATCATCGACGGCCCATTTCTTGCCCCCTCTTCTCCCCCAGAAACCCCACAACCTATAAACAAAAAACCTTTAGCTTTAAGCTCTTCACACCTTCTCTCAGTATCGGTAAAGTGGCTATTGCCTCCATCAATCAAGATGTCACCTCTCTGAAGGAAGGGGGTAAGCTCAGCAATCAAATCATCAACTGCTTCACCAGCCTTCACCATCATCATTATCTTCCTAGGGCTTTTAAGCTTAGATACAAAGTCCTTCAACGTTTTGCAGCCAATGACTTTAGTCCCCTTCGCAGGCCCGGCAAGAAAATCGTCAACCTTAGAGACTGTTCGATTAAAACAGGCCACAGTGAAC
The DNA here is from genome assembly GCA_947478685.1 of Chlamydiota bacterium. Taxonomy (GTDB): domain Bacteria; phylum Chlamydiota; class Chlamydiia; order Chlamydiales; family 2-12-FULL-49-11; genus VGMD01. Next base: position 57,475 of record CANJWO010000004.1, on the reverse strand, counting down.
CCATGATCATTCATATTCAAAATGAGGTTCTGCCCCATTACTGCAAGTCCTATAAGACCAATATCTGCCGTCGCCATAAAAACACCCCTTCAATATAATTTCTCTTTAGCATATATTAATTATACTTTTTTGTCCCCGTAGCTCAGTGGATAGAGCGGTCGCCTCCTAAGCGGCAGGTCGCGCGTTCAAGTCGCGCCGGGGACGCATCCTTCACTAATCCCAAATTAACCCCATAATCAGAGTTCTTAGCTACAAATTTAATAAAATAGCCGCTATCTATTGAATATCAATGATATAGTCATTTAAATTTAAAATTTCACTTAGGCTAAAAGATCGCTTCGCCTTTTTATCAACCATTAGGTGATGCTGAAGCAGGGCTCTGTTTTTACAGGCCCGATGCAAGCAGATATAGCGAATAAGATTTGAAATCTATGCTAGGTGCTTTTGAAGTAGTTGTCGACGCCGGTGGTGATCGATTTGGCGACAGTGTCGAGATAGAAGTCGTTGCTCAGTTTTTTACGCTCCTCTTCATTTGTGAGGAAGCCGGTTTCGATGAGGATGGAAGGCATTTTTGTTTCACGAATGACGCAGAAATTACCCTCTTTAATCCCTCGGGAATCTGCCCCTGTTTGGGCTAAGAAACTAGAAAGTACAGCCTGAGCTAATTGCTTAGATTTTTTAGCGCGCCATGGCTCAGTTTTTTGTGTGTAGAAAATTTCAATCCCTTTGGCATTGGTGTTTTTAGCAGAGTTGCAATGGATGCTGATGAGGACTTGGCTCTTTGCCTGGTTTGCGATCTCGGCCCGTTTTTTTAAAGGGAGATATTCATCTCTACTTCTTGTCATAATGACGTGGTAACCAGCTTTTTCCAAGTGCTTTCTAAGAAATCCGGCAGTTTTTAAGCAGATCTCTTTTTCTTCATAACTTTTACTGTGAGTCCCTAAATCAAATCCACCATGACCCGGATCGATTACGATAAGGGGGACCATCTCCTTTTTATGTGCAGCTACCTTTTTTTCAGCAGAATTATGTTTGTATGCACTAGCATCTGATCTTGAGGTTGTTTTGTTTGTAGCACAAGAAGAAAAAAGTAGACTTAAGAGAAAGATCGTAAAAATTTTCATCATTTTATCAACTTATCGCATTTGCTAATTCTTGCGCAACCTTGACGTCATCAAAAATGATCGACATCGAAGCAAAGATCTGATTTGTCTCGTGTCCCTTACCTGCAATTAAAAGTATGTCACCCTTTTTAAGGAGGGATATCCCCTTTTCAATCGCTTTTTTTCTATCAATTTCAATAAGGTAGGTCTTCTTTGTGAATCCCTTTTGGATCTCTCTAATAATCTCTTCAGGATCTTCATTTCTAGGATTGTCAGAGGTAACAATAACAATATCGCTATAATCTTCAGCTATTTTCGCCATCTTCGGCCTTTTCTCTCGATCTCGATTACCACCACATCCAAAAACAGTAATGATTTTCCCTTTTTTTAATTCATGCAATGTAAGTAAAACATTTTTTAGAGCATCTGCCTTATGGGAAAAATCGACAAAAATATAAGCCCCTTCATTGCATCTAACGGGTTGTAATCTTCCAGGAACTGGCTTAAATGTAGCAATTCGTCTCTTTATCTCAGCTATGTCAATCCCTTTTACAAATGCGACAGAAATTGCTGCTAGCGCGTTATAGAGATTAAATCTTCCAATAAGGGGGGTTTTAAATGCCTCTTCCTTTCCATCAAACTCTAAGGTAAATTTAGTTCCCGAAAGGGTCATTACAATATCTTTAGCCCTAAAGTCTGCATTACTCTCAATCCCATATGTGATTTGTCTTCGATCTGCTTTCATAAAAACGGCCCAAGGGTCGTCCCTGTTGACAATGGCAACACCCTCTTTTTTAAGTTTTGTAAAAAGCTTCGCTTTTTCTTTTACATATGCTTCCATATTTTCATGATAGTCAAGATGTTCAGGAGTCAGATTAGTAAATAATGCAACATCAAATAAAAGCCCCTCGACCCGATTCTGAGAAAGAGCGTGAGAAGAGACCTCCATGACAGCGGAAGAGAGCTTAGCTGAGCACATCTCTTTTAATAGTTTATAGCAGGTAATACAATCGGGAGTAGTTAGATCGCTCTTGATTCGATGGTCACCAATAACTGATTCAATAGTACCGATTAATCCCGACTCTCCAATAAGATGCTTAATGAGATAGGAAGTTGTAGTCTTTCCACTTGTTCCCGTGATTCCTACAAGAAATAGTTTCTCATGGGGATTGTCATAAAATCTTGCTGCAAGCAATGATTCCATAATCCCTGTATCACTTGTAATCAATTGTGTAACCGATTCTAAAAATGGATTATAAAGATCACTTAGGATAGCGCTAGCGCCAGCTAATATTGCATCTGCGACATACTGGTTGCCATCGTGAGTTTTACCCCGCTTCGCAATATAAAGAAAGCCCGGACCAATTTCTTTAGAATTACTTGAAAGGCCCGATATATCGATCTCTTTTGAACCTTTTACAACTTTGATATCAAAACCATCGATAAGCTTTTTAAGTTTCATTATATTTCTTGTAGAGCTCATTTAATTGATTTACCTCATTTGTCCAATCAGCCTTCTCTATACACGCTCTCGGATCTCCTTTCGGATAACCATATGAATCATCAGGGTGTGTACCTAAATATTCAAGAGATCTTTTTGAAATCTCTCTAAAAATAGGTGCTGCACATTTACCCCCAAAATGAGTCGTTCCAAATCCAGGGATATAAATTTTTTGAGGCTCATCAACTCCTACAAACAAGACAAACTTCGGATCTTTTAAAGGGGCAAATCCAATAAAACTCGAAAAATGCAGTGATTTAGAATATTGCCCCTTAATTAATTTTTCAGAAGTACTTGTCTTTCCGGCCTCTGTAAAACCAGGTATATCCCCCAAAGCCGCATTTCCGCCCCGCTTTGTCGTAAATTTCATTGCCTTAACTATTTCTTCTACAATCGCTTCATCTAATACTTTTTTCTTAAATAATGTAGCGGTATTATCAACAATTACCCCTTCTTTGGAAACAATTTTTCTTAAAAGCGTTGGCTTTACTAAATAGCCTCCATTTGCAAGGACTGAAAAAGCCCTTACTACCTGAACTGAATTAACAAGCAAATTATATCCAATTGCTAACGAGTAAGGGGTTGGAAGTGACCATTCGTAACTACCATTCGCATACTTTTTTCCAGGCATAGGAACCATTCCTGCATTTTCATAAGGAAGTTCTATTCCCGTCTTCTCACCATATCCAAATACATTGACTAACTGCTCCCTATACCAACTAGGGCCTAACGTCTCCACCACACGTTGCATTAATCTTGCGGGATATACGTTAGATGATTTTTGGATAGCCATCTGCATATTCAAGTATTTATGATTACTAACATCTTTTAATGGCTGCGTTCTTCCGGGAAACATATTATTATCACAACGCATCATCTCTTTTGGGGAAAAAATTGGTTTTTTCCCTTGCTTGAGCAATTCTTGATTTGCCTTAAGGGCAATCGCTAAAGTGATTGCTTTCGTTGTAGAACCCGGCTCAAAACAATCTGTAATCGCTTTAATCCTAGTATGTTCTGCCTTTTTTGGGTCGTTGTAATAATCTTGATAATGTGATGGATCAAAGAACGGATAGTGTGCCATTGCATAAATTTCCCCTGAAAAGGGGTTCATCATTACAGCCCAGCCACCTTTTGCGCCAACCTTTTTAACGCCTTTTGCAAGCTCTTCTTCTGTAATAGCTTGCAATATGTGATTGATTGTCAAATAGACATCAGAGCCATCTTTAGGTGGCGTCTCAACAAAATCACTATCGATCTCATACCGAGGTGATCTTAAAATAACTTTAGAACCCTCTTCACCCTTTAAATATTTATGAAAAACAACCTCTAAACCCCCCGTAGGAATTGCTTGATGGGTCTTCTCTTCCTTCTCTCCCCTTACCGTATGAAGAACCTGACCGAGCATCTTTCCAAACGGGTAACTTCTCTGATAATCCTTAACAAAATATAGGGCATTTTTTGGAAGTCTCTTACTCTTTGCATACTCATTCCAAAAGAGTTCTGCCTTCTCCTTTTCTTGAAAAGAGATCATGCTTGCAACTCTTCTATAGCGACTCTTTTTATAGAAATGGTCAGAAATGTCGGGTGGAAGATTTAAAAGCTGACAAAGCTTCTCACTCATCTCCTTTTTAAATTGCTCTGGAATCAGAAATGGATCGATATGCAAATGGTATGCTAACACATCAATAACAAACGGTTGTTTTTCTTCAATATGCAAAGCTTTCAGTTGGGTATTTGAATAAAAAACACCTCTTTTAAAAGGCTCTTTCACAACTGTTTGATGCTGCCCTTTTGCAACATGCACCCACTTTTCATGCTCAAAAATCTGAATTTTATAGAACTGAACAATTAGAATGGCAAAGAGCGCCAGCACAAAAATCGCAACACTAACAAACCGAAATCTCTTACCCATATTTTCTCAACTCAAAGTAGTTTACTTTTTTCTTCTAGTGCCTCTGCGTCTCTGCGGTGAAAAATTTAGGAGCAAGCTTGTGTGATAATAGGTTTTTTAAGATTTTTTCACCACAGAGATCACAGAGGACACAGAGAAAAAATAACAAATTCTTTGCGCGTAGCGCCTCTGTGTGCTCTGTGATCTCTGTGGTGAACAAGTTTTCTTTATATTTTTATTATAAGCATGTTATATGTGAATTCTTGTAATGTATTTCTAAAAAACCCTAAACTCGAGATAGAACATACAGAAAAAAAGAAAAATTATTTTGAAGTTTCGGGAAGAGAGTGGGCAAAAATTGCTCTAACTCTTGGGAGGAGTTTGCTCTCCTCTTTAGCTTCTTGGAGATCTTCTTTAATCTGAAGGACAAAGATCTCACCGATAAGAGGGTGCTTTAAATGACTAAATTCTGGACGCTTAGCAAGTTCCATTAAATGTTTTGGATTTTCAAAGCGCTCAATTTCGTATCTTAATCTTGAGTTTTGCTCCTCTAGTTGTCTCACTTCTCTTGTGAGTCTAGGGAGCTCTATCCGAACTTTCGTAACATCGTTCTGCTGTCTTACGTAGGCGTAAAGAACCCCGCCACACGAAAATGCACATACAAGAACTTGTACAAAAAAAATCTTCTTCATAGTTTTTCAGCAAAACGCAACTTAGCACTTCTAGATCTACGATTAATCCTCTTCTCTTGTGGAGTTGGGACTCTAGGTTTTTTTGTTAAAAGGGCAAGTAACGGCTTTTGATCAAGTCCTTTTATAGACTTTGCTGCATCACGAAAAATGTTTTTTACAATTCTATCTTCTAGGCTATGAAAACTGAGAACGCCAATTTTTCCACCTGGGGCTAAGACATCTATCGCTTTTTTTAAGGATCCCTCAATCGATTCAAGCTCCTTATTAATATAGATTCGGATAGCTTGAAATATTCTTGTTGCAGGATGGATTCCCTCTTTTCTAGAAATCGCCTTCTCAATTACCCCTGCAAGCTCTGTTGTTGTAACAATTGTCTTCTTTTTGCGTGCATCTACAATTGCCCTAGCGCCTCTTCTCCAAAATCTCTCTTCTCCGAGATCTCTGAAAATAACCCCTAAATCATCTTCGGACATTTCATTCACAACATCCTTAGCTGTAAGATCCGTCGTAGGATCCATGCGCATATCGAGAGGACCTTCTTTCTGAAAACTAAAGCCTCTAAAATCTTCATCAAATTGCATAGATGACACTCCTAAATCAAAAAAAAACCGTCTACCTGCTTAACACCAACCGATGCGATCATCTGGTCTAGATTAAGAAAGTTTCCATGTATAAACTTTATCTTGTGCTCAAAAGCACTTAAATTCTCTTTTGCAATTGCTAAGGCCATTGGATCTTGGTCGCAACCAATATACATCTCTATTTCGGGGTGAGCCTCTAACATTGCTTTTGCATGACCACCTGCACCTAATGTCCCATCAAAGAAGACCTTAATAGAAACATCTGCAAAGTATTCAAGCATTTCATCCATCATTACTGGGATATGGGGTGCTTTCTGTAATGTCATAGTTTTACGACCTCATTTTGCACTCTTTCAACTGCATTTTCGATTCCGTTTGATTCTTCCTCATCTGAGAGTAAAGAAAACGCCTCTTCCATCATCATTTGTAAATCCCCTTCAGCCTCGCCACCGATAAATTTAGCAAGATCTCTATCATAAACTTCTTTCGGCCAAAGCTCTATTTTGTTAAGAGCCCCTGCAATAATAACTTCTTGTTTCATTCCCACTCCATTTTTCAAAACAGAAGGGATCATAATTCTTCCAACTTTGTCACAAGTTGCTTCAACCAATGTCGAAAAGAAAAGGGTGAAAAATTTCTGAAATTTTGCAATGTGTTGCTTCTTTTTAAATCTTTCTACGATCTCTGTGATGTCACTTTTTTTATAAATCGCAAGACATCCACCCATACTCAAAGCAATTGTAAATTCTAGCTTTCCGTCCTCTACGAGCTGATAGCGGAGTTCTTGAGGAAGAACAAATCTGTTCTTCTCATCAAGCTTCGCACTATAAGAGCCACTAAAAAAGGACTTCGCCATATTTCCCACAATTTCCCACATACTAACAATTGATCACAAACTTCGCAAGCGATTTTGGATAAAACCCCCACTTACCCTCAACCTTTAAAAAAATTAATTGCACACAAGCAAAAGACTATCAAAGCCCTATTTGCAAAAATAAAAAAGTGGGAACCAGTGGGAATTGTTAAAATAATTTTTAATCCACCCCCAAAAAGCTAAAAAACCAGAATATAGCTTAAGAAAATAGGATCAGGTTTGAGTGAGATTGAAACTCAAACACTCAAAGCTTGACCCTAAAATTATTAATTTAATATGCTTATTTAAAGCATGTTAAATTACTTTTTATCCAACACAAGATATGCCTTGCATAAATTTAAATAATATATTTATTTAGAAATACCATTAATTAAGAGGTATATTTATGTCAGACCCAGTAGGTTCATCCGGTTCATCAGAGGCATTTAAAGTATTATTTAAATCTATAGAAGGTAAGTATGAGAAGGTGGAAATAGACCCATCCATATGCAAAAATATGGGCGATCTTACAGAACTAGCAAAAAAAGCACTATATACTCCAGATGAGATAGCTACAAGAGAGGCCCAAGGAAAACATCCTAATATCATAATGGCAGGAAGGATATGCTATGATACTGAAGAAATTTCAAAGGAAGTTATGAGGAAGGTAGATACCCTAAACCTCATTTGGAGACTATAAACTATATTCACCTGACAGTTACACTAGTAAGGATATCAAGGCCTCTCTATCAATTCAAATTTTAAGTCAAATGACTATAACTGCTAGTCACAAAATAGCTCATTTGCTATGACGGGGGTATGAGCACAAAATCGACCAAAACCATCGATGATATAGGAATTCAATCCTACATTCATTATGAGCAGAATAGAAAGTATTTTGATGAGGAAATGATCTCTAACGGCAGATCGATTGCCTCTCAATTATCTACTGATATATTTGAACCTATGATAGTTACAGACTATCAAATCTTGTTTGAGTTAGGGACCAAGGGGAAGACTTGGAGCAATATGCCGCCGCCCGAGAAGTATAACGATCAAAAAGGGCGGCTTTTCACTCACCAGCTTGCCCCTAAACTTGGCCCCGCTGAACTATTAGAACTTCAAATGGGTAGAATTCAGGAAAAACGGAAGAGTGAGAAAGATAAGCGTGATGATGAGAGAAAAAAGCAGCATCAGCCCTCTTGGGAAAGTGAAGAAGAGGTAAAACTGATTGATAAAGAAGCCAATGCACTAATTGATATGATGCAAAGTATTCAGGTTTTGAATAAAATCATGGCACAAATCACCTCAGAGCGTTATCGCTACTGCAAAGGATAAAAAGGATATGCATGAGTGAAATTCATTGGATGGATCTTTTAGGTTGGTCAGAAGAGGAGGTGAACGATCTTCGTTTTGTCGCCTATTCTTACATCAAACAAGGTCATTATAAGATCGCGATGAAATTCTTTGATGCCCTCGTAGTTCTTTGTCCTGAATCAAGTTACGATCTTCAAACCTTAGGCGCCCTTCATCTAGAGCTGGGTGATAATCTAATGGCCCTTAACTTTTTTGATAGAGCCTTACAGTATGATCCTAATAGTCCCCCTACCCTAATCAATCGCGCAAAAGCACTTTTTCTATTAGGCTATCATAGACAAGGACTTGAACAGGCCGCTGTTCTAAAAAGCCATCCAGATTTAAAGATTTCAGGCCAAGCCGAAGCCCTCATCTTAGCTTATCAGTAAGTATCTTTTTTTTCGGCTGATGCTAAACAGGTTATCCAATATATTCAGAAATCTCCTTGTATTGTTATTTGGGAGGTGTTAAATTTTGATCGTAAATTACACCTTTAGAAGATGTTGTGGAAACATTGTTCATAACTAAAGATGTGCAGATATAAGTGGAGGAGTTTGTAGATGTTGGTGAAAGATGCACAAGAGATTTGGGGAGAATTTGTAGGGCTCCTTCAGAAAAAATGTTCTCTTGCTGAATTTCAAAACTGGATCGCACCCATCCATTTTGTTGAATCAAACGATAGCGATATTGTACTTGAAGTGCCGAATGTTTTTGTTCAAGACTATCTACTTTCAAATTACAGACATGAGCTTGTCTCTTACTTTCCTTTAAATAATAAAGGTGAACCTTCAATTCGCTTTGTGATCAAAGAACCAAGGAGAGATGAGACAGTTTCTGAACCTGTTTTCATTGAAGAGAAAAAAGAGATTGATTCAAAATATGAGATTAAACTTAATCTTGGTTATACATTCGGGCATTTTATTGAAGGTCCCTCCAATCAGTTTGTAAAATCTGCAGCACTCGGTGTTGCACTCCGCCCAGGAAAATCGTACAACCCTCTGTTTATTCATGGTGGTGTTGGCCTTGGAAAGACACACCTTTTGCACAGCATTGGCCACTATTGTAAAGAGCAGCACAAAAAGGTCAAAGTACAATGCATCACAACTGAACAGTTCATTAACGATCTTGTAGACAGCCTAAGAAATAAAACGGTCGATCAAATGAAAAAGTTTTACCGAAATCTTGATATACTTCTAGTCGATGATATTCAGTTTCTACAAAACAGACTTAACTTTGAAGAGGAGTTTTGCAACACATTTGAGGCACTGATTAATCAGAATAAACAGATCGTAATTACAAGTGATAAGCCTCCTAGCGCTCTCAAACTTTCTGAACGCCTGATTGCACGTATGGAATGGGGCCTAGTTGCAAATATTGGTATCCCTGACTTAGAAACAAGAGTTGCCATCCTTCAATACAAAGCCGAGAGAAAGGGTCTAAAAATCCCACAAAAAGTAGCTTTTTTTATTGCAGAACACATCTTTAATAACGTTCGTCAACTTGAAGGGGCGATTAACAGATTGAGCGCATACTGCGGCCTTATTCAAACTGAGATCACTCAAGAAATTGTCGAAACTACTTTGAGCGAACTCTTTCAATACGTTCCCCAAAAGAAAGTGACTGTAGAGAGCATTCTTAAAAGTGTTTCATCCATGTTCAATGTGCGTGTTCAAGATCTTAGAGGTTCTAACAGAAAAAAAGAGGTTGCGTTCCCTCGCCAAGTAGCCATGTATCTTGCTAAAGAGCTGATTAACGAGTCATTAATGAAACTTGCCTCCTCCTTCGGTGGCAAAACTCACTCAACCCTACTTCACTCTTGGAACAAAATCAAAAAGCAGCTAGAGACCGATGAAACCCTCCGCAGGCAAATCCAAATGACCAAACAAAACTTAGAGTCATAAATTAATCAAAGTGGGTATATGAGAGGAGATAGATTCTTGATCCTAAAAGAAATTCGGGAATCTCACATTCAGCTGCATCTTTTGTAAAGTAGAGAATTTTTTTTCCACCATACTCTATTCTTTTTGAGGCTCTTTTTATTGGGAGAAATTTACGTATATAGGAAGAGATCGGCTTTAAATCACCTTCTACATAAAAGGCATCTGGAAGGGGCCATCTCATTCTGATGTATTGGATGATAAAAAAAGCTGCGATCTCCCTTCCAAAGCGGTCAGGATCTTGCAATAACACAGTGCCCGAGCTATAGCTCGAGAAGAGAGCTCCCGCCTGATACCATGGCGAGGGCTGTTTAAAACAGGCGAGACATTTTCGCCGCTCACTCTCTCTAAAACAAGTATAGCACCTTCCCCTAGGAAAGAGTAAATCCAAACCAACTAGACACCTTTCACAAAGCAAGCCTTTGTCTGGATGAATCTCTCTACAATAGAGACAAACTTTAGGGAATAGAAATCTTGTTATCGCAAGAAGCATTTTGGTTTTTCAAGGGGGCCTTGAATTGAGAGGATGAATAATTCAGTGATTTTAAATAGGACGTATTGCTTCATCCGAATATCGATATGCATATTTCCTGAGAAATCAATATACGATTCTGTTTTATTCCAAAGATAGAAATAGGATCGTTTGCTCTCGCTGAAGCTATTTTTTAATTTTGTAAAAACAAGTTTGCCATTTTTCAAGACATAATCAAGTTCGCCTTGAATAGGGACAAGAAGACCTATATCGAGTCCCAATCTGCTAATAATCTCAATCGGAATATCTAATAAGTTATGCCCCTCTTTAAATGTGTTATGAAATTTTAGATGGCCTCTACCGGTAAAAGATCTCTCGTCGGCTAAATTTCCTGTAACATCTTGGAAGACCATTGTTTTAATGCAAAATGGTTTCAATCTTTGATGGACATGTTTTTTCTTTAATAGTGAAGGTCTCAACTCGTCAATCGTGATCTCAGGAATACGCATCGATAGATCCCCTTTTCCCGAAACATCTATCTTAAGCTCCGGAATCGCTACTGTGACCCCCTCATCACTAATAGAAAGATCTTTAAGAGAGACCCCATTCTGATCAATACTTATATTTGCTAAAAGCGTCTTAAACATATATCCAAGAAAATCAAAATCACGTCCTTTCAAATATCCTTCAAAGCTTGATGCAGCTAAATTATCTTTTTTTAAGGTGAGCTCACCTTTTAATTCATAGCCTTTATGAAATTTAAGTTCGTCAATGAGCTGCTTTACATCAGGCCCTACAACTCTCTTCAAGGAGCCAACGTCAATTTTTACATCACCAAGAAAGACCCACTCTTCCATCTTATTTTTAGGGAGAAATTGAAAATCAAGACCAAACAAATTACCTTGAAATTTTTGAATAGATAGGCCTTCAGGATCAAGCAACCTACATTCTATATAGAGAGCTCTCTCCTCTACATCTTTTTCAAAACCCTCTATGATGGCAAGTCCCATATCGTCTGGATAGACTTTCGCATGAATGGTAAATTCCGATCCCCAAAAAGGGAGAACTGTATCGATATCGAGATGATTTTTATCATAAAACCATCTCATCTCTTTTAAAAAAATCTCTTTTCCTTTCCACACATAATTTCCTGGCCCAAAAGCGCAGCTGGTCTGAAACTGATCTTCTGAAAATTCGATATCAAGGACAACTTCTGTTTTTCCAGAATTGTTTTTAGGAAGATCCATTTGCAACCCTATTTTATTAAGCAAACATTGGATTTCAGGATCGCCATAACTTGTTTTGATCTGATAAACTTGCCATAACTTATCAATAAAAGAGTAAGAGCCAAAAGGCACTTCAACTAAACATTTTGCATTTTCATATGTGAGCTCAAAAATGCTATCCTTGATAACTAGTCCTCTATCTAAATTATAAATCAGATAGAGCTCAGAGATCGATACAGCTTGTAAATGATCTTTTTCAGCCTCAAGCTTGAGTTTTCCTTCTACGAAGGAATTGCTAAATCCTTTAGAAAAATCAATCTCTAAAACTCCACCTAAACTTACCCTTCCCTCACCTAATTTTGGAAAACACTCTTTAAAATCTATAAGAGCCTCTTGAATAGGGAGCGTGATACGCCTTTTTTCTGGTACAAAAAAACCCTCCTTAAATGAAAAGAGAGAGCTCTCTCCAACTCCTTTCAAATTAGATATCACAAACCCAATCTCACTTTTTTTAAGCTCTCCACTAATTTCAAATCCAGCTAAACATAAATGGTTTACTCTCCAGCTTTCAAACTCTTTTTTTACATCACAATGAAATTTACCCGAGGTAAGATCGATCTCCCAAATATTCTCTTTTAAAGAGATCTTAGCGTGAACATCACCTTCCCAATCATAAATTTTATTGAATAATTCAATAGGCTCTTCTCCTATTATTTTCATATCTGCAAGAATTTTCCCATAATTTTCCGCCTCCTGCAAAGGGATATCTATCAAGAGATCGACAACTTTTGGAAAAAAATTTGAATCCAAACTAAGATCAATTTTATTTGGGTGGACACTGAAGAGATGTGATCTCTCCCTATCAAATTGAAATTCTTTTGAATCTAGATGATATACACCTACACATCTAATCAGATCCATTACCCTGTTTTCTAGACGAACATCAAACTGCAATGTGGAATCCTCTCCCAAACAGAGTTCGATCTCCTTTCCATTTAAACAGTATCCCCCTTCATGAAAGGCAGAGGGGATTTTTCCTACGACGCTTGTTAAAAGGGCTCTCTTCTCATTTGAACTAAAATCAAAGTCAAATGAGAGCTCAGTCACAGCTAATGCCTGAAAGACTTCCCACATACCGTGTAAGAGTTCTAAATGGACCTGCAATACAAGTTCTTTATCAGGGTCATATATAATGCTAACCCCGCCCTCCTTAGTTCGAATTTGTCCATCAAATGGAACATGGAGCGATTTCCAAGTCGGAATGTGCTGAAGACACTTTTCTAGCTGGCGTACATTACCAACTAATGAATCAATCTCTAATTTAAAAACAGGTGAGGAAAACTCTAAGCTACCTCCGAAAACGACTCCCTCAGACTCTGTCACAAATTTCTTTAATTGGATCAAACCATTTTCAAAACAGAGATCCCCTCTTGTATCATTAAAGTAGAAATCATGAGCTTTATCATGGATAAGTGCCTCATAGAGCGGGATATTTACCTTCCACTCCATCTTCTCAAAATTGCACCAGACGATTCCATCCGAAGTTCTTGCATTACCTGGATCATTTGATGGGTTCAACCGAATATCTAAAAAGGGTGAAAAAAAATTTGCATGGGAAAATTGTATTTTTGCATCAAGACTCTCACCATTAAATGTTCCGTTAAAAGAGCCCATCCCTTCTAACAGCCAATCCGCACCAGTATAGGCATTGACAAATTTCATGAATTCACAAGAGATCGACTCTGTCTCAAACCAACCTTTAGAGACAGATTCTCGAATCATCTCTTTCCAATTACTTTCCTTAAAAATTTGGTCTGATAAGAAAAACCCTACCCTTGCACACTCTTCCCAATCATCAATCACATTCAAATAGGTTTTTCCCAATACTTCCCAATAGCCAAGCTGTCTATGAAAATCAATATCGGTGTGAATTCTGTGTTGACTAAACCTTAAAAAATCTTCTTTTCCTCCACAAATAAGATGAAGTAGCCTATCACCCGTTGTCGAAAGATGCATGTTTAGATCAGCTTCAGAATAATAGCCCACAACATCTAATAGAATATCGATTCCACCATATGTAGCCCGAATCCAAGAAGGTTCAAACACTTTTCTACACATGAAAAGCTGCATGCTGATGCCTTGAATACTTATTGGCTTTACACCACCCTGAACTAACTGTCCATTTTGTACATTCACTTCCCAATTTGGCATATCAAATGAAAACAGGTGTTGAAAATCCAGGTTAGCACTACCAGAAAGATGGGAGCAGGTTGCCAAAATATCTCGATTGATCCAATAGACTTCCAAATCATCTGCTAGTATATCATCTAGCAAGACCTTTTCCACTTTCCCCTTAACTATGCGGAGACTTAGCTCAGAAGTAACTGTCCCTTTATTGAGTTGAAAGCCTTTAACCTGTGGGGAGAAAAACCCAATGGCATGTTGCAACATTGCAAGCTCTGGAGCGTCCATCTCTTTAAGCCGCCCTCTTACAACACAAAGATCATCTCCTTCCCTTGCAATTGATAGATTTAAGTGGGCAAGAAAATTAGACTCAGACAGCTTCAAGTCGACATCAAGCGTATCTTTATCAATACCACTCGGGTTTGCACTCAGCACAATGGGTGTCATCTGATCTCTATGATCAAGATAACCCTTCAATAGAATCTCTGAATCTTTAAATGAGTGAAAATTTAAATGACCGCTTAAATCACAAATTGCAAAATCAACATTTGCCTCATCATCTCTACAACCAATTTTACCCCCTTTAATATCCATCTTCAGAGCACAATTCTGCCAAAAAATCTCCCCCTTCTTCCCGCTTGGATAAGTAGTATCTATCAATAGAGATTCAATATCTGCTTGTAAGCCATTTTCCTCATGAGCACAAGCCACATCTGTGACACGCAGCGTAGCATTTGCTTGGCTGACTACTCCATTTTTTGTCACACCAAGCCATAAGTGCCCATTTAATGCCCCTTTTGAAACATTCCACTTAGCCCACTTATTATCCTTAGCGAGCCTTGTTAATTGACTCATCCATGACAAAGAGGCCTCTTGAAACTCAAGCTCCAAAATCAACTCTTCTGGCCATTCATATAACTTCATTGCTATATTAGAATTTTCCCGAGCTAGGAGCTTATTAGAGAGGTAAAATGTTCCGAGCGCTCTTCTCTTCTCATCACTTACCAAAGAGAAATAGATCTTTGTAGGCTCACTTTCTCCGATAAACTGAACCTCAGCTTCCTCGATATCAACTTTCAACCTAGAAAATGGAGATTTTGCGTAATCAAGAAGAGAAAAAGAGCTCTCACTATCCTGTTTTAATGAAATAAAAGGGGCTTGAATCTTCATCCCGAAATCAAAATGTATCCCACCGCGATGTTTAACAATAAGATCAACTCTTTCAATCTGACATTCTACAAGGGGAACCTTAGTAACAAGCGTTATATTAAAAAACGAAATTTGACCTTTTTTAAGAGAGACTCTTTCATATTCAAACTGCCAATTCTTCTCAGGAACCTTACTATTTAAATAAGTCTCTACTCCTAGTTGAAAAATCCAATGCCTAAAAGAAAACCCAAGCGCAAGACAGACCAGCAAGGCCGAGAGCACCAAAAACCGCTTTTTTTCCAGAAACTTTTTCAATTTAAAAATAGTTTTTATATAATATACCTACGAATCTTAACAAA
The DNA here is from genome assembly GCA_947478685.1 of Chlamydiota bacterium. Classification (GTDB taxonomy): domain Bacteria; phylum Chlamydiota; class Chlamydiia; order Chlamydiales; family 2-12-FULL-49-11; genus VGMD01. The sequence continues at coordinate 42,171 of CANJWO010000004.1, read as the reverse complement.
ATTTAGAGAAGGCGTCCATAAGAACTTAACAATAATTATTTAAAAGAGTATAATTATTGAAAATCTTTTAATAAAACATTAAAATTTATGAGACGATTATCCCCTCTTAGCGCTGACGAGAGTCACTAATTGACTGTAATATTTTTTAAACTAAGAATCTCATATAAATGACCTAGCTGAGCATTAATAACCCAAGTTTTTAGATTTCCCTATAGTGAAATCAGAATCTTCGGAAAGTATATTGGTATTTTTGAAGGAAATAACATAAACCTCTATTCATGACAAAAAAAGCACCAATATACGATGAAAGCTCCCGATTTAACAGACTAGATGACACCAACTTAAGTTAATGCTAGATAATAAAATTTAATTTGTCACCAAAAGGATAAAAAATTATGACACCATTACCTTCAATTAATTGTGAAATACTAGCCGTTGCCGGCCACTCTCAAATTCCTTACGATCTTGAAGTAACATTAAATCACGAACCCTTTTATACTAAAAACATATCTTCACATTATGCAGCTGAAACGAGCAGTTATTCCGGAAAGCTAATAGTTGGCGAATCACTAATCCAGGTATCTAGAATAATTAACAACAATATCACAACCTTGCTTAGCCGAACCTTTCCCATTTCTGAAAAGTCCTTAAAATTTTATATTCATTACGACGCAACTGCCAACACTATACTATACAAAATGAATTCATCTCCTCGCGCGGTAATACTTCTTACAGAGGCTAAATCTCTAAAATTTGATCACCCAATTCCAAAAGAGCCCTTGGTATCCTTGGAACAGTTAAAATTTGAAATGAGCCGTCATCATGAACTATCTCCAGAAGCTGTCAATGAGGCTCTCTTCAGATCTCTTGAATTTACAAAAAGACTTCCACATCATGAACCTATCCCAATGGAAGCACCTATCCCAATGGAAGCACCTATCCCAATGGAAGCACCTATCCCAATAGCAATGCCTATTCAAGAGGAAGAAGCTACGCAAGATAGAAGAGAGCCACCAACTTCAAGAAAATGGGCAGGAACTCTGCTACCTATTATACGCCTGAATCCTACTGAGATTCTCCAAAGAAGCCATAAAGATAGAATGACCATAAAGTGGCGCTCCTAATAATATTTTATAATTTACTACTTATAGGGGGAAGAGATCCCCCTATTTTAGCTCTAATCAATCTAACAGAGAAATCCTATACATCCACCCAGCGCCTTCTGGATCACTATTAACTAACTCAGGCTTGTCCACTAATAGAAAATTTACCTCTACCACCCTTCCACTAAGAGGAGCATAACTATCGATTGCTGCCTTTGTTGACTCTAATACAGCAATCTCATCGCCCTTTATCACATTCTGGCCTACTTTAGGAAGTTCCACATAGACAATTTCACCTAATTCAGTGCTCGCCTTCTTTGTAATCCCAATCGTGGCAATACTTCCATTTTTTCTCACCCACTCGTGTGAATCTGTCTCAATTTTCATATCACCTCTTTTCGATCTAGACTAATCTAGAAGATCAAAAAGAAAAAGAGAAAACTATTTTAACAAGAGGGCAGCCCAGAGAGATGGGTGATCTTTAAGATTGTAATCATTACCACTCTTCGGAAAATAGTTAGGCTCATCTGATCCTCGGTGGACGATATAGGCCATTTTTAGTAGTGAACACTCTATTGGATCAAATCCAAAAAGTGCCTCATCAGGAATGAATATTTGCATTGAGTACTCATTCTTTGTAAATTGAGTAGCGACTTTTAAACTCTCTTTACGAGAGAGCTCCCTTTTATCATTTGTCCTGAAGCGAGTAACTTCAACACCAATAATGCCATCCACCTCTTTCGGTAAAAAGACAAAATGGTGGCAATATTTATGGATAATGAGGGCATCCGAGATTCCTCTAGTATCGATAAAAATCTCCATTCCATCGCCCTTTTCAACCTCTGGAAAAAAGGCCTTCTCAAACGGCTTTAAAACGCTCAAACCAATGTGGATTCCACCTTCAGTCCAAGCCATACTAACTTCACAAAAAGAGTCCTCATCAAGAAATTCGGAATACCCTTTTAACTTTGCGGGTTTTACCCCCTTATTAACCTCCAACTCCACTTCAAAAAAGTGGAGAGGGAGGATAGCTGGAAAATCTCTAAGATCCATTTTTTCCAATTTTTTGAAGAAGCTCTTTTACAAGATCCTCTTTTGCCTCTCTTCCAAGAAGGGCTCTTCCCTCCTCCATTTTCCTAGCGACTTCACTCGTATCAACAAAAGTTTCGAGTACATGAAAGAAAAAAGGCCCATCTATAGAGGAGACTACCTCTGACCACTCCCCCTCTTTCATTGAGAAAAGTTTTTCATCAAAAAGGGGATGAGCCATCTTTCGAGTGATTCGGAGTTCCTCTTTTTGAAGATTCCATTGTTTCTCTAAAGGAGATTTTAGGTTCAATGATTCCCGCGGGCCAGTTCCTTTGTCAGATCCACTCACATCTCCGACCATTCCCTCATCTCCAGCAATAACCTCTTGCGCTATCTTCTTCATATAAGGTACAAGCATCTCTTGAGCTGCTACTAAATTTTCCTTTATCTCTTTTTTCTTGAAGAGACTCTCTAGAATGCCCCTGCTGTTAGCCTCTTCAAATGTAAGCACTTCCCAAAGAGAACCTCTGTCGATAATTTCTATACGATAAAAATCTTCCCCATTTTCACTATAGCAAGAGAGCTTTTCACTCTCAGTTTCTAAAAGATCTAATAGAGAGACTCTATCCACAATCCCAGGAAGAATTTCATCCCTACCCGCAAGAGTAATTGCTAGAAGCCTTGTCTGAGGATGGATCATAGAGAGCTTTTCTTTTACAAGTTCCGGCTCTGCTTCAAGAATTTTTTTTCTAGAGAACTGATCTATTTTCTCCCTTAAACTCTCATCTAAGCCTTGTAAATAGGCAAATCTCTCTTCTGTTTCAAAACTTGCACATTTATTTAACTCATGAAAAGCCTCTTTTAGAACATCCCAATTCTCTTGATTGAGCTGCCAATCCCAGGTTTTTCTCACCCCTATTTCAGAAGTTAAACTCCCTTTTTTAAGGGCAGCAACCTTTACTAAGAATCTCTTTTCAACAAGCTCAGGAACGTTATTTTTTATATCATCAATCGAAGCAAACTCTTCTGTCAAAACAGTTTGACCTCTTTTTTTTGAAACCCCTTCAAGATAGCTCTCTAACTTCATCGCATCTTCTGGTTTCTTCATTCTTAGAGCTAAAGGCAATCTATAAATCTCGATCTTGGCACCCTTTGAAGCAAATTCAGAGAATTCTTTATATAAGACAGAGTCAACAAAGATACTATTCCCCACTTCATCAAGCATCTTTCTAAATACTAAAATCTTCTGCCATGTCCTAATAACATCTTTCTCGAGCATTTGAAGCTGGGAGACCTGCTGTTTATAAAACTTATGCAAATCCTCATTAGTAATTGTTCGGGCAGGATCAAGCTCCTTTAAGTGCCTTGCTCCAATCTGCATGAGCGAACTTTTTGCCTCTTCCAGACTTACTTTGTAACCCTGCATCGATGCATACGCTGCTCCATTTATAATAAAATGGCTCACCTTCTCCAAAAACTTCGGACCAAACCAGTCTGTAACATTCTTTGCGTAGAATAGTGATAGATCGACACTTCTTAAGTTTGGGTCGCCTGCTGCCATGGTAGAATATTGATGCTCAACATAAAGCATCATCTTTCTCATCATCTCTGCAGGGAAAATTGTTTGATCAACATAGAGCTTTGCAAGGGTCTCAAAAGCCTCTTTCTCCTCTCTTGCCATTCGAAAATTTTGAAAATCCTCGTAATAATTCGGAGCAAACTGACTGAGCATCCCTTCAAAACTTAAAAATTTACTCGGATGAATATATGGCTTAAATTCCTTAAATTTTCTCGTCTTTTTAGAGAGTTCCTCCCCAATTTCGCCCTTATAAGCATCAAATACTAAGCTACCAAGTCCGCTTTTAAGGATATCATTTCGTAAGACGCCATCATTTAATAAATTAGCCCCCCCTCTCCCGTCACCATTCATAATATCATGGAAATCTGTATCTAAAAACCGGACCAATTGGGCCACATCCTTGCTCGATAAATCACTCCCATCTAGCACCTTTCCAATAACCACATCTTCTTCTTTATGACTTTCACTTTGCATTGCGCCATAAGTCCCAAAGAATGAGAAGCTTGCGATAACCATAAATGCAACAACGGCAAAAATCGACTTTTGATATTTCCTTAATAGCTTGAGCATAGAAATCCCCTCGTAAAACCCAAGATAGTAGCAAAGAAAAGGGTTTACAGCAAGAAAGAGTGATCAAACCTCAATAAAGAGTAACAAAGCACTAAATTTTATAAAAATTACTAACACACGTAAAGACCTAAGCGCAAGACAGATAGGCTGTCCAGATCTATAACTCACTAAGTTTCATAATAGTGATTTATTGAATTTATTTTAATTATGTGCTATAATTGACTTATAATTAACATAAAAATAATAACAAGGAGAAATTATATGTCGTCACCAGTTACATCAACAAGTCCATCAATATGCTCATCAACAGTTAGCGATTGTTCTTCTACTGAATCCGATTCACTTGAAATCAAATTGTCAATCGATGAACAAAATTCAATTTTAGTAGCAGCAAATAGCGCAAAAGGTCTTAAACGCGCAGCAACATTGGAGAATTATACGGTTTCTGCAATGATCGTGGAAGACAACACATCGCAAATAGCATTCAGTATTATCAGCAAGAAAACATGCAAAACAATTATAACAGCCAATCTATCACAATTTGAATTCAAATTATTAACAGGCAAACTTAAAAGTTAGTAAGATTTTGCAAATATTGCTTGTGTTGCGCCAGATTGTTTGGTAAATAAACAAGATAAAGAGGTAGGAGGAAGATTATGAGGGATACACCGAATCGTTACACCGAACTCCTTTTGGATTTTGGTCTCGAGGGCCTTATCGCCCTTAAATGGTGCCATAACAAACGGGGTAGCGCCTACTTCTTGCCGAAAGATCTTTTCAAATTCTATTTGACTGGCAACAGTAACCGTGTTCGCCTCTCTATAGCTGAGAGCTTTGGCATAGAGGTCACTGTGAACTTGGTCCAAAATGGTAGAAATTTTTGATCTAAGTTCTTCACGAGGAATAAATAGGACCTCTTTCTTCTCTTTGGTCCTTAGGAACAGGGCAACTTTACCCTCTTTCATTTCACGGGCTCCTACTTCAATACGAAGTGGGTAGCCCTTTTTTATTGCATCCCAGCTCTTCTCACCAGCACGCAAGTCTCTTTCATCTAAGAAGACCGATAAATTTCTATCTGCATACTGAATAGTCTCAAGCTCTTCTTTAAGTTTGTGGCAATAATTCAACACTTCACTTGAGTCGCCCTCTTTCATAAGGAATGGGACAATAGCAATTTGTGTAGGGGCAATTCTTGGCGGGAGGATAATGCCGTTATCATCGCCATGCACCATCACCATAGCGCCAATCATTCTAGTCGTTACGCCCCAGGAAGTTGTATTTGCATATTCGCGAGTCCCCTCTTTGGAAAGGAACTGAATATCAGATGCTTTTGCAAAATTTGTCCCCATAAAATGGGAAGTTCCCATCTGCAGAGCCTTTCCATCTTGCATCATAGCTTCAAAAGTATAGGTATTAACAGCTCCAGGGAACCGCTCCCCTTCTGATTTCTCTCCACGGATCACAGGAATCGCTAGATAATGTTCCGCAAAATCTGCATAAACACCCAGCATTTCAAGAGACATTGCTCTTGCTTCATCTTCAGATGCATGCGCAGTGTGACCTTCTTGCCACAGAAATTCTGATGTTCTTAAAAAAAGTCTTGGCCTCATCTCCCAGCGCATAACGTTGCACCACTGATTGAGTTTCATTGGCAAATCGCGATATGATTGAATCCATTTAGAAAAACTCGCTCCGATGATCGTCTCAGATGTCGGTCTGATAATTAGGGGTTCTTCTAAAGGAGACGCAGGATGCAATTTTCCATCAGCCCCTTTCTCCAATCTCGTATGAGTAACAATTGCACTCTCTTTTGCAAATCCCTCAATATGCTCCGCCTCTTTTTCAAAAAAGCTCAAAGGGATCAATAATGGAAAATAGGCGTTTTTCACCCCCATCTTCTTGAACTTCTTATCCAAAATCTGCTGCATCACCTCCCAAATAGCATACCCATTCGGCTTAATAATCATACACCCTCTTACAGGAGCATGCTCAGCCAAATCAGCCAGAGTCAATACCTCTTGGTACCAACCAGGGAAATCATCTTTTCGTATAGGTGTAACAGCAGTTGTCATAGCGATCAACTATATCCCATCCTCCCCAATTTAAGCAATATCTCTAGAGATAAAAAAATCAATTGCAATTTTTTTTTTACAACGTCTACAATCATTGCGAAATTTATTTGAGAGAGGAGCAAGATGACAAGTCCAATAACAAGGCTGACAAGTGCTACAAGAGACGACATTTACGTAAAAGTAATTTTTTTTGAAAACACCTTTATAAATACTAAAACCCTGTTATTAAGTAATCGCGATGTAGAAAGAAGATCTAGCACCCCTTCTCTATTGGACCTATCAATGAAAGATCTTGGCAAGGTTGTTTTATCTAAGCTATCACTAGATAGCACGCAAGCTACTATCTCTATAAAATTTCATAAAAGCGTTATTAGAACAACCATTCGCGAGCTTAGAGAAAAAAGTAGTCCGGACGAAGCGGGAACATCTGAGTATGGAAACCACTTAGAAGCCGTTGTATTAAAGCGCTTCTTCTCCTGAAATCACTTTTTGTAAAAGGATGCGAAGTTTTTTCTTCGCCTCATCCAAATTACCTTCGGTAAGGGCAAAGGTGTGCTGCTTCATACTACTTGCTGTTAGAGTCTCTTCAGGGAGAATTTTCTGAAGGAGCTCAAAATCAGGCATGATCATTGAAATGCTCCCTTGATGAAGAAACCCGTTCTTTTTTCTCCTTTGGGCGGCGCCTGCCACTTTTTTTCCGTTGATCATAACATCATATTTTGTCGGCTTAGCAAAACAGAAATGTTTTGTCACTTCATCAATCGGTATAGGATTTTCTGGAAGCAAACTAAGAAGCGGCATCTCTAAATATTCTGATAAAGCGATAAGGACTAGGTCGTTAATATATTTATAATTTTTCATCACATCATCTGAATAGCCAGGGTGATTTTTCGGGATGAGAACAGAAAAGGTGAGGTCCCAAAGATGAAAAAGAATCCCCCCTCCTGTTGGCCTTCTAGCCAAATTGAGCCCATGCCCCTCCTTTAAAAATCCCTCTGGCTTTAAAAAAAACCCATAAGTTGCAGCCGGTAATTCAAAATCATAAAAGTGTAAAATAGGAGGATCATTAGGATTCAACTCTTCGAGTAACTTTTCATCCATCGCCATATTGACCTCAGCCCGATTTGTTCCACTATTTACAATCTTCCACATAAATTCCCTCCTGACTATTTAATATTGTTATAACCCATCTCTAAGATTTCGGCTATACACAACGAAATTCAAAAATGGAGAAACTAGGTTCTCAGCTAGGATAAATCTATTTTAAAAAATGGGTCAGCGCAGAGCAGCTGCCGATAGTCCAACTTGTGCATAAAAAAAGAGAAATTATCGGATTGATAATAATAAATAATCCATGCATAATATTCCCTTAATACAAAACAAATTTTTATATTTAATAGGAATAATTATGCATACAACAAATTTTAATACCTTAAAAACTCTTAATGAATTCTATGAACTTAGAAATACCAGTTCAAGCGGCCGTTTACGTCTTTTAAAAGATGGCAGCCTTCAAGTTGTAAATATCTCTAAAATAGATATTTTAAAAGATTCCATTTTGTATTCTCTTTCCCTTCGATCTGAAAAATTATATGGCGATCTATATAACAATCCTGATGAACAAGAAAAACTCATCGAAGCAATTACGACTGGGGTGAAGCAAGAATTAGCTCTCTTAGACATAGACAAATACGAGCCCTTCTTATATGGAGCGCGAAAAGGACTTAAAGAACTCCTAATAAGTCGTATCGCCGATAAACACAAAATTCTATCTCTCTTTTCTCAACCTAAATCTTTATTAAAACCTCTACATTCAAAAGAATCTCACAATTTATCAATGTCAAAAAAAACAATTGGTCAAATTTTAACCAAGGACCGCCAATTTAAACCAGCATATCCAAAGCTTTTTTTGAAAGATTCCTACGGATATCAATATTAAGATATAAAAAACATCTTACTCATACGCTACTTGTTTTAAAAAAAATTTATTAGCTTAAGCATATTTCTTCTTGTTTAATCTCGTCCGATAATTTACAAGAAAGAAAATCAGGGCTATACTGAGAGTGATTTAAAAAGAGGAATTTTCAGAGTCAGAAATCTCCAAATTTGAATTAGGCGAAGCCGCTGCCGAGACTGAGCTCTATTTTACTAGGCGAGGGTGAGGCAAATTTAAAGATGGGGATTTTGGACAATGAAAAAACCAATTTTTGAATCGCGAACAGTATAAAATATAAAAAAGACAATCTAGGGTGTTTTATGTTTGATAAGTTTACCAATAGAGCAAAACAGGTAATCAAGTTAGCAAAAAGAGAGGCTCAGCGCCTTAATCATAATTACTTAGGGACAGAGCATATCCTGCTTGGCCTCATGAAGTTAGGGCAAGGAATTGCGGTTAACGTCTTAAAGAACATGAACATAGAATACGACACTGTCGTCGCTGAAGTCGAGCTGACAGTAGGCTATGGACCTGAAATACAAGTATATGGAGATCCAGCGCTTACGAGCAAGGTGAAGAAAGTTTTTGAATATGCAAATGAAGAGGCTTTAGCCCTAAACCACAACTATGTTGGCACTGAACATTTACTTTTAGCCCTTATCAGACTGCAAGATGGAGTCGCTGCTCAAATTTTAGAAAACCTAAATGTAAACTTAAAAGAAGTACGTAAGGAAATTTTAAAGGAGCTTGAAACATTTAATTTACAAGTTCCCCCTGTCACTTTGGGAAACAGTCAGAACCAAAAACAAAATCAAGATCGTACAGCAAGTAGCTCAGGCGGGGTAGCCGGCACTGAAAAAATGCATGCCTTAAAAGCATATGGTCATGACCTTACTGAACTTTGCAGAGAAGGCGGCCTAGACCCTGTTATTGGTCGTAAAAAAGAGGTTGAACGCCTCATCCTTATCTTATGTAGACGGAGAAAAAACAACCCTGTCCTTATTGGCGAGGCCGGTGTTGGAAAAACAGCTATTGTCGAAGGTCTTGCTCACGCTATTGTTAAAGGTGAAGTTCCTGAGAATTTAGCTAAAAAGAAACTGATCTCTCTCGACCTTACTTTAATGATTGCCGGCACTAAATACCGTGGTCAATTTGAAGAGCGAATCAAAGCAGTAATGGATGAAGTGAAAAAACTTGGAAACATCCTCCTTTTTATCGACGAGATGCATACAATTGTAGGAGCTGGCGCTGCAGAAGGTGCTATTGACGCTTCAAACATATTAAAACCCGCTCTCTCTCGCGGTGAAATCCAATGTATTGGCGCCACCACTCTTGATGAGTATCGAAAACACATTGAAAAAGATGCCGCTCTTGAAAGACGTTTCCAAAAGATTATTGTCGCTCCCCCATCTAATGAAGAGACTATTGAAATTCTGGGCGGCCTGAAAACTAAATATGAAGAGCACCATAAATGTATCTATACAGATGAGGCTGTTAAAGAGGCTGTCATTTTATCTGATAGATACATTGCGGGAAGATTCCTCCCTGATAAAGCTATCGATGTGCTCGATGAAGCTGGCGCAAAAGCTAGAATCATGGTTATGCACCAACCACAAGATCTTGCTCTACTTACAACAGAAATTGAAGAGATACGATTAGCAAAAGAGGGATCAATTGCAAATCAAGAATATGAAAAAGCTGCAAAACTGAGAGACCAAGAAAAGCAACTTCGTGAAAAGTTAGAGAAACTTTCAGAAGAGTGGGAAAAGAATAAGGAAGAGCAAAAAGTTATTGTCGACTGGGAAGATATTGCTGCAATCATTGCAAAACAGACAGGGATACCTGTCACTCGGTTGACTGAGGCAGAAACTTCTAAAATTTTGAAAATGGAAGAGACTCTAAAAGCGGATATTATTGGTCAAGATGATGCAATTGGCGTTGTTTCAAGAGCACTTAAACGGTCTCGTGCTGATATCAAAGACCCAAACCGTCCGATTGGAGCCTTCCTCTTTTTAGGCCCTACAGGAGTTGGTAAAACGCTTTTAGCCAGAAATTTAGCAATTCAACTCTTTGGCGGGGAAGATGCCCTTATTCAAGTTGATATGTCTGAGTATATGGAGAAATTTGCAGTATCTCGCATGACCGGCTCTCCACCGGGATATGTAGGTCACGAAGAGGGCGGTCAGCTTACTGAACAAGTAAGACAACGTCCTTATTCTGTCATTCTATTTGACGAAGTCGAAAAAGCACATCCAGATGTGATGAATATCCTTCTCCAAATATTAGAGGAAGGAAGACTCACCGATTCTCTTGGACGTAAAGTTGACTTTCGTAACACTATTGTTGTGATGACCTCCAATTTAGGTTCAGATCTAATTCGGAGATCAACAGAAGTCGGATTCGGAGTCAATAACGACAAAATTGATTACGACACAATGAAAGACAAGATCGAAAAAGCGGTAAAGAAACACTTTAAGCCAGAGTTTATAAATAGACTTGATGACATAGTGATCTTCCGTGCCTTTGATAAAGAACACCTTGTTAAAGTAATCGACCTAGAAGTAAGCAAGCTTCAAAAGCGTCTTGATCGCAAAAACATCAAACTTCTCCTCTCCCTCGAGGCAAAAAATCTCCTCGTTGACAAAGGGTATCAGCCTGAGATGGGCGCTCGCCCCCTAAGACGAGCCGTTGAGCAGCTCCTAGAAGACCCACTTGCCGAAATGCTCCTTCGCAATCCAAATCTCAACGCCATCTTCAATGTCAATGTTAAAGAAAACGCCCTTGTCTTTGAAACCCAGGATCCTGATAAAAAAGATAAGGAAGAGGAAGAGACAGCGCTTGTCCCAGCTACAACCCCTCGCAAACGAAAAAAAGACCCTTCAACCTAAGTCAAATGACTATAACTCACCTATCTCTCCACCATAAAGGCAGATAGGTGAGTTACTCTCTCATTATAGAAGTATAGAGTAGAATATAGTCCTTTAAACTCTAGAGTAAAATCTCAGAACCTGGCGACTTGATCGATGATTCCCATTGCTTGATGAATTCGAGGAGGGTGGCTTTATCGGGGCGAGTTTGAAGGAAGCGAAGGTGGTCTTCATTGCTAATAAAGTGGGCAATTTTTGCTAGGAGGTTTAGATGTCGTCTGTCATCACAAGCAAAGAGAAAGAAAAGTGTATGGACAGGCATACTATCTAAAGCGCCCCATTCAATTGGAACTTTAGGATAGACTACGACAACAGCATCAAAGAGACCGTTAATAAGGAATTCTCTTGTATGAGGAATCGCAATCCCTTGATTGAGCGCTGTTGGCATGAGGTTTTCTCTTTCTAAAAAGAGTTCTGCCACGGCTTCTGGATTGAGTTTCAATTTTTCAGCAATAGCGTCAATTGTAACATATATAAGTTCTTCTTTTGAAGATGTGTCAAATTCGGAAAGAACCTCACCACGGTGAATTGCGCGATAGAGACCAAACTGTTGCCATGGAGCTTTTTCTCCCTGTCCTTCTCCAAATGGGAGAAGCTCCCTTTCAGAAGCCAACACTTTTACCATCCAATCTTCAATTTCGCTTCGATTGAAGCGGTACTCACCACCTAGTTTATAACAAGGTAATCTCCCTTTTTCTACGAGGGTATTGATTGTCTCTTCGCTAACTGTCAAAAGTTCTGCGACATCTTTTTTTCTAAGGTCCATGGAGCTCACGTTAGCATTCGCCGAAAATTTTTACAACCTCTTCTCTATTTTTTGCAGAAAAAAGCGCCTGTCTCACACTTTCTTGCTTAATTTTTTTCGTCAATTCTGAAAGAAGTTGCAAATACTCTCTATGTCTATCATCTGGACCGCAAATCAACATTATTAGTTTAACTGGCAGATGGTCAATTGCATCCCAATTGATCCCTTCGTGCTGGACAATCCCTATAACGACATTAAACTCTTCAATACCTGATATTTTTGCATGAGGAATTGCAATTCCTATTCCAATTCCAGTCGATATGACCCGCTCTCTTTGCATAATAGCCTCATAGACCATTTTATGATCCACATCAAGCTCTGAAACGAGTGAGGCAATGGCCTCTTCCCTGCTCCTTGCATTTAAAATACAAACGTATGGAGCACTCTCAATAACTGCTGTCATATCTAATACCTTCCTGTATGTCCAAATCCACCGGATCCCCTCTCACTTGTTGAGATCTTTTCGGCGATTCTAAACTCTGCCCTTACAACACTTGCAAGGACAATTTGTGCAATACGCATTTTTGGCTCTACGATAAAATCTTGTCTTCCATGATTGATCAAAATAACTTTTAACTCGCCCCGATAATCGGAATCTATGGTTCCCGGTGTATTTAGAACGGTAATTTTATTTTTTAACGCTAAGCCACTTCGAGGTCTAACTTGAATTTCATAACCTTCTGGAATTTCAAAAAAAAGACCTGTTGAAATCAGAGCGCTCTCGCCACTTGCAATAGTATGAGCTTCTGTCAAATTTGCATAAACATCTGCTCCGCTTGCAAAGGGAGTGGCATACAAAGGGAGATTCCTTTCATCTTCACAAATTACGATCACTTCTTTTTTTTCTAAATTCATATCTCTAAACTCATACGCTTACATATTCCTGAACTTTTGATTTCTTACGATTAGACTTTGTAGCTTTTTGCATAAAAAATTCAAGAAAAAACGAAAGCTTCTCTTTTAATTCTTTTCTTGGGACCACTAGATCGATCATCCCTTTCTTTTCTAAAAATTCGGAGGTTTGAGCACCTTCTGGCAATTTCTGAAGCATCGTTTGCTCAATCACTCTAGGGCCTGCAAATCCAATTAATGCTCCAGGTTCCGCAATGATCACATCTCCAAGCGATGCAAATGAGGCAGTTACACCCCCAGTTGTTGGGTTTGTTAAAATTGATATATAAGGAAGTCTAGCCCCGCTCAATCTAGCAAGTGCTGCTGATGTCTTTGCCATCTGCATAAGTGAGAGGATAGATTCTTGCATCCTAGCACCTCCCGATGCAGAGACAATAACAACAGGTAATCTTTCAACAATAGCGAGTTCAATGAGTCTAGTAATTTTCTCACCTACGACCGAACCCATCGATCCTCCCATGAAAGAGAAATCGAGAACACCTAGTGCGACTTGTTGCTTATTAATTTTACAAGTCCCGACTGCAATCGCCTCATTTCGTCCCGTTTTCTCAATGGTTCGTTTCAAACGACTTTCATAACTTTCTGTATCAGAAAATTTTAATGGATCTGCCGCACATAAATCGGTAAATAACTCCTCAAAGCTATCGAGATCGACAAGGAGCTTTAATCTCTGCTTTAATGTCAGTCTATAATGATGATTACACTTGGGACAACAATTCAAAGAGTGGGTAAGTTCATCTGCATGGATCAACTCCGTACATCCCGAACATTTTATCCATCCACTAAATCGGTCCTTTTTAGACAACTCAATTTTAATTTTAGGACCCGATCTTCGAAACAACCTAATAAAGTCTATCATAATACCCTCATAAACTAAGTCATAATTATACCAGATTGCCTTGGTATAATAAAGAAATAAAGATATTCACCACAGATATCACATAGAACACAGAGAAAAAACAAAAATTTCTTTGCGCGTAGCGCCTCTGTGCTCTCTGTGACCTCTGTGGTAAAAAAAAATTTTCTTTTTACTTTGTTTTTGCGTACTGAGCGCTACAAAAGTCCCAATTAACGACATTCCAAAAATCTTTTATATAGTCTGCCCGTCTATTTTGGAATTTCAAATAATAAGCATGCTCCCAAACGTCAATCCCTAAGATGGCTGTATTTATTTGAATGTCGGGATGATTCTGATTAGGCTTCTGTAAAATAGAGAGTTGACCGTCAATTTTATTTTTTACAAGCCATGCCCAGCCTGAACCAAATTGGGTTAGAGCCGCTTTTGTGAAATCCTCCTGAAACTTTTCAAACGAAGCAAATTTTTTTTCAATAGCTTCCAAAAGCTCCCCAGTTGGCTTTCCACCCCCTTTTGGTTTCATCATAAGCCAAAAAAGGTTGTGGTTAAAAACGCCACCACCCTGATTTTGAACAGCTTGGCGAGTATCTTTAATAAGAAGATCCTCAATTGAAAGAGTCAAATCGACATCTGGTATCGCCTTTAAATTCGTGAGATAGGCTTGATGGTGCTTTGTATGGTGGATCTCCATTGTCTTTGCGTCGATATAAGGCTCTAAGGCATCATAAGCATAGGGAAGCTTTGGAAGTTCGATTAAAGTCATGATCTCTCCTTGTTAAACAGTCTGTAAAGTCTGTATGTCTCTTAATTTAGCACGAAGTGCTTCGCGCGTTACATTTCCTAACGGATGTAGTTTAATAAACGTTGGAATTTCCGGGTAGATAGAAAAAAAAACTTCTACTGTTAATGGATTTGTAAAAATTACTTCATCAATTAATTCTAAATCGATAGGCTCTTCAGGGACATCTTCAAGAGCATCATATAGAACGCAAATCTGATGTCTCACTTCATGCTCTACAAGAAAATGGGTCAATAAAGTCCTTGGCACCGATGATTTTGGCAAAAGCACATAGGCGCACTTTAAATCAAGCGCTGCCAAAACACGTACAATTCCCTCCTCTGTTTCATCTGCTGCTATATAAGATGGAGCTAACCCCTCCTCTTTTAAATAATAGGCAGTCATATGACCTATCGCTATGATATGCTTACCTGCAAGCTCTTCTGTAAGATGGCCGTGTCTTTTAAAATAGGATAAAAAAATCCTTACTGAACTCTTACTTGTGAATACAATATGAGTGTAATCAGGAATGTGCTCAAAAATTTTCATGATCTCACTTGAATCAACCCGCCTTCTCACAATCTTGATAAGTGGCATGTGAACGATCTCTTTCTCTGTCTGAAAATGCGACGGATCTACCCCTAAATACAAGGCGTGCTTTCTAGAATTAATCATGCTCCCCCCTTATTATTAAAATTTAAATAATAGTAGAAACGGGCCTTTCTTAGGAGAGGAGAATTTGGATGGCGTCTTCAAGTCGTTCGACGCCTACTAGTTCGATAAGACCTTTTTCTTTGGGGAGCGATCTTTTTGGGAGGATACACCGCTTAAATCCCATGTGAGTTGCCTCTTTGATCCGACTTTCGATGCGAGGAACACTGCGGATTTCGCCGCCAAGGCCGATTTCACCGAGGACAATTGTGTGGGGATCGATCGGGCGGTTCGCAAAGGATGAAGAGATCGCGAGTGCAATAGCAAGGTCGATTGCGGGCTCTTTAATTTTAAGACCTCCGGCAATAGATACAAATACATCCATACTATGAAAATGATGACCGACCCTTTTTTCTAATACCGCTAAAAGGAGAGCTAATCGATTCGGGTCAATACCGCTTGCACGTCTTGCACTAGCTGCATAGGCAGACGCTGCGACAAGCGCCTGAATTTCGATTAGGATCGCCCGTGTCCCTTCCATTGTTGGAACAATACAAGAACCTGTCGATTCTTTAAGCCGCTCTTTTAAAAAGATCTGTGACGGATTTGGGACCTCTTCTAAACCCTTTTCATTCATTTGAAAAATAGCAACTTCATCTGTTGGTCCAAACCTATTTTTTCGAGCGCGCAAAATTCTGAGACCAAGGTCTGGATCCCCTTCAAAATCGAGGACCACATCGACAATGTGCTCTAAAACCCTTGGACCAGCTAAATCGCCTGATTTGGTCACATGCCCAATAAGAAAGCAGGTAATTCCCATCTGCTTAGCTATATGCATACACTCCATGGCAATCTCTTTTACTTGGATGACAGAACCAGGAAGCGATGCAATTTCAGGTTTGTATACAATTTGGATCGAATCAATAATAAGCGCATCTGGTTCAAGTTCTTCCACTTGGGCCTTAATATTAGAAAATTGAGTTTCACAATACAAATAGAGTTGGTCACTATCAATCCCAAGCCTTTCAGCCCTATTTTTTGTCTGCTCTAATGACTCTTCCCCACAAACATAGAGCACTCTTTTACCTGCTTTACAAAGCTCTTTTGCAATCATGAGCATAAGTGTCGACTTCCCCACTCCGGGATCCCCGCCGATCAAATTGAGCGATCCCGGAACAATTCCACCACCCATGACCCGATCAAACTCTTTTAACTCAGTCTCAATTTTCTCAAACTTATCGAGTACAATATCTTTCAACAGAAGAGGCTTTGACTTAGTTCTCATAAATCTAGGTTTACTATCTGCAACTTCTATGAATTTCTGAATCGTATTCCATCTCTTACACTCATTACAACTGCCCGACCACTTCATCTGATCGTGACCGCACTCCCCACACACCCAGCTCTCTTTTTGCTTCATACAATTGGCCCTATTTTCTTTAGTGCATCATCCGCAGCATTGCGCTCGGCCTCTTTTTTGGAAAATCCTTCACCATATCCAATCATCTGCTCTGTAAGTCTCACTTCAATACGGAAAAATCGCCTATGATCGGGCCCACTCTCTTCAATCACAACATATTCAGGCAAAATCTGATGAGTTCTTTGTGCCCACTCCTGTAAAAGACTCTTTAAGCTCTGTGAAGGGGCGCTCATTGTACTTTGAATCTGTTCTTTGATCTGGCTAAATAAAAAATTTGAGGCCTTCTCAATCCCTCCATCAAGATAAATAGCACCAAGGACCGCTTCAAATAAATTGGCTACAAGAGAGTCCCGTTTTTCCTGGCGCCGCTCCCCCTTTCCTAAAACTAAGAACTCGGAAATCCCAATCTTTTCACTATATCCAAAAAGGGCCTTCGCATCGACAAGTCGCGAGCGATACTGAGAAAGCTCCCCCTCATTCAAAAGCGGATGGTTCTTATATAAATAGTCACTACTAAGAAGTTGAAGAACTGCATCCCCTAAAAACTCAATCCGCTCATTATGAGCAGGAACCGTGGCCTCATTCTCATAAAAATACGACTTATGAATGAAGGCTAATTCCATAAGCTCCTCATTCACAAATGAGTAACCTAACCTCCTCTCAATCTCAGCTCTATTTTCTCTTAAATGTAAAAGTGGATCCATGTTGCCACCAAGAATCTCTTGTTTCCACAATTTTTTGCAATGGTATAGTCATTTGATTTTAAATTCAGACTATTGGCAAAAAGAGCGCTTCAGATTTTTACAAGCAAGCGCGGTGCCGAAGCAGGTCTCTGTTTTTACAGGGCCGATACAGGCATGTAAGAAGGTGAAGATGCTCTTGAAGCCATATAGCGAATTAAATTTGCTATAGTCTTAATTTGAAGTCAAATGACTATATAGTCATGACATTCCGAAGAAGGGCTGATAGCAAGGTGCGCAATAAGGGACGAAGCGCCCAAATAGATCCTTCCCAGATATCCCCAACTTTATGTGAGCAAATCGCTCTATGGAGGCATACTCTTTCCTTCCCTCTTTAGGAAAAAACAGACCATAAAGAGCAGCTATTTCCAAAGCCAACACTAACCCTGGAGTAAGTGCCAGTTTAAGAATATCTTTTCCCATGAAACCAAGACGCCCTAATAAGGGATATGTTTTAGTGCTATCTCCCCAAAAAGAGTAAAAGGTAAGAACTTTAAAAAGTCTACTGATTGCTTGATAGACATGCCATGTAACTGATAAAATTAAAAGACCTGCATGTTTCGCTCTTAATGTCCCAGAATGTTGATATAAATAAGCCTTTCCAGTCGTCACATCTTTTTCATAACGCCCATCATAATTAAAATAATTATCATCTACGTCTCTAGCATTATCATGAAGCATTTCCCATTTATTCCAAGGACAAAAATCCCATATCGTAATTGATTTACTATCAACAGACATAACTAAAAATCCTTTTATAACTGGCAGGCAGACTATACACTCAGAGCCTGTTTAAAATCTTTAGGAAATTTAAATAAAGACGATTTTAAAAGATCAGTCGTATGATAAAAATTAAAAATATATACAAATATTTAGAATAATTTATTGTCTATTTAAGCAGGACAATATGTATGAAACGAATTTTAATAACTAACGGCAGATCTCCCATCACTTTAGATTTTATTAGAACGCTCTGCCATGCAAAGCATGAGATCTATGTTGCAGAGACAAGCAACCTCCATTTAAGTAAATTTTCAAACTGCGTGAAGAGAAGTTTCGTTGTACCTAGCCCACGATTCTCACCTAAAGAACACATTCGTAAATTGATAGAAATTATTTGTGACAACAAAATTGATTTTTTCATCCCTGCATGGGAGGATATATTTTTGATTTCTAAGCACTTAAAAGAGTTCCCGACCTCCTGCTTTGTCTTTGCCTCAAAATATCCTATTTTACATAGACTTCATCATAAGAGTCTATTTATAGACTTATTAGAATCACACAATATCAAAACGCCTAAAACAGTAATTGTAGAGTCTCTCAATGCATTAAAAGAGATCAATTTTCCACAGTATGCCCTAAAGGCTTGTTATTCAAGAGCATCCCAGAGTGTTTATAAAATAAAAAACGGGGATCCTTTACCAGATATTGAACCAAGCAGGAGTTCACCGTGGGTTGCTCAAGAGTGGTTAGAAGGGAAGTGCTTTTGTACTTTTAGTCTCTGCCACAAAGGAAAGGTTCACGCTCATTCAACTTATCCTGTAGATTTTACAATCCAAAACAAAGGGAAGCTCAATGCAACTGTCGGCAGTTATTGTATGACGTTTAGATCGATCGATCATGAAGCAATTCAAAATTGGGTCGAAAACTTTGCTAGAAAGATAACGTTTACCGGTCAAATCGCCTTTGATTTTATAGAACTCCCAAATGGCGAATTGTATGCTATTGAATGCAACCCAAGAATTACAAGTGGTGTCACCCTCTTTTCTAAGCGCTCTAACCTCGATCAGGCCCTTTTTGGGATCAATAAAACCCTAATTAAAGCCGATCCAAAGATCAAAAAGCAGATTACAACGGGTATGCTCCTTTATGGCTGGCGCACAGCCATCACCTGCAAAAAACTCCCCCTCTATTTTCACCGTCTACTTAGCTTCAAGGACCTAGTCTTTCAATTTAGAGACCCCCTTCCCTTCTTTGCCCAAGGCTTCCTCTGGCTAAAGCACCTAGCCGACATCCGCCGTTACAAAAAACGGCTCCATGGCGCCTTCACCCACGACCTCGACTTCAACGGATAAACTTAATCACTAGATCATTAGTGATGATTGACTGAGCAACTAGGACGTGCCCTACTTCTGGAACGACAGCTTTATGAGCTTCATCAGCAGCGACTAAAGAAGACTCTGCTGGAACAAGCCAATCATTGGCTGCGGCGATCGTGTAGAGCTCGACTAAAGCTCTATTTTGCTCAATCCTTTGAAAAACAGATTCAATATGCTTTAGGGTGGGAAAGGCATAGGCATAAAAGGGGGTATCTATCGGATTAGCAATGTTTTTTAGCCGAGCAGCGATTGTAATCACCTTAGCAACGTGAGTCCCCACTACCCACATCTCTGGGGAAAAAGCATACTCTGCCGCTGCAATACCTCCGAGTGAATGGCCTACTAGGTTAATATTCACGACATCCACCCCAGCAGAGCTATAAAGAGCTTTAACCTCTAAAATTTTTTGCTTAAGCGAGGCCAATTCATCCCCATCTTCGTAATTTAAGGTAAATACCGGCCCTAAATTGCCCACCTTTTCAAAAGATTTTAAAAGGGAGCTCCACTGGCCTTGATTTGAAGCGCTACTATGGACCAAGATCGTTGCTGGCATTAATGCTGCTATAGGCGTCAGAGACTTAGGATTGGCTCCATACTCATGAAAATCAACCGAATCACCCTTTACATACCGATTCCACATAAATTCGGCAATATCGCCAGTTGATAGAGAAAAAATCTCCCCCTTAGCCTGCTTGATGATCTCCTCTAAAGCAAGCTCTGCCTCTTGAGGTTTAGGTTCAGGGAGTTTATTTTCTATCTCACTGCAATTAAGTGTGATAGCAGTCAATGTTGCGAGCACAATATTCATGAAACCTCAATATAGTAGGCTATATTTTAACATAAATGATTGAATTTGTCAATTTTCCACCATCTTGTAATTGCATCACAATTCGCCCTTCTTTAAACTAGATCACTGTGCGAATCTTAGCTCTTTTATTCATGTTAGTTTCAACTCTTCAAGGTGTTGTTCGAAGGGATGATATTCCAGATAGCGAGTATCTCAATTTTGGCAGTGATCCAAGATTTTCTTGCGTGGGCCTTATTAATGGATCTATTGGTTCAGCAACGGGGACATTGATCGATCCTTATACAGTTTTGACAGTAGCTCATGTGGTAAAAAGTGATGGAGCAGAAGTTATTTTTAATATACTCGATCCCTCCACCAAACAAATGATCACTATCAGTGGGAAAACTCAAGTTCATGAAGGATTTATCTACACTCAATCTGACAAACATCTTGTCCAAGAGATCCACAACGATATCGCCCTAATTCACCTCTATTCCCCAATTTACACTATCCAACCCGCCGAGATAGATTATAGCGTAAAACATAGTGCTTTTTCATTTATTTCAGCCGGTTTTGGAAAGAATGGACCAGGCACTTCAGGTCCAGCGTCTCTTGATCTTGAGAAGAGGGGATTCTCAAACAAGATCTCGGAACTTCTATCAGAGCCCTGGTGTGATGAGTGTTATATCAGTTTTTTTGATAATCCCGATTCAGAGGCTTGCTCAAGCATGGAAGGGATTGGCTCTCAGGGAGACAGTGGGGCTGGCACCTTTATTGCTACTAACGAGACCTTCCACCTATTTGGCCTTATCCACCTTCTGGCAGGCAAAGGGAGCTATGACTCCTTCAACCTCATTCTCCCCATATCCTCCTACGCCGACTGGATTGAATCAAACAGGCATCACAACTAGTTGCCTAAAACTCTTTTTATCAGTAGACTATAGCCCATGGCATTGATGAATATAAATTTTTTGCAACTATCTCGGAGCTATCTTTTCTCTACAATTGGAGAAAAGGTGAAGGCGCTACGTGAGAGAGAGAAAGAGGCTCCACTTCTAAATTTAGGTGTTGGCGACATAGCTCTCCCCCTTGCCCCCACAATAGTAGAAAGTTTAAAAGATGCTGCAGACGATATGGGCGAGACTGTCCATGGCTATGGGTCAGCTGAAGGCCATCTATTTTTACGCGAAAAACTACTTGAAATAGAATATGGCGGACTTGGCTTCTCTGCAGAAGAAATTTTTATATCCGATGGAATTGTCAGAGATATTTGTGATATTCAAGATCTTTTTTATCATGATGCTACAGTTGGAATCATCGATCCCACTTACCCAGCCTATTTTGAAACGACAATCCTAGCTGGAAAAAAAATCCACCTCATCCCTTGTCTAGAAGAAAATGGATTTATTCCCCTTCCTCCTGACCAAAAGCTCGATCTTGTCTATCTCTGCTCACCGAATAATCCTACGGGAATTGCAATGACAAAAGCTCATCTAAAACTATGGATTGATTGGGCAAAAGAGCATAATACCATCCTCCTTTTTGATGCCGCTTATGAAAAATTTATTACATCGAAGGATGTTCCGAAAACAATTTATGAAATTGAGGGCGCTAAAGAAGTTGCTATTGAATTTAGAAGCTTTTCGAAATCGGCTGGGTTTACAGGCCTTAGACTTGGGTACACAGTCATACCAAAAGAGCTCTTTCTCTATTCGAATAAAGAAAGGCACTCAATTACTTCCCTCTGGCGATTAAGACAGGATATAAAGACAAATGGGATCTCCTACACAGTCCAAAAAGCTGGGTTTGCAACTCTTTTTGGAGCTGGAAAAAAAGAGGTCGAAAAGCAAGTCGAGCTCTACGCAAATAATGGGAAGAAATTAAAACATTGTATTGAATCCTTAGGATTTACATGCTATGGCGGGACTGATTCCCCTTATATTTGGTGGAAAATACCCACTACTGATTCATGGGAATATTTTGATTTTCTCCTAAATGAACTGCACATTATCACTATTCCTGGCAGGGGCTTTGGCCTTTCTGGAGAAGGATTTATGAGACTCTCCTCATTTATTACTGAGGAGACATTAAACCAAACAATCAACAGATTTTGCAATCATGGAGATAAGTTATGCGTTATGAAGTAACCCAATCTCAAATTGCCTATTTTACAAAAAATAAAACAATCCTTTTTGAAGATTTTTTTTCTATTACAGTTAATGATTCAACACACAAATATACATCGGGTTTTGATCTATGGAGAAAGCACCCCGAAATCAAAAAAATTGCGCTGAATAGAGAGCTTGGGACCATCCTTTTTCAACTCACAGACATACGCCCCATTCGTCTCCTCTACGATCAGATTGTAGAAAATGAGACAGTCGATTTAACCAAGTCACCCTTTCAAGGCGCTTTTATTGGCGTCCTTATCTTACCCACTTCGCTAATAATTTTCACTTCCGAACTCCCTTTTACTGTAGAAGAACGTTCTCTATTAATTGTATATGGTGAACTAAACTCTGTTTTTACCTTTAAAGAAAAAAGTCCCTTTACTGCCCGTCTTAAAAAACAGGGATATAACTATGGCGACGCTTTAAGTTCAGATGATTATCCTCTAATTTATAGGTAACATGGAAGAACCTCAGAGAAAATATAAACTGAAGTGTCAAAGACGACTTAGAACTCTCTTTCCTGGAATCAATCCATCCACTATCAATTTTTCTTCAACAGATTATCTAAATCTCGCTTCACATCCCTATGTAAAGGAGCAAGGCATCGCTTATTCGATCAAATGGGGCTCGGGATCTCTACCGACAAGAGGACTCCCCTCCTATGAAGAGGCTCTAAAAAAGAGTGAAGATCTCCTTGCTAAGTTTCTAGGTCATGAGACAGTCACTTTTTACG
This sequence comes from Chlamydiota bacterium, assembly GCA_947478685.1. Classification (GTDB taxonomy): domain Bacteria; phylum Chlamydiota; class Chlamydiia; order Chlamydiales; family 2-12-FULL-49-11; genus VGMD01. The sequence continues at coordinate 19,003 of CANJWO010000004.1, read as the reverse complement.
AATCCGATCCTTATCTCCTCTCTAAGATCAACATGCTGAATGGCAAGCCCCTCATTTTAACTCAAAGCATCTCTCGGAATACCGGAACACTCATCTGTTTTGATGACCTTCGAACTATAAAAGAAAATTCAAATTCATTTCTCGGAGTTGATGACAGCTTAAGCTTCTCAAGCCTTGGAAATCATGGATTCGGACTTGCCGCCCAAAAAGAGGATGTTGATCTTCTCTTAGGAAGTTTTAACAAATGCTTTGGATCGTATGTCTCCTACTTCGCCTGTTCCAAAAAGATAAAAGCAGACCTTTTTGAAAAGCTTCCCGCTTTGCATAAAGAACAATATATCCCCCCCCTTTTTTTAGGTATGATCGATGCTACAATAAAGCTTATTCCATCAATGCTATTTGAAAGAAAAAGACTATTTAATTTGAAGCACCTTCTCTATACCTCCCTCAGAAAAATAGGTTTTCAGCCCCTTGAAACAAAGGCCCCCTTCGTCTCCCTCCCCTTCTCAAATCCTTCCGAAATGAAGAATGTCCACCTCCATCTTTGCGACCATTTTTTTCTCCCAGGCACATCCTCATCCTCCCTCACCTTCTTTCCCAATCTTGGCCTCACAGAAAAGGATATCTCAAACCTCTTCCTGAGCTTTTCCTCCTACAAAGAGATCCCCCAATTCGAAGCCCTCAAATTCGTCTGACCCTCAAATTTTAAAAAATTTATGTTCTTTAAATAATCTTCATTCAATATAGTTCGTCTTTTAACAATATGATCGGAGGTAGTATATGGTTAGCTTTCCTAAGACATTATTCATTACTGGCGCAGATGCTAATGTGGGAAAAACATTTGTCTCTGCTGTATTAACTCTCGGATTGAAAGGGTGCTATTGGAAGCCGATACAGTGCGGAGTCAGCCCTTGTACTGACACTGAATGGATACATGAAGCTACCGGCCTTCCACATTCTCACTTTTTAAGGGAGAGTTACATATTTGGAGAACCTCTCCTCCCTCATGCTCAACATACAGGGATAGATATCAGATCGCTTGTGCCGGAAAAATCTCTCATTCCACATTCTCACCTCATTGTTGAAAGCGCGGGAGGGATTATGCTCCCTCTAAATGAAAAAGAGCTCGTTCTCGATTTTATGAAAGCGTTTAATGCCCCAACCCTCCTTGTCATCCGCAATAATAAAGGAGCCATTAATCAGGCTCTTCTTACACTAGAAAAACTCGAGCGTGAAGGAATCCCTATCTTCGGGGTCCTCCTCAATGGGGAAAAAGATGCCATCAATAAACGTACCATTGAACAATACTCCCACGCCTGCCCCGTCTTCGAAATGGGGTTCATCGAACACATTACAGAGCAAACCTTGAAGGAGACCTTTAAAGGAACTTTTTCATAATAACTTATCTATTAAATGAGCACTTGCGAAATATTCTATATCAAAGTAAATTATTTATAAAGAAAAGGTCGGTTACAGTTACGCAAGAAGTCTATTGTAGTTATGGACCCAATCAACATTTCTTTGATGTTAGCAATCCAGAAACCCCTCTTTTCAAATACGAAAAGAGAGATTTGCTCAACAGGCTCAATACTATTGTTATAAAATATAAGACAGCACTAGCTCAAAAAGGGATTCATTTTCCAAGGGATATTCCTTTTCAGGTAAGAATGGCGGCGCTATTATAGCGAATTAAATTTGCTATTAGATAATTTTACTGCGTCTGTATCCCTTGGGTTCCATTTGCTTGCATCGCTCGTGTGAAAACACACGGCCTGCTTCAGCGCCGGCTAATGCCTAATGAAACCCAAGGGCACATACTGTGTAAACTTATCAATGTAAATTTAATTCACTATAAGAAACCAGGGCATCTAGGGGTTAGCAGCAGATATTTCTACAATAAGCTTTAAGAGAAAAGCAATATTTGCAGTGATGCTTGCAAGTTGTACCCCCGTTGGCACGTAGAGCAAGCTATTCCCCTCTGCAGTAGAAATTGCACTATCTAGATATTTTTGAAGGGTTGCTAATTGTGTAGGGACAAATGGCGAGACCGTTGTTGCTACAACCGCTGCCGTTTCTGGAGGAATCATAACAGCTGCAATCCGTATCTGATATGCACCCACTTTTAAACCTATAAAAGAACTTAAGGGGATTTCAAGAGAAAATTTTAGGGTCTGGGTCTCATTTGTCTTTGTTTGGAAAATTGTAGGAGTCTTCCATGTTTGAGAGGCAAAAAGGCCTTGAGAAGGTAAATTATTTGCAGGAGGAAGGACCCACTTATTGGTTGCTTTGCCTCCATAAAAAAGATCACAATAGACATACTGGGTAATGCCTGCTGTAATTGGAGACATTTGAAGAAGAAAATACTGAGCCGGATTTGGAGAGGAAAAAACATTTGTATTGAGAGTTTGCCCTAAGAGAGACAATGTCGCTTGATAGCCTGGAAATGCTTTAAAATTAGGAGTGAATGTAATCTCAACATCAGCGGCAAGCTTCTTATCGATCGCAATTTGTACTAATGATTTTGTGACAATCGCCGGTTTAACTACAATATTTGCAAGACTAAATTGGGCTATTTCAGCAGTTATTTCAGCCGTTATCAGAGGAGAAAAAATTTGAAGCGTTGCGTTAGTCGGCACAGTGGAAGGCGCTGGATTAGTCGTAGTAAGGACAAGTTGGCCATAGATGTATCTCTCTACGCTATTAGCAGTAAGATCAAAATACTCACCCAAGTTGTTTGTCGTAATGACACTACACCAACCCTGACTCCAAACCAGCACAAAGAAAAACACTATGCTTTTTTTTAACCTACTTAGCACTTCTTATCCTTTCGAGGATTTGATCTACGGTGAAACCGAAGTGGCGCATTACATCTGCGATAGGGGCCGATCTTCCAAATTCATTGATGCTAATTGCTATCCCTTCTGGACCGATGTATCTCTCCCATCCAAAGGAGACGCCTGCTTCAATGCTTATCCGTTTACCAGCTTGTCCTCCGAGGACGTGCGCTTTATGCTCATAATTTTGGTCCTCAAATAATCTAAAACAGGGAAGCGAAACCACACGAACATTTTTCGAGTCATTCTTTAATCTCTTAGCAACTTCTACTGCCAATTGAAGCTCTGATCCTGTTCCAATCAAAATGTAGTCAACCGGTTTTGATCTATCTTCCTCAATTAAAATGTAGCCACCTTTCATTACCCCATCTTCAAAGCTACGATCAGTCTCTTTTAATGTGGGAAGTGGTTGCCTTGTCAAAATTAAAGATACAGGGCCTGTTTTGTGATTCAAGATCCATGCATACGCCCCCTTTACTTCATTGGCATCACCTGGTCTAAACACGTACATATTAGGTATTACCCGAAGAGCCGCTAAATGTTCTACAGGCTGGTGGGTAGGCCCATCCTCTCCAAGACCTATTGAGTCATGAGTGAAGATCGATAATATAGAATGATGCGAGAGAGCTGCGAGTCTAAGGGCAGGCCTTGCATAGTCTGAAAAGCAGAAAAATGTACCGACTACAGGCCTAAGAAATGTTGTCGATATTCCATTTGCCATTGCAGTCATACCAAACTCTCTAATTCCATATCTAACAACCTTACCTTCAAAGTTTTCGGGCAGAATCGGCTTTCCGTTTTTTATATAAGTAAAATCAGATTCAGAGAGATCGGCCGAACCGACAAGCAAATAGGGGAGCTTTTCTGCAAGGAGCTGAAGGACAACATTAGACATTTTTCGTCCCGCCATTTTTTCTTCTACGGGCAACTTACGAATTTCATCTATTAATTCTTTTGATACTTGGTGATTTTCCATCTTTTGAAAGAGTTCATACAGGTCCGGATGCGCCTTCTTCCAACGATCAAACATCCCATCCCATTCATCCTCAGTTTTTTGACATTCTTTCTGTTTGTGATTAAAGTAGTCGCGAACCATCGGAGATACATAAAATGACTGCTCTGGAAGGTCTAGTTTTTTCTTAGTTGCAACAAGCTCCTCTTGCCCAAGCGGAGATCCATGTACTTTACAGGTCCCCTCTTTTGTTGCTGCACCTTTCCCTATAACGGTGTGTAAAATCACAATCGTCGGTTTTTGCATAGGCTTCTTCAGTTTTAAAAAGACCCTTGAAATCTCATCAATGTCATTACCATCTTCTATCTCTATGACGTCCCATCCATATGCTTTGTACCTAAGCGCTTGATTATCAGAGCAACTGTCTTTCCACTCTCCATCAAGAGTAACTTTATTCATATCGTAAATTAGAATAAGGTTGTTTAGGCAGAGGTGGCCAGCTAAAGATGAGACCTCATTTGAGACCCCTTCCATCATGCAACCATCCCCTGCTAAGCAGATAATTTTATTGCTTACAATAGGGAAGCCTTCGCAATTGAATCTATTTTCTAATATTTTGTAGGCAAGAGCCATACCAACTGCATTTCCTACACCTTGTCCAAGCGGCCCAGTAGTTACCTCAACTCCAGGAGTATCAAGCCGTTCAGGGTGACCAGGGGTCTTAGAACCAAGCTGTCGAAAATTTTTCAAATCTTCTATAGAAAGATCATAGCCAGAGAGATGGAGGACAGAGTAAAGCAGCATCGAGCCATGCCCAGCAGAAAGAACAAATCTGTCGCGATTGAACCAACTCGGATTCTTAGGGTTATAATGCATAAAATTACCCCAAAGATAGGCCCCCATTTCCGCACAACCCATTGGAAGACCTGGATGGCCAGAGTTTGCCTTTTGTACAGCATCCATCGAAAGCCCTCTAATTGTACCCGCGATCTCACAAAGTATTTCCTCTTCCACTCTCACCCCTCTTTATGCTATATTTTCACTTTCAATGGTAAACTTAGCAAGGGAAAAAAGCCCATGGACACAAGAGAACTTCGCCAAAAATTTTTAGATTTTTTTAAAGCACAAAACCACAGGATTATATCCTCTTCACCTACAATCCCTCACGAAGATCCTACCATCCTTTTTACAAACGCTGGAATGAACCAATTTAAGTCGATATTTTTAGGCGCAAGCAAGCTTGATTGCACAAGAGCCACCACCTCTCAAAAATGCGTCCGAGTCGGCGGAAAGCATAACGATCTTGATAACGTAGGATTTACAACTAGACACCTCACTTTATTTGAAATGCTTGGGAACTTCTCTTTTGGCGATTATTTCAAAGAAGATGCGATCAAATTTGCTTTTGAAGCCTCCGCAAATATTTTTAAGATCGACATGAACAGACTTTGGGTATCGGTCTATCAGGATGACGATGAGGCATTTGAGATTTGGCGAAAGTACTTACCAGCGGAGCGGATAGTTCGTTTGGGCGCAAAAGACAACTTTTGGTCGATGGGCGATACCGGACCTTGTGGCCCCTGTTCAGAGCTTCTTTTTGATAGAGGCGACAGTTTCGGCCCTGCAAAATCCCCTTATGAAGACACTGATGGCGAACGCTTTTTTGAATTTTGGAATCTAGTCTTTATGCAGTATAACAAAGATAGTGAAGGACATATGAATCCCCTTCCGAAACCTTGCGTTGACACAGGAATGGGCCTAGAGAGGATGGCCTCTCTACTAATTAATAGTACAACCGTCTTTGAGACAGATGTGCTTAGATCGATCATTGCCTCGGTCGAAAATCTCTCTAAAATCAAATATGAATCAGACAAACCCTCCTTTCATGTTATTGCAGACCACCTCAGAATGCTCGCGTTCACCATCGCTGACGGTGCTACCCCAAGCAATTTGGACAGAGGCTATGTCTTAAGAAAAGTTTTACGTAGAGCTGTCCGTTATGGAAAAAAACTTGGATTTGAGACCCCTTTTCTATCAAAACTTTTCCCAACGCTTTTAAATCTAATGGGCGAAGACTACCCAGAACTAAAATCATCCTCAAACAAAATTTGCGAAGTCCTTACAAATGAAGAAGAAAGCTTTTTCCGCACACTCAAACGGGGCGGAAATATTTTAAGCAATATCATAGAAGAGGCTACTCATTCTAAGCAGATAACAGGCGAAGATGCTTTTAAACTAAAAGATACTTACGGCTTTCCTGTAGAAGAGATTCTCCTTATTGCAAAAGACAATGGACTTAACGTAAATCTAGACTCTTATATGATCCTTGAAGAGGCAGCAAAAGACCGCTCGCGTAAAGCACAAGCCAAACACGTCCAAGTTGCAGAGGAGAGCCTATTTACCGATTTTCTCGAAAAAAACGGAGACGTACAATTTATTGGATATGAAGATCTTAACACAAATGGAACCGTGATCGGAATCCTTGTTAATGGCGAATTCAAAGAGCGATTGGACACAGGCGAAGAGGGTTCTTTAATTCTAGATACAACAACTTTTTATGGTGAAGGTGGTGGACAGTCGGGCGACTGTGGAAACATTTTCCATGATAATGCCCATTTTACTGTAACAAAGGCCACAAAGCCCTACCCAGGAATTATCTTGCATAATGGCTCGCTTCAAACAGGCACTATCCTACTTGGAGAACCTCTCCATGCAGCTGTAGATAAACATCATAGAAGCCTTACATCGCGCAATCACACAGCTACCCATCTTCTTCACTGGGCCCTTGACAAAGTACTAGGTTCTCACATAAGACAGGCCGGCTCTCTCGTTGAAGAAGCTCGACTTCGATTTGATTTTTCCCACCATAAATCGATGACACCTGAAGAGATAAGAACAGTAGAAGAGCTTGTTAATGAGAAAATTTGTTTAAGCAATTCTGTAAAATCTTACTCCACCTCCTACGACTCGATAAAAGGGCATAAAGAGATCAAGCAATTCTTCGGCGATAAGTATGGAAGCGAAGTCCGCGTTGTTGCAATCGGCGAGTTCTCTAAAGAACTTTGTGGAGGGACTCATATACATAATATAGGAGAGATTGGACTTTTCCGCATTACAGGCGAATCGAGCATCGCTGCTGGCGTTCGCAGAATTGAAGCTGCAACAGGAAAAAATGCTGAGATCTACATGTATAGTAGAGAAGACCTATTGAATCACCTCTGCCATCTTCTCGAAACCACTCCTGCAAAGGCAAAAGAATCTATCCACTCCCTCCTTGAAGAGCAAAAAAAGACGAAAGGAGAATTAAAAGCAATGCGCGGGGTCCACATCAATCTATTGAAAGAGGAACTCCTTCAAAATAGAGAACTGATCAATTCAATCCCTATCATTATCAAGGAGATAACCATACAAAAAGAGGAATTCACCCCCCTCGCAAACGACCTCATGAATAGACTTGGATCGGGAATTCTCCTCCTCGCCGTTAAAGAGGGTGACCGCTGCCAACTCCTCCTCCGAATCAGCCCCGACCTTGTTGCCAAAGGGCTCCACGCAAATAAACTCCTTCCCGAAATAGCTAAACCTGTAAACGGCTCCGGCGGCGGCAAACCAGACAGCGCACAAGCTGGCGGCAAAGATCCTTCAGGACTCAAAACCTCCCTCGACCTTGCTCGTACACTCCTCACCGAAACCCTTGCCTAAAATTAATCAATTCATATGTTGGATAATAGACAACATGTGAATTGATTAATGGATAGAGGGCTTAATTACTTTGATGCAATCATTTATATCAATCTTGATCATCGCACAGATAGGAATGAGGCTCTTTTAAAGGAGCTTGACAGGCTCCAAGTGGCAAAGGGGAAGATTCACCGAATATCGGCCCATTTTGAACCATTAAACGGTCATAAGGGTTGCGCGCTGAGTCATTCCAAGGCTGCTCAATATGCAATCGATCAAGGGTTTAAAAATGCTCTGATTCTTGAAGATGACTTTATCTCATTATCAAGCCGAGCAGATATCGAAAAAATTATTGAGCACTTTACTAGCTCTTTGGGACTAAACTGGGACGTTTTTCTAATTGGTGGTACAGTACAGCATTTTGAAAAAACCTCCCTTTCCGGAATCAACCGAGCTCTCTTTTCCCAATGCGCCCACGCCTATGCTATTAATAATCACTATTTTAAAACACTCGCAACAATGTTTTTATACTGTTACAAACAGATGGAAAATGATCTGTTCTTTATAGATTCACCAAAAAATGCAATCGATTATAAATGGAACCTCCTCATGGCCAAGGACCGCTGGTATTTCAATGAAATTTTTGCCCAGCAAGGTCCCTCATACAGCGACATCCAACTCTGCTGGCGCGATGGCGCCATCAAAAACTTCTTCAAAAACCCCATTTTGCTTGAATAAAATGAGCTAGGGATTCATAATCGTCTAAACTTCATGCACCTTTTTTTACAAAACTTCGTAAACGATTTTTTGTAAAAAAAAAAGCACATGATCCATCCTGAAATTAAAGATTTAAATGCACAAAGCTCCTTCTCAAAAGGGGGGAGGAAGATTTTCATACTTGTGAATTTCTTTCTCATTATTATTGCCTATCATATCTTGCGAGATTTAAAAGATACTTTGATCGTTACTTCCTGTGATACAGGAGCGAAGATCATACCATTTATTAAAATTTGGGCTATGGTCCCATTGGCCCTTCTCGGTAGTTATGTATTTCAAAAATTGTATACCCGATTTGGGAGAGATCGAACTTTCTATATTTTAGTCGGTTCACTTGCCCTTTTTTACCTCTTTTTTGCCTTTTATCTATTTCCAAACCGTGAAACTCTCCATCTTAATGGGCTTGCAACAAGCCTTGAAAGGATATTGCCAGCCTCATTTAGTGGGTGGACTAATATGATCCGCTATTGGAGTTTTTCCCTCTTCTATTCGCTCGCTGAAATGTGGTCGGTTCTTGTAATCTCGGTCCTCTTCTGGTCGAGCCTCAACGAAATCACCCCTTCAGGTCTCGCAAAACGCTTTTTTCCAACCTGCATTATGATTGGAAATTTCGCAGGTATTGTATCAGGTCAAGTCTCCTATTTTATAATCCACTATCTCTGTAAAAACAAGAGCTTTGATCACTCTGTCCAGATTCTAATTCTGGTAGTAACTGCGATTGCTGCTTTGCTGATGTTTGTCCACTATCGCATTTATCATAACCTACCCCAAATTGTGACAAAAAAAGAGAAGAAACTCTCATTTTCTTTTAAAGAGAGTTTACAAAATATTTGGCGGAAACCTGAGCTACTCTGCATTGCAGCACTAGTCGTTGGATTTGCACTTACAAATAATCTATTTGAAGTGGTCTGGAAAAACAGCATCAAAAGCGTTCACCAAGCGCCCGCAGATTATAACGCCTATATCAATCAAATAACGACAATCATAGGAGTGGTCTCGCTAATTCTCTCGTTTCTCATGCGCTATATTTTTAGATTTTTTAAACAATCCTCTATTTTACTTATGACACCTGCAGCTCTTCTGATCACAAGCTCCCTCTTTTTCCTCTTTTTAGAGGCCCCCTCTTTTGCAAAATTCTTCCATATGCCATACGCCTATTTTGTAATGACCTTCGGATCGCTCCATTACATCCTCTCACTCGGGGCAAAATACTCCCTATTTGACTCAAGCAAAGAGATCGCCTTCCTTGCCATCGAGCCGGAAGAACGCATTAAGGCAAAATCGATCATCGATAGCGTAGGATCAAGACTTGGCAAATCAGGCTCTTCCCTCCTTCACCAATTCCTCCTCATCCTCTTTACTGGCGCCTATATCCCTTCGATCGCCATCCTCTCCATATCATTCATGACCGCAATCTTCCTCTCGGCCAAAAAACTAGGTAAAATCTCCGATAAGAAGGCCCCCATAGCTATTTAACCCCCAAGATCTGCAAGGCTGGCAATCCTAGAGTATTTTACCAAAAATCGAGGCCCCAGTGGCCTTTGGTGTTGTTAGAGCAGACCCTCTACTAACTCTTGTGGGAGCTATTACGATAGGCATTACCCAAGCAGGCCGTGCAACTAAAGATTTACTTTCCTCCTCTAACCAAGCTCCAGCGATCCTATTTGTCCTTTTTTGAACATCTGCAAACCTCTTTTCAGCAAGAGCAACCTCAGCGCTCGCATCACAAACCTCTCCAGCCCAGTCATATATATCAAACCTTGAAGATACTGCATCTAGAGAGAGCTCTTTTAATGCACCTTTTGCCACGTCTAATCTTTGATGAGCTGCAGCAACAAAACTAGATTTAGATAAACAATCCATAACTAAAACCCCTATTAGTTCATAATAATAAATACTTTACCACAAAACATTCTATTTGTGCAATTACTTATCTTTCATAAGAAAAGGGTGGTTTTGGAATTGCCCACTTTGTAATAATTGTCCTCCAATGTTGAAGAGACCTGAGATATTAGACGGACCCTATTTTTTAGAGTTGGCAAATCAACTTAAGCTTGAGCCACTCTTATTTGAGGGGCTTTGGGAAAGTCCTAAAGCGTTATTGATTCATGCAATTCAAAAGATCTCCGGAAAAAATGTAATTGTTATTACAAGCGATGCTCATGAAAATCAGCTCTTTCAAGACTTAGCTTTTTTTCATCCAGATGGTGTACTTGAAATACCATCATGGGAAGCGCTTCCAGGTGAAGAACTTCCGCCAAGCAGAGACATTATGGGAAGGCGACTAGAGGTACTACATAACTTAAGCCTATCTAAAAAGCCCCACATACTTTTGACCTCCCTTCAATCCTTTCTTCAAAAAGTAGTACCGAGAAAGACTCTCTCTTCCCTTTTCTGGTCGCTGAAAGTAGGTGAGGAGGCAAACTTTGAGGATCTTGTCGACGTCTTTTTATCTCTTGGATACGAAAGGACAAAATTAGTTGATGACAAAGGTCAATTTGCCGTTCGCGGCGGAATCATCGACGTCTTTCCAATTTCTGAAAAGACCCCTTACCGAATTGAATTTTTTGGTAACAAAATCGAAGCTATTAGAATATTTGATCCGATGAGCCAACGTTCTATTGAAAAGGTAACTGAACTCACTTTTTCTCATGCAGATGAGTATACAATTATTTTTAAGGAACTGGCCCTAGAATCTCTACTCGACTACATGCAAAATAGCATAGTCATTTTTGAAGACCTTTTATCTTCCGAGAATCACTTTGTCCAACTAAAAGAGCTCGCCGGATTCGGGCCTCGCTTTTTTATCGACTTCCCCACCTTTTTAGCAGGAGAGACAAAACGGGTCTATTTTTCCGATCATCCTTTAGAATCTTTGTCAGAAAATGCTGAATTAGAAATGTTTGGAAAAAGTCTTCCCTTTAAACGGTACCACCATCCATTTTATCCAATCGATCTTGCTAACTTAGATCAAGAGCAAAAACAGATCTTTCTAGTTGAAGGGGAAAAAGAGGAGACCTCCGTCAGAGAATCCCTAGATCCTCTCCCTCCTAATTCACAATTTATCCAAGGCTATCTATCAAGCGGCTTTGCCTATGATAAGACCGCTCTAATTCCATTCACTGAATTTTCTGGTAGGCCAAAAACACGAAGAACTGCCTGGCGTTCTACTTATCACACACCCCTCTCCGATTTTCATAATATTGAACCAGGCGATTATGTTGTCCATTTTCATAACGGCATTGGAAAATATCTAGGCCTTGATAAACAAAAAAATCACCTCGGCATTGAGGACGAATTCTTTATCATCGAATATTCGGGGAGTAGCAAACTCTACGTTCCCTCTTCCCAATCACATTTAATTTCAAGATACATAGGCTCTCATGAGGAGAAACCTGAGCTACATAAACTGGGAACGACTTCGTGGGCTAAAACAAAAGTTAGAGCGCAGCAAGCCATACTTGGATATGCAAAAGACCTCCTTCAAATGCAAGCTGAGAGGGCTGTAAAAGGGGGATTTTCTTGCCCACCTGACAGCTCTGAAGTTGGTGAATTTGACGAAGCATTCGCCTATATACCGACTGAAGATCAAGTAAAAGCCACTTCAGAGATTAAAGCAGATCTGATGATCCCAGAATCAATGGATCGCCTCCTTTGTGGCGATGTCGGATATGGAAAGACAGAAGTTGCTATGCGAGCCGCATTTAAAGTTGTTGTCGATGGAAAAAAACAAGTAGCAGTCCTTGTCCCAACAACCGTTTTGGCGCTTCAACATTATGAGACATTTAAAGAGCGAATGGCGCTGTTTCCTATTAATATATCTCTTGTCTCCAGGTTTCAAACTGCAAAAGAGAACAAGGAGACGCTAACAAAGTTAGCTGAGGGGAAAGTCGACATCTTAATCGGCACTCACCGGATGATTGGTAAAGACGTCCTATTTAAAGACTTAGGCCTTGTTGTCATCGATGAGGAACAACGTTTTGGAGTCAGAGCAAAAGAGAAGCTTAAAGCCTTCCAAGTGGGAGTCGACTCCCTCAGCATGAGCGCAACACCTATACCCAGAACACTTTATCTCTCTCTTGTTGGAGCTAGAAAACTTTCTGTTATAAATTCCCCACCAGGCGACAGACTCCCCATTAAAAGCCTCCTTGTTGAACGAGAGGAAAGCCTTATCAGGAATGCGATCCTTCGCGAGCTATCCCGTGATGGCCAAGTCTTTTTTGTTCATAACCGAGTTGAATCAATCTATAAAGTTGCCGAAGAATTAGAAAAACTTGTCCCAGCAGCTAAAGTTGGAGTGGTTCACGGACAACTAGAAAGCGATCAGATCGATGACGTCTTCCATGCATTTAAAAACGGAGAGATCAATGTCCTCGTCGCAACCACAATTATTGAAAGCGGCATCGATATGCCAAATGCTAACACAATTTTTATCGACAGAGCTGACACCTTTGGAATTTCAGATCTCTATCAACTCCGTGGAAGAGTTGGGCGCTGGAATAAAACAGCTTATGCATATTTTATGATACCCAAAAACAGACAACTTCCCGAAATATCACAAAAGCGGTTAAATGCCCTTGTTGAAACTTCCGGATTTGGAGGCGGCATGAAACTTGCTATGCGCGATCTAGAACTGAGAGGTGCTGGCGATATTCTAGGTGTACAACAATCGGGCCACGTCTCAAGCATCGGCTTTCACCTCTACTGTAAACTCCTTAAAAGGACAATCGAAGCCCTCAAACATGAAGCCCCAACTACCTTCTTAGAGACAAGACTCGAATTTTCCTTTGATGCCAAACTTTCATCCGACTACATTCCCGACTCATCTCTTCGCCTAGAAATCTACCACCGGCTTGGAGAGGCCACGTCGAATGAAGAAGTCGACAACATCTTTGAAGAGCTCAAAGACCGTTTTGGAGCTCCACCCATCTCTGTTACCTGGCTCTACCACATGACCAGAATCAGAGTCTTTGCAAACAAACTTAACTACACAACTCTCAAATTCCTAGCTCATACAATTGCCACTGAGCACGTCTCACTTCCCTCAAAATCGTACCTCCTCCCCCCTCAACCCTCACCCGCTGCCCTCGAAGCTTTCGTCGTCAAGCTTCTCACTAAGCCCCCTCTCTGAATTTCATTATTATTATTAACTAGCATGCTGTATTGTTAGTATAAATAAAAAAATAATAAATAATAATTATGAAATATATAATAAATCACAGATATAAAATTATTCACTCACTAAAAGTGACAATCGGTTCCATTTTGTCTATTTGTGAGCGGGGACGCTCGAAGGATTTGAATAGCAAGCTAGACCTACTTACAAAATTGCTTCCTGAGTTAAAGACGATGATGGCTCCCCCTTTTGGGGAAAAGATGAATGGCTATCTTAAGAAGCTCCATTCAGATATAGATGAGTTTCTCCTTCTACCTGACGATCTAGAAAAACGGGGAAATAAGATCATTCAGGCAATTAAGTCCCTATTGCAAGAAATTGATCCCTTTCATTTCACTGAAGATGAGACACCTAATATTAGAAGATCTGAAATTGTGGAACTTACGCAAAATCTCCAAATTTATTTGCAGCGCAATATTCTCGACCTTCAAGGAAAAGCGACCTCCCTCATCGATGAAAAAGCGACGATCAAAGAGATCATTAACGAGCTTATTTTAATCTCGCTAGAATCTTTTGACGAGAAAGAAAAACAGACAATTGAGGAACTCTTTGCTATCCACCTAGTCTATCAATCAGAGACAAACCTCCTCCATGCCGGGCTTCTCCTCAAGCAAGCAATTCAAGTCGAAACTGCCTTTAAAACTAGAAAGAAGAACAAGAAATAATCTTATTGAAATCTTAAAAGTTTTATGATATACATCTTCTTTTAATTTTGGGGTGTATGTGATGGAAATACCAAATTTATGTAGCATGAGTTGTTGCAGCTGGGTGCAGGCTCTTATTAGTTGTGCTGACCCTATTCCATTTAGTCAAAGAGTAAGTCTCTATTGGCGCGATTCGGTAATGTTAACGGGGCTTGTTATTGCAGTTGTAGGCGCTGTGGCGGCGTTCTTTCAGGGAGCCTTTCTTTTAGGAGTAGTCTTAACTGTTGCTTCCGCTGTTATCGGCTTTGGGAGTCATTATGTAAGCAGATATGCAGAACTAGAAGAGATGAAAAAGCAACTAGCTGCTCTTCAATTACTAAACACTAACCTTGATGGTAAGCTAGCCGGATTCACGGCGGCAAATGAAGATCTGGAAAATTCGGTAGCTGCATTAAACAGCTCACTTAGAGTTATGTCGAACGACCGCGAGGAGGCTTTGAGATTACATGCTGAACTCAAGATCTCAGATCAACATCTTGCTAAAGCGCTAGATCAGCTTCACCGTCTACAACCTGAACTACGAATAATTACAGCTGAAATTGATAAGGCTCAAGCAAAAGTTCACGCTGCTATCTCTGTAGAATCAGATATCCAGGCAAGCATTATAACTAAAACAGAGCACCTTGGATCTATCCTCATCCAAATTGAGTCTCAAACAAGGCGCCTCGAAGCCGTAACTGCCAGGCTGGAGCAACACATCGATTCGCTCCCCGAAGTTGTTGCCGATGCCTTTCGCCAAACTCGAGTAGACCCAAACCAGTTACCCGGATCTTCTCTACTTGCACTAAAAGTGGTAGTTGAACAATAATATCTTCAAAATAACTAGGTATCTTTTATGTCAGAAATTGAATCGGGCCAGGTCCGCAAAGGGATGAAGGTCGAAATTGATAACAATCCATATAACGTTGTGTCTGTAGATCTTGTGAAACCTGGGAAGGGTCAAGCTTTCACTAGAACAAGATTAAAGAATTTAAAGACCGGCTCTCAAATGGAGAAAACCTTTAAATCTAATGAAAAAATCGCCCTTGCAGACGTAGAAGAGATGAAAATGAGACTCCTCTTTAAAGATGGAGACGGAGCGACCTTTATGGACGATGCTACTTTTGACCAAATCATGATCCCGATGAGCTTAATCGGCGAGCAACATGTTTGGCTGATGGAAGAACTCCTCTACGGAATTGTCTTTTACAAAGGAGAGGCGGTCGATTTTACCCCTCCAACATTCATGGATATGCTTATTATTGAGACAGCTCCTGGCGCACGAGGCGATAGTTCAGGTAGAGTTTTAAAACCTGCAAAAACAGAAACAGGGGCAGAGATTCAAGTGCCTATTTTTATCTCAGAGGGAGAGAAAATCAAAGTTGACACGAGAACGAGCGAATACGTTAGTAGGATTTAGGGCGAATTTTTTTAAAAAAGTTCGTGTTTTTTTTGATGAAAGAGGATCTCTTGAAGTAGATCCTCCCATTTTATCCCGCTTTGCAGCCATTGACACCTACATCGATCCCTTTGAAACAAAAGATGGAAGGTTTCTCCACACATCCCCTGAATATGCAATGAAGCGCCTCCTTGCTAATGGCTCTGGAGACATCTATTTCCTTGGCCACACCTTTCGCAAAGAGGAGTCTGGATCAAGACATAATCCTGAATTCACCATGTGCGAATGGTATAAAACAGATACAGAAGAGAGCATCTTTTTGCAAGAGGTGCTCGATTTTCTCTCTATTTTTTTGGGCAAGTTACCCGTTGAAACCCTCACCTATGAAGAGGCTTATTATCGCTATGCAAAGCCTTCAAACATCAACACTAGCTCTTGGCGAGAAGAGATAAAAAGACACTACATTTGGGCAACTTCAGTTGAACCAAACTTAGGAATCGATAAAATCACAGTCATCACAAATTTTCCTGCAGAAGACGCAGCTCTTGCAACAACTGCGATCATAAACGGAAAAGAGATCGCCAAACGCTACGAATACTATTATCAAGGGATCGAACTCGGAAATGGATTTTGTGAACTGACAGATCCTGTTGAACAAAAAAATCGTTTCATCGAGGCCAATCGAAAAAGGGCCCTCGAAGAGAAACCCGATCTTACTATCGACAGTTTTTTCCTTGCTGCCCTAGAAAAAGGGCTCCCTCCTAACACTTATGGCATTGCCGTCGGCTTTGACAGACTTCTCATGCTAGCCCTTAAAAAGGAGACCCTAGCTGAAGTCCTCCTTTTCCCCGACAACCTCACCTAGACATTTTATTCATAATCAAAGAAATTGCAGCAAAACTAAATATTACAATACCGACTAACATCACTATTTTGACTTTCGTCTTATCTATTTTAGAATTGTCCCCTATGAAGTCAGCATGAAGAACAGATAATGCTCGAGTAAGAATCTCTTCCTTCTGACTAGTGGATAAAAAGCTCTCCCCAAAATTTTTAATAATTTCAAGCGCTTGACCTCTTGCCTCAAACCTAGAAGATGATACACATATTGAATAGGAGATCTCTTCTGTAGAAAACCTAGAAATTAAATCGCCTATATGAAAACTAGTTTTGGGACGGAGAATATAGGTATGAATAGCCACTTCACCCTCGTGAGTTATCTGAGAAGTAGCTTCGCACCTCTTTCTCAAAACCCCAAGGTCCTGAACAGATGCAATGAAATCAAGAGTCACAGGTTTTTTGAGAGTTTCCGGAATCGTATCTAAAAGAAGATAAGCCTTACCATCCATTGTCAGTACAGGAAACACCACATTCGTAATAGCTGTCATTATAATACCCCTAAAATTTGAGGGTTAAGACTATGGAAAGAGAAAGATTAAATCAATAGACTTTTTCAGATAAGGTGCCTGAAAAATGGAGAGGCTTTCTGCGGCCAACTGCGAATGATTTTTTCGAGATACGGAGACTCGGAGCTGCTTGTCTGCGCTTATGTTCCGCTTTATAGATACGACGAACAATTGACCTAACCGTCTCTTCATCAATTTGATAGTTTTTTGCAATATCTTCAATTGTATTGTACTCTTCGATATAGCCACGAATCACTTTATCAATAATCTCATAAGGGGGAAGCGAATCAGAATCTTTTTGATGGTGTCTAAGCTCTGCCGATGGGGCCTTTTCTAAAGTACGAAGAGGGATGATCTCAGTTTCCCGATTAATCCATCTGGCCAATTGATAGCACTCCATCTTAAGAACATCCCCAATAACACTTAGCGCGCCGCACATATCGCCATAAAGAGTGCAATAGCCAAGAGCAAGCTCACTTTTATTTCCTGTACATAAGACAAGCGCTCGAAACTTATTTGCAAAACCCATTAAAATCAAACCGCGAATTCGAGCTTGAATATTCTCTTCAGTCACATCCTCTTCCTCCTCTTTAAAATAGGGATGGAGAATGTCGAGAAAGTTTTGGAAAAGCTGGTCTATGTCAATTGTTTTGAATTCTATATTTAAATTTTCTGCTAGTTTTTTGGCATCCTCAAAACCTTCATGCGACGAATACCTAGTTGGCATGTAAATACCTAAAACATTTTCAGAACCCAAAGCCTCTTTTGCAATAGCTGCCACAAGAGCCGAATCAATCCCACCTGATAAACCGATGATCGCTTTTTTTTGCCCCGACTTTTTAAAATAGTCATGCAGGCCCAACTTAAGAGCTGCAAACATGTCATACATCGGATCGTGCTCAAACGACAAGACATTTCCCCTGGCATTCAAGTCAATTATCATATAATCTTCCTGAAATCCCTTTGCTACTTGCTTAAGATGACCCTCTTTATCGACAAAGAGACTGTATCCATCAAAAATTACAGGACCATTTGCCCCAACCTGACAAGTATAGACAATCGGACACTTAAGTGTCTTTGCTGCAGCCCTGCACACCTCTACACGAATGTCAGCCTTCCTTGACTGGAAGGGGGAAGCTGTCAAATTAAACAGAATATCGGGCTTATAAATAACAAGCTCCTTCACAGGATCCCACGGATACGACGTGCCAGAAATCTCCTCGCCCGCATTTTGCCACATATCCTCACATATGAGGACCGCTATGCGCATCCCCTTTATCTCAAAGATGTTAACATTCTTCCCTCGCGAGAAATACCGCCGTTCATCAAAAACATCGTAGGTAGGCAAGAGCCACTTGTCATGAAATCCTAGAAGCTTCCCATCCGAAATAACCGCAGCACTATTGAGCAACCCCTTCTCTTCATGAATCGGATTTTTCCGTACAAGTCCAACGAGCGCTGCTATCCCTTTTGACTCACGCACAATTTTATCGAGACATAACTCCATCTCCTCAATGAAATTTTTATGAAGAACAAGATCCTCAGGAGCATACCCACAAAGCGTCATTTCTGGAAACGCCACAATATCAATTTCTTGCGTCCTAGCTACCTCCATGGCAACAAGGACTTTCTCCATATTGCCTTCAAGATCGCCAATAACCGGATTAAGCTGCGCCACCAATATCTTCATACCTAACTCATATCAGCACCCCGAATTGCAACACTAGCAAAAACCACCAGATTTCTACTTAGAAAAATATATACACCACAGAGATCACGGACTAGAACTTTAGGATTTTTTAGAAAGCTATCCTAAGCATTCTCATGCAACATGTTTATTATCAGAATATAAAGAAAAAATTTTCACCACAGAGAGCACAGAGAACACAGAGGCGCTGCGCGCAAAAAAACTTTCTATTTTTTCTCTGTGTTCTCTGTGATCTCTGTGGTGGTCCAGTTCACCAACATGGGTAACACTTTGATTCACCAACATAGGTAACACTTTACAAAAATATGTTATAATAACCTTATATTAAATAATTTATGAGGTTTTTATGGCTTGGGAGAATTTTAAAGTGGAACAACAAAGGCTACAAGC
>CANJWO010000003.1 GCA_947478685.1 Chlamydiota bacterium | reverse complement strand
AATTTTACTGCGTCTGTATCCCTTGGGTTCCATTCGCTTGCATCGCTCGTGTGAAAACACACGGCCTGCTTCAGCGCCGGCTAATGCTTAATGAAACCCAAGGGCACATACTGTGTAAACTTATCAATGTAAATTTAATTCACTATAAGCTTTGTGAAGAGTTGCAACCTGAACTAATTTTTGATCCCAAAGATCTATAAAGGCTTTCATAACAACTGAAGGCTTAACTCGATATTCCCCCTTTAATTGATCTATAGTAAGAATTTCAACAGTTTGATCGCCCCGATTATCGTCAACTTTTCTTGCAATTCTACCAGCAGGGCACCTAGGAGATACTGGAAAAGTAATGAACAAATCATTTAATTTTCCCATATTTAATGCAGGTGATGGGACTCTGCCCCTGAATTTAAAGGGCTCACACTCCCAGACAAGTGGTTTAGTAGCTATATAGTCAGCTACTTGCACAGGATCTCTAAATAAAACCACATCATACAATTCACTGCATATAGAATCTCCAAAAGCAACCCCATATTTTTGATTTGCTATCCTGATACACCCATTATCTTCATACATAAGAGCAACTGTTAATGTTTGAGCTGATGGCGTAGATTTAACCACGGTAGAGAGAACTAATCGATCGCCTGCATGTTTGATCCCATAGCATCCAATCCACCCACCCAATATATTAGGGTTCCGCTCAAGATCTATTCTGTGAGTTCTTATATATGCATCATTATCGTGGACAAACAATCTTCCTTCTTCTCGGAATTTATACTTATTATAAGATGCTGATCCAGCATGCCAAAGAAACCCAACTAAAAAAACAGTAGATACTGCTATAGCCACCTTCTTAGCTGCATCAGAACACCCTTTTTCTTTAGCTACCTTACAAGGAACCTGAAAAGAAGACCTTACTGAATACTTAAAATGATCACAAAAACTAAAACTACCAGTTCCACTAACAGACATTCTTCCCTCATCTTAAAAAATTAACCAGAACGAAAGATTCTATATATTTCCCCCTTTATTCTGAATCAAATTTTATAATGAGTTGGCGATCAAGAACTATTAATCATAATGTATTGATAATTAAATTTATTTCATATATCCTCTCGCCAACTTTGATAAAAATAAAAGGAAAATCATGGAATCTATTTCAAAAACGTTTAATTTTTTAACACCCTCCCAGAAAATACTGTTAGATCAAGTTCCTTTCACAGAAGACTCTGCCCCATTTATAATATTTCTTAAGAATCCTCCACAGACATTCCCAACAGATTTACTAAGCAAAATAGAACAATTAAGACAAACCTGCATATGTCCACCTTTTGAGCGAATTGAAAATGGGCTAGACCAGATCGAGGAATTATACATAGCAGCACAAAGGAATATAGCTTTGTGTGATGCGGGAAGTATAAAGGCTGAAATTGGTTCTGATATATATGCCTCTCATTTTGGATCTCTTATACGCAGCAGCTCGAGTTCACCTACGTTGCGGTTGACACCTAGATTAACACCTCCTTGCCCTTCTCCAGTGGATCAATCTCCCCATTCCCCAGTAAGAACCCTAGCAAAATAAGCCAAATCTATCTTGGTCCTAAGAGGGGCTAAATACCCCTCTCTATAGTTAAATCTCTTCACACTCATAATAAGCCACTTATGAACACTAGCTTGTCTCAACCTAGTTGTCTTATGTATTTTAAAATAATTATGTGATATAATAAGTATTGCGATACTTTAATTATGAGCGATTATGGAAAGTATAGAGAATCAACTTATATTAACTAAAAGCGAAATACCGAGCTATCTTGAGAAATCCAGGGCCCGCCATGCTATAGACACACCTATTGCAGTCATGATCAAAGCAAAAGACGACCACAATGGCGCTCTCGCTGTCGAAAGGTTCGCTTTTACCAACTTAATAAAAAAAGCTGCCTCAGTCTATAATCTATATTTTTGCGAGACTGAGAGTGCAGATTTAGGTTCTGTTTTTTCTTCATTGGCTTTACGTGATAAAATTAGTCATCTTTTTGTCTTTTGTCATGGAGATAAAACTAGCTCTGAAATAGGGCTTTGCTTTGGGGATAATGAAGAAGGAGTGCTCTATCCTAAAGATGTTGCAAAACTACCTCTTACAAGCCATCTTATAGCAACTGCTCACATCTATTTTATTGCTTGCGAAGCAGGCGTCTCTATTGTCCCAGCCTTTCACGAAGCCTTACCTGACGCGCATGTTTATGGATCTAAAAGCTGCATTAGATCTCCCGGCTATTTTTTCTTTCCTGGAGAGAGGTACCCCCTTTTAATGGCACAAGAAATCATCCCAGGCAGACCTGAAATACTTCCTGTAGAAGCTCATGGCATTACGCCACCAAGTCTTATCCCTATTCCAATTACTTCTACTATGAAATGCCACACCGATCTTGCTACCATTTTACAAACCACTTCTATTGATGATGGGATCGACTTATGTTTAATGAATCTTGCTAGAGTCGGGGACGCCTTTACATCACAAATTCTTACACTACCAGAGAAAATAGACTTGTTAAAAGCTACCTATGAAACTGGTGGAAGTCCTGCACCTGTTGCCATCGCTCTAATTACTAACAGAAAATTTGCAGAAAGCAAACGCTATGTCATTGAAACCCTCAAAAGGGGCGATTATAAAGGCTATGAAGAAATTTGTGCTCTCGAGGAAGGTCTTAGCAGAACTGAGCTTCTTACTCTAGCAAGAGAGGGTAATCACCACGCCAAAATAGCTTACATAACCTACATTATTTCTAATCAATCCCGAATATTTGATCCAAGGGAATTGGCTGATTTTTTTATCGCAACTCTAGCAGAAGGCTATACATACCCTATCCAAATAACATGTGAACTTCTCTCATTTGTTGCCCTCTCCCCTCACTATGCTCAATTAACCCACCTCGCTGAATTCAATGAGACCGCTCAAATGGCCCTCTATTATCATCTCTTTACGTCAAACAGCGATCCTAAAGCTGCCAAGTCCCTTTTCGATAGTGCTGCACAAGAAAAAAATCTAATAGCTTTATATACAATTGGATTTATCCTAATGAAACACGGTTCGCTCAATGGTGCTGCCAGAATGTTTGGTCTCTCTTACGAACTTGAAGAGAGCAAATCAGCTCTACAGACTCTTGACCTTATCGAGCACAACGAAGAAGCTTTCTACCAGCTCTTCTTAAAAGAGGCATATATCGACCCCTCAGCCCTTCACAGAATTCTCTAAATTACCAGTAGAAGCCGATGCTGGCGTAGACGGCTTGAAAATTGACGTAATTGTGGGTGTAGACCTCATCCACAAATTTTGCAGCTGAAAGCTGCCTTGGGGCAAATACGGGATTAAAGAGGATTACTCTGTCATATGCGAGGCGCAAATAGATCGGATTTATTCTATACATAATGTAGGGAATCAATTCTAAAGTGAAATCTTTTTTCACTCTGCTTTGCTCTGAATTGACAATTAGCTCGGTATTTCCAAGATCATTAAATATTGTTTTCCTAGAAACAAAATCGGCATAGCCGCCCCCCTTAACTTGAATAGCCCATGTAAATCTTTTTGATGAATTACACTGAAGTTCTAAGCCTACTTGAGCTCCACCCATTCGATTGATCGCTTTTACACTAGCTGTATCGCCAACTTGACCTGTTCCATTGTTCATATGGATACTATCTCGAAAGTCAATATATCTTAAGCCGATCATCCAGGAAAATGAAAAATAATTGACGTAACGTGGCGTGACATGCCTCCAATACGACAATTCCCCCGAATTAAGCTGTGATCTATAGTGATAGTGAAAATAGTAAAAATCGGTCCAATCTTCATTTAAATATGGGGAAGTTGGAACACTAAAAGTATAGGTAGAGTCTGTTGCTGATCCATGATTATTCCAATTAAATAGACCTGTGTAAACTGCCTCAATAGAATTTTTCTGTCCGAGATTCATTTCAACTAGAGCTCTAACCCCAGAAACATAGTTAAATTTAACTTTTTCAAAAGGAGCTTCCCCATTCTCCCCCCCAGTTATAAAACTCATATCTTTCAGTGGCGAGCGCCAAAGACCACAATAACCGACCTCAAAAGCAAAGACCTTTTCTGACTCTGCAGTCACATGAAACCCTAGAAGCGAGCCCCATCCTATAAAACTAAAAAAAATAGTTGATAAAACAATCTTTTGCAGCATATCCCCAGACTACCCCAAATTCCCCGATTTCGTCTATATAGAAAATTTTAATCATTCAATTAAAATTTTATTCATTCTGCTATTACACTAAATCACCCAATATAATTGTTCTATTTTTATAATTCCTTTATAATCTACGCCAGAAAGCATCACCAACATAGAGGTTTTTAATATGGATTCACCTGAAGCGAAAAGCTCAACACCATCACCCCGCGCAGCAGCCCCATACAGATGGGAAACGCACCCCACTGACCTAGATGAAATGCCACCTGTACTAGCTGGTGCTTCAGAGCCTTCGACAACTCTGGCCGTTTCTCATGGAAGATTAGAAAAAATTAATGCTCAAAGAGCTCGTATAATCTTAGAAGCAAATGTTCAGTATCCACCTATGGCTGCTCTACACCCCCAAATAGCTGCTGAACAAATAGTTCTACCACCACAAATTCCTCTTGTTGAGCCTAGCCGATTGGATGTTGGTCGACAGATAGCCTATGGTATTGCAACTGCTGATCTTCCTGGCAAACTAGAAGCTGGCTTCATAGCCGGTGTAAGAGCGGCTGTAGCCATACTTAAAGGCGAAATTAGAACACCTAATCCTATTCTTGACGATACAACAAAGGTCCTAACCGAGCTCCATACTGCCTTACGGGAACATAATAGCTTAGCTCAAATAAAATTTGCAGTTAAGCAAGCTATTAGCACCCTTAATCGCATTCTTGCCAATCCTGAACAACATCAGGAAATTTTCCTCCTCTCTGATCCAGGTAAAGTTGGGGAAGCTATGCTCCTCTCAGACGCTGATATGAGAGCTCTTATACAACAAATCAGAACAAACGTTTATCAACTTGACCTCTATTTAAATTTTTTAAAAGGGAAAGGAGATTATGCCTGTACTGAGGACGACTTAAATAATCAACGTAATGCAATCATCCGTTCCTTATTAACCCCACAAGAGACTCGTTCTCTTCTATTAAGTCAAGATCCACCAAGTCATCAGGGCCTTCTTGCAAGATTGATTAGAATCAGAAAAAGCCAACAAGGTGGACTCGCCGAGGGAATTCAAAAGCTTCTTAGCAGCCTCATCCAAACCACCTTCAAAGCTGCAAAAGAGTTTGTCGGATGGGCAGAGAGCAAGCCCCTCTTGGAAGATGATCAAGTCGATCTTCCTAAACAAGAACTCTCAGATGATGGCCTTACAATCACACCTCACCACATACATAAAAAATCGACTCTTAAGACGTTAGTCGAATGGGGAACCGATCTCTTTAAGTCATCTTCCGATGTTAGCGGTGCTCATCTTTTTGGTTCAGTTCTCTTAACTAGCCTCGAATCTGCGCGAACTTATCTTCAAAGCGATGGGAAAGTTTTACTATCTGAGATTGACAATCCGACTGCCTCAGCTGAACATCCGATTATTACTAGCTTAAATGTTTGCATTACACTTATGCAATCCACCCTCGAATCCAAAACAGTAAGTGTTGCTGATATTAGAGCTGTAGTTAGTCAAATTAAGGGGCGACTAGTCGATCATCACACTCTTTGGTTAGGAAGTCTTGTCAATCTTGGAATCACTTCTGATAAAACTGGAAATCCTATTAAAATTCTTATGGAGATGAAAAAACATCTTAAAGAGACCGACCCCAACCCTGAAAAAGCAGCAGCGGCGAATTCACTTCAGCAAAAAACAGCAGCTTTGGCAGATGAGGTTGCTGAAATTGGCTCTTTTCAAGCTACATTTGAAGCTTGCTCATGGTGGCTCGGGAAAAGAGACCCTGTTGTTGAAGAGAAGAGGACTAAAATACGGGTGGTCGCATTTTCGACACTTTTAAAAGAATCAGGTTACATTTGTTACAAAAAAGACGACCAAAAAAATAAGGTGGCTTTCCTTAAAGCGTTGAATGGATATATTACCCAATCAACTGACATCGGAATCATTAAACGGGCCTTTATGCAATTATGTACGCCCCTAATTCTTTGGCTATGTAAGCATTGTGTAACCACTCTTAAAAAAGGTGCTTTTGGAGCCCTAACAGATTATGTAAATGGAGCTGTCGATTTTGCAAGTGGAGCTGCTGACATAAACCCGGTACAACGATTAGGTGCTGTTTTTAGCAATTTTAATGAAGCGCACCGTGCTAGCGTGACCAATATTGATCCAAATAACGATGTAGGCCTTGAAGAGCACCTAAATGGAAATGAAAAAAATGAAATCATCGGCTCTGTAAAGTTCTTACAATCTAAAAAGACTAAATGTACAACTATAGAGGCTGTTTATAAAAAAGCTGGCGAAACAGTAGTCACTAAATATATGGGGAAATTTAATCCTACAAGACATCTTACAAAGGTAACTGATGCAATAAAAATATGGGCATCCGACTCACAATACCGATATCTCCCTAATGTCTATTGGCTTATCACTTATATACCAATTGCAGTTATAGCGGGCTTCAATAATATAGTCGTATTCCCTCTATTTGAGTGGCTTCCTAATAAAGTTACAAATTATGTAGTGAAATTAATTTTAGAAAAAGGAAAAGTTGTAGAGAATGGACACACCCTTTTAAGGGGAGCTATCTTTCCTCCGGATACTAAAGGGCGCCCAACTAATAAATTAATGAACGGCGTTCTAATTAGTATATTAGAGAAACTGACCGACTTACTCGAAGAACAATCAACTTCTGATGGTAATGTTTCTGCTCCTAGATCTAAAAAAATAAGTGACCCAGAACTTAGCAAAACAATTTGTAAAATGCTAACCTTCCTTGGGCTAAAAGAACAAGTTCATGACAGCACTACACTAGCAGCCTATGATGCTTCTAATGCACCTAGCGGACTTAGCCCCCTCCTTGAGCAAATCTACCGCTTCATAAGAGGTAAAGGGAGCAAATCTCTCGATATGCATGTCGCAAGCGCTATAGAAAACCTTCTTGCAGAATGCTTCGAGCTCCTCATGCATCCCGATATTCTCAATCAGCAGGTAGTATTTGCCCTCACGAACATGCGAGATAGCATGATCGCAGTTCCATCGGTAGCACCCGTAGAACCTGCTCAACCTGTAGTAGTCTTACCTCCGCCACTAATACCCGAAAAAATCGCTCCAACTGATCTGGACCGTATAACAGAATTAAAAACTTACGCTATCCACCTTGCCGCCCATCTTACTCATGACCCCCTCACAAAATGCAAGGTTCACGACAAACCTATACGAGATCATGTAGCTAGTATTATGGGTCGTTTGATAGGGAGCCCTGATCATCCATCCCTAATACAGTCTTGGAAGGATCTATATGACGCTACTGGCCATGCTAGTATTGAGGATAGTAAAAGACTCTTTGATGAGCTTGGCACCTTGATACACGACATAGAAAGTGAACTTTTTCACTTGAAAAACGAAGTTCAAAACGAGACTGTGGGAGCAGCTTCACTAAAGAAACATGAAGCATTTTTAGCCCCATTACTTGACTCACTCAAAGGATATGAAGCCACTTTCTCTACCCTCTACACAGCAGAAGCGCTCGACTCCATGAAATGCAAAGGGGAGCTCTCCGGGACACTAAACACTACGATGATTGCATTTGAAGCCCTACTTACTTCTTCTACAAGTGAAGCTCTTACCAACTCATTATTAGCAGTTAATGGACAAATTGACATTTTTAAAGCCCTATTAACAAATCAATTTCTCCCTCTACCTATTCGTGAATTTCTAGCCAATTCGGCTTCTCTTGCTGCCGACACCACTTATTTAGACAGCTTTATAAATTTAGAGACTTTCCATAAATTTTCAACTAAATGGCTAGCGGAGACCGCGGCATCTATTCAAGGCTCCATTACCCCAAACAAGCGTGTGCGCAAGCTGAAAGACTACTTTCTAAGGATTAATACTTCAATTATCAATCTGCCCGAGTTTAAAGAGATTAAAAAGCTCCAAGATGCAATTATTACACTCTTTGAGCAAGCAGCACCAGGAGAGGAACTACAGGACATCACACCATCCCTCGATGAGTTGAATCAACTTATTTCTAAAACAAATCAAGATTTTGCTCTAAAACATAAAGATGTAAAAGAAAGAGTACGTCTAACTATAGCTAGTTTAAATGAGCGAGCCCTTCAAATAAGAACCATTTTGGATCCATCTTTAGTGGCAGCAGTTCCAATCGAAGAAGAGGATGCAAGCCACTCTGATGAAGACTTTATGGACTTTGATCCAGCAATAGCAGTAATACCTGACCCAAGAATTGCATCTGCCCATGCAGTTGTGGATATTCACATGAAGCTAGATGCAATTGCAAAAGCAGCAACAGAGCTAGAAGCTGTAAGCTCCATCAATTTCCCTCTCGATTGGTTTCCCCTCTTTAACACAACCGAATCAAAAATCGTAGACATCTTATTAGAAAGGATTACTGCGTTTGAAAATATCATCCTCAGGAACCCTCAATTGATAATGGGTATTGTCAATTACCTAGGAGTAATTAACTTTGTACAGCCAAAACCAGCGACTGTTCCAGAAGCCGTTGCCTCTTAATTGGGGCATGAGACCTTACCGGCACACCGTTTGCACTGATGCTCCTTCTTCTCTGGTTTTTTTTCGCAGCAATCATTATCTTTGCTAGCACAGGAGACAAGAAGAAGTGCAATTGTACAAAGCATTAGTGTTTTCATAAACAACCTACCTTAAATTAAGACTATCAATCTCTTTAGTGACGTCATCAACTGTGATGAGGTCCATTGCATCTTTATGATAGATTCTGACATTCCAGCCAAGTCTTTTTTCTCTAGGTTTTGCATAGAGGGCTAGCACTTCGGCATGTTTATCAATGATCTGATCTTTCGAGAAATATGGCCCAGTTAGGAGGGATGAAGTCGGAGCAAATAGCCCAATCACTGGCGTTCCAAAAGCGCTTGCAATATGTGCGGGACCCGTATCTGGGGCGAGGAGGAATTTAGCCCCCTTTAGAAGAGCTGCAAGCTCTCTTAGACTGGTTTTAGCGCATAAGTTGAGGCACCCAGACTCTTTTTCAAGTCTATCACAAATGACCTTATCAGAAGGCCCCCCAGTCAAAATAGGGGTCAAGCCAAGGTTTTTCTTAACATACTCAATAACAGGCAGATAGTTATCGTAGTTCCAATCCTTTGCCCTCTTACTACTACAGGGATTGATTACAAAATAGGGGGCATTAAATTGGGCTGCAAACGCCTCTTCCTCAAAGCCGAGAGGGATTGATCCATCTAAACTGATCTCAGCTGCACCAATCGCCCTTGCAAAGCGCAAGAAGCCTTCTACTGTATGTTCTTTATGAAAGGGTATACGCTCTTTGACAAAAAGGCCGTGAAAATCTTTGCTTCTAAATCGGTCATATCCGATCTTCCGTTTAGCTTTAATGAAGGGGTAGAGTAAATTGCTTGACAAGCTTGCTTGTGTGGCGAGAAGGACATCAAATTCATAAGACCCGAGCATTTTTTTCGCCCGAATCAGGTCGCCAAATGACTTTATTTTAGGCATTGGAATAAAATTGACCCCCTCAAGCTTTTGAAGGAGTGGGTAAAATGGTTCCCCAATTACCCACGTGATTTTGCTTTTAGGAAAATTCTTTTGAAGAGTTCTTACGAAAGGCAAGCACATGACGATGTCGCCAAGGCTTGAAAGCCTAACTAAACAAATGCGCATCAAATAACTCTAAAAAGTCCTTAGGAATTCTTGCTGTAATGACCACATCTTTACTTGTCATTGGATGTGTAAACGCCACTTGATATGCGTGAAGAAAGACTCTTTGTGCATCAGTTCTTACTTTTTTTCCATAGACATGATCACCTAAAATAGGAATTCCAATCGAAGTTAAATGGATCCTAATTTGATGAGTTCTCCCTGTTTTTGGAGTACACTTAATAAGGCTTAACCCGTTCTTTCTCGAAATACACTTCCACTCTGTCTCTGCAGTTTTATGCATCCCATCTTTTGCAATCGCTTTAGTAATTAACCCCGAATTTTCTGCCGGTGAACCAATACAAATCGCATAATAGGTCTTCTGAATCTCTCTTTTTCTAAAAAGGTCTACAAAGGCCTCTTCTTTAGAATTGAGCAATACGCCAGACGTCTCTTTGTCTAATCTATGGAGGAAAAATTTCTTACTCGAAACAACAAAGAATGGTGGCTTATAATGCGCCGTCAAATAAGGATCTTGATATAGAGAAACAAGCTCTTCCTGCTTCTCTTCTTTAGTAAGAGAGACAAGATCACCTCTCTGCAATCTATATGTAGAAAACCTTTCCACAAGACCGTTCACTAAGCAAGCCTTAGCATCGATAGACCGCTTAACTTCCTTACCTGAAAGACCAGATTTCCCCTTCAAAAACTGCAAAAGAGATATCCCAACTTCATCACCTTGAACTTTAAAAAGGAATTTCTTCATCGGCTAAAGCGGGCTCCTCTTCTACTTGATTTGAGCGCCCTTTTCTAGATTCTTCCCTATCACCTTTTTCATCGCTATCTTTACCCTTACCAAATGGGCTAAATGTCAACTGGCTAGCAACAATTTGCATCGAAACTTGAGGCTTACCCTCTTTATCTGTATAGATTTCAGGCTTTGTGATTTCACCTTGAACGATAATAGGACTTCCCTTTTTAAAATAAGGCAACATCTTATCAAATTGCTCACCCCAAATAGTGACTCTCCACCATATGCTCTCTTCTTTTCGACTTTTACAACCTACTCTAAATGTTGTTACTTTTTGTCCACTTGAAGTAAATCGAGTCTCTGGATCTGATCCAAGATGGCCTGCAACAGTTGCATGATTCATAAAATCTCCTTTTATTGAGAAAGTATATCACGCCACCCCTCTCTCGAAAAGTAAAATATTTTTTAATAAGTATTAGACAAAAAATTATTATTTGATATAGAACGAGATTCATATGCTTAAAAAACATGATAATGATGATTTCTTAGAAGATGGCCCGTGCAAGAAAGCCCCTTCTCGCAAAGAAGAGGCTTTACAAGCCCATACTTTCTTATTCCCAATTGATGAAACCGAGGAGTTTCACGACCCCTTCTCCGATCTATCTCTTTTTTTAGCGCGAAAAATAAAGCAAGAGATTTCTAGAGGTTCAAGTCCTAAGAAGTGGTCGAGAAATATACAGACAGATCTATTAAAGGCCATACTCCCCGATTTTCTTATAAAATTTCCTAAATATAGACTAGGTCACACAGCCCTTAAAAAGACGTGGGACAAAGTTCTCTATTATGTCCAATTCATTCAAAAACAAAAAGAGTCTGTCACTGCAGAAGGTAAATTGAATGTCAATTTTCTCATTCAGCAAAACTTAAAGAATCTTCTACAAAACCCCCTCTCTTCCGATCTCCATCCGTATACTACAGCTCACAACTTAGCTGTGAAGATTTCTGAGTGCGTCGCAACAATTGATGGTGAAAGAGCAAATCTAGAAACTCTGACAAAAACAATTTGGGCCATTCAAAAGCATATTATACCAAAATCTCCTACACCTTCTCCATTTGACCGCTACGATCAAGTAGATAAACTCATTGTTAGATTCCAATTAGAAGAGATTGCAAAAAACCCCACTCTTTCACCGGCAGCTCTATTTCAAGCTGTCTGCAAAAAGATTGAGACTCTAAAACTGCTACAAAAAATCCGCAATACAGACGACCTTGTTGCATCTGTATCCTTTATTCTTGCAGAAAACCTCTATCCTAATCTTAGGCTCCACAAAAAAATCCCTCAAAAGGAGTTTAATGAGCTTAAAACTTTTATCAGAAATCAAATCATCGAACAAAAAATCTCGGGTCTATTAAAAGAGGAAAAAGACTGCATTCACACAGCTCAAAAAATCCTCTTCCTCTATAAACTTGCAGCTCACCTCACACCGGAAGAGACAAAACACAATCTTGAGACTGCTGTCGAATATGTATATAACCTCTCACAAACTGCCTTTTCGCCCACTTGCCCTGTATTGCGCCCTGAAGTTTATACATTTATTGATGCCGAAATCGCAGGTCTCAAAGAGAGAAAGGTTGAAAACCCACTCGAACAAGTTCTAAATACATTAATGAAATGCTTTTTAGAGGCTAAAAATCTCCCCGAGCTCGATCCTGAATTTTATGAAGAAGTTGAAATTCTTATTTGGAAAGTCTTACAAGAAGAGTATGTTCCAGCAGAAAAAATGCCTGTCTATCTAAAAGAGACGCTTAGTTACGAACTCGCAAACATCTATATCGACCATCCAAAAGAGTCTTTCCAAAAAATCTTAAGCATCTCCCTAAACTACTTAAAGAAAACAAATACAATCGACACAACTGGACTAGAAAAGAAAGCCTCATACTGGTCGCTACAAAACGATATGATATGCAAATTTCTCCATTTTGATGAAAACACCCCCCTTCTAAAACTGATATCAAGAGTTTGGAAAAGCGAAGAGGGCTCCCACTCGAGCCATGCTAACTTCATCGAAAAAGTCCTTGCCATCTACCTAAAAAACAATGCCTCAATTACCGAATGGAAAGCAGTCCTTCACACACGTATTACTATAATGTACAAATATTTTTGGTACAATTCACTTAGTATTGAAAAAGAGACCTCATACGACAGATTTCTCAAATGGCACCTCCACCAGCTCCTCTCTACTACCCAAAAAGAATTCCCCGAAATCCTCATCTCCCGCCTTGAAGAGCTCATCAAATCGCTCATCCCCCTCGCCCCCTTCTCCATGAAGCACGCAAGATCATTCCTCCCCTAAAACGCTCACATTACATCATAATTATAGATTTTAAATATAGTTATATGATATAATTAGCAAAGCTTGGAGGACATTATATGTCTATGACTACAATTAAAGACCATTTCGGTGCCAATCATGATGCATATAATGCTACAGTGTTATTAAATCAATATTTGGATGGCAACCTAACCGCAACATCATTACTCTCTAATTCTAAGACTGTTGAGTGTTTTCGTCTAATTAGCACAGTTATACAGGAACCGCCCTCCCTGAAAGACCGAGTCTCTCCCCCTTCGATACGCGCTATGGGCTTACCCAATAAGGGAAACACCTGTTTTATGAATGCTGCTTTACAAACTCTTTTTACATCCCCAGGAATTACAAAGATTCTCGCTCAAAAAGCAGAACAAGCTTCAACATCCAGGGTGCCTACCAAAAAAGATACACTTATCTTTGCATTGCAATTACTTCATACAAATACCAGAGGTATTAGCCCTAACAAAGAAGAGATCTCGCACGCACTCACTATTATAAAATCGACTCTCCAAGCCTTATACCCACAGATGGGATCCTTAGGTGCTCAGGCAGCTTCTGACGAATGCCTATTAGCTCTAATGAGCTGTTTGGAGATGGAGACAAATCCAGCAACTTCACTTGAGATGCAAGGATGCGGGACAGCCAATAGCTCTGAGTTTTCTTCCAGTTCCATAATCCAATGCTCCCTCCCAACCGCTAGTGGAAGGGCAAAAACTTCAGTTGCAGCGTTACTTGGAGCAGTAGTGGCAGAAGAAACAACAGACCGATCAACACCTAGACAAAGGCTCACAAAACAAATACATTTTACTCATCAGGATGCAACAAAGCTCCAATCCATTAGCATCACTATTAATAGAACTCAAATTCTGAGTGGCAGGCCATTTGTTCCAGTTAAATCGAAGATGGCAGTAACCGATCCATTTAAAGACCAAACCATTCGTGTCACAGATAAAGCAACCGGAAAAGATGTTACTGTAAAACTTGCCGCAAAATCAATCATTTGCCATTTAGGCGAACAGATGGGCGGTGGTCACTATGTTGAAATTGAAAAATTAGAGACAGGCGAATTCCTATTAAGAAATGACAACATTTGCACCATTATTTCAGAAGCCAAAGCACTTCAATATGCACAATCTAGTTGTACTGTAATCAATTATCAAACTAGTGTGATTGAATAAACTTCTTATCTTTTCTGACTAGGAGATAGAGGCCAATTGCGATAATAGGAAGACTCAGGACCTGACCCATAAGAAGAGAGCCGTTAGGCTGGTCAAACCAGGCGCTTTGCTCTGTTTTTATGAATTCGACGAGAAATCTAAAGAGAAATGCACTTACTAGAGTGATGCCGGCAAGGCGGCCTGGAAGAAGCTCGTCCCTTTTTCTGTACCAGATATGGGCGAGGAGGAGAAAGAGGGCAAAATAGAAGGCAGCCTCATAGAGCTGAGCTGGGTGTCTTGGGGTAATAAGTCCGCCATCCGCGGGGTGGCCAAAGATAATTCCCCATGGCTTATCTGTAGAAACACCTAAAATTTCTTGATTAAAGAAATTACCGACACGGATCAAAGTGCTTAGAAGCATTGCAGGAACTGAGAGGTAATCTAGGATTTTCCAAAAGGTAAATTCGGGGAACTCTTTTCTAATTCTAATAGAAAAAATGAGGACCGCCAATACAATCGCAAGGACGGCGCCGTGACTTGCTAATCCCCCTTCCCAGGTTTTAAAAATTGAAATAGGATTGGCTAGGTATTCCATCGGATGTTCGTAGAAAAAGATATGCCCAAGTCGTGCACCGATGATTGTCGCTACAATTATATAGAGCAAGAGCCTTTCTGAAAAAGCATTTGCATCTTTTGAACCAAGTCTATTTTTTAACATGTATGTAAACATATGAAACCCAAGCCAAAAGCCTGTAGCGAACAACAGCCCGTACCAAGTGATAGGGATATTCACAAAAGGAATGATTACAAACTCACTACTCGGATCCCAAAAAATCCACCCTAACATATCTATACCTACCAAGAATATTCCTCTCTTACTATAATGATAGTCATGATGCGCATCAAGATTATTTCTCCTGGAAAACACAAAGAGCCTTGGTTATTGAGCGCCCTTGCTGAATACGAGAAGCGCTTAACACGGGATGCTAAATTAGAGTGGGTTTTTCCTAAAGAACTTAGTGTTAAAGACGAAAACTATTCCCTCCTCGATGTTAAAGGGAAGTATCTAAGCAGTGAAGAGTTTTCAACTTTTTTAATGTCAAAACCTGGGCATATTTTTGTTATTGGTGGTCCTGAAGGCCCCCCTAAAAATATTTCTGATAATGCCTCTTTCAAATTTAGTCTATCCCCTCTCACCTTTACCCATCAACTGGTCCGCCTTATTTTGCTTGAACAAATTTATAGAGGTTTTGAAATTTTCAAAGGTTCTGCATATCATAAATAGACAAATAACTTTACTACTCTTACAATCTTAATATTGCGTAAGGGGGGTAAAAATGCACTTAGCAATTGTCTTTACACGAATCTTATTTAGTATTCTCAGCTTGTTCTTCATGACAACTTACATGATTCATTATCCTGTTGGTTCATTAACAATGAAGATATTAACAGGCCTTTGCTTGGGGGGAACTTTCACCCTTTTGCTGATAGCAATTGAAATGTTTTTTAAAAGATGCAGTTTGCGAATGTTTAATATTGCAACTGTGGGGCTATTTTCTGGATACTTATTAGGAAAAGCTTTTGTTTTAATCTTTGATACCGTTGTTCAATCAACTTCACTAAGTCTCACTTTGAATGCACCGGTAGTAGAAATTTTAAAAATCTCTTTCTATCTTATCAGCCTCTATCTTGGCACACTTTTAGCTTTCAGATTTTCAGACGAATTTCATATCACCATTCCCTTTATTAAATTTTCCCATTCAGTCCACCGAAAAAAAGATTTATTACTAGATGCTGCTGTCCTGTCCGACGCTCGAATTATTGACTTCTGTTCTCATGGAATTTTAAATAATCAACTCATCGTCCCAAGATTCCTTATTAAAGAACTTCAATCCAATTTTGAGTGCGCTGATGAAGGAATTAAAACGAGATCTAAAAGATCACTAGAAATTCTTAAAAAACTAGAGACTATGCCTTCCCTTAACTTAAGGTATAGTGAGACCGATTTCCCTGAAACAAGAGACCTCACGCAGAAACTGATCCGGTTAGCAAGACTTTTAGAGGCTAACGTTTTGACTTCTGACGCAAATCGTACTCACACTCCCTCAAATGATGAGATTCTATTCATCAATTTTTACGCTCTCTCTAACACTCTTAAACCACTTACCCCTCCAGGCGACACAATCACTATAAAAATTCAGCGTTATGGGAAAGAACCAAAGCAAGGTGTTGGCTATTTAGAAGACGGAACGATGGTTGTTGTGAATAATGGCGGAGACTACATTGGTGAAGTAATCGACACTCAAGTAATTTCTGTCAAACAGACCTCTGCAGGACGCATTATCTTTACTAATGCCCTTGTAGAAGAGGGATCACCTCTTTATGAGCCACAACCGGCCTACGACAGCCATGACTAATATATCAGGAATTGGCACTGACATTCTTGAAATTGAACGTTTCAAGAATGTTCTAAAAGAGCACGGCCAAAAGTTTCTCGACAAACTCTTCACAAAAAATGAGCAAGAGTACTGCCTTCGCTACTCAGACCCCTCAAGCCGCTACACCGTTAGATTTTGCGCCAAAGAGGCTATTGTAAAAGCCCTAGGAGTTGGCTTTGGAAAGGATATAGCCTTCCTCGATATCGAAATCCTAAACGACCCTTTAGGGAAACCTACAGTCAAACTAAGTCCAAAAGCCTCTGCCCATTTTGGTAATCCAACCTTTCACATCTCCCTATCTCACTGCAAGCACTATGCAACTGCCACAGTCATCGCCCTAAAAGGGCAATAGCTCCAATAAAAAATAAGAAAAATATTTTAACCACCCGTTCGCTGCGCTCTCTAGAGAGCACAGAGGACACGGAGAAAAAACAACAAATTCTTTGCGCGTAGCGCCTCTGTGTTCTCTGTGGTAAAAATTCTTATTTATATAGCGAATTAAATTTGCATTGATAATTTTACTGCGTCTGTATCCCTTGGGTTCCATTCGCTTGCATCGCTCGTGTGAAAACACACGGCCTGCTTTAGCGCCGGCTAATGCCTAATGAAACCCAAGGGCACATACTGTGTAAACTTATCAATGTAAATTTAATTCACTATATTTAGAAAGAGAAAGGGAGGTCGTACGTGAGTCTGAAGCTGTTGTAGTCTTCGGGGAATGATCTGGCTAGAAAGCGGTGCAGATAACTGAGGGTGAGTGATCCTCTTGCATTAAAGAAGATGGTAAATGTGGCGCCTACATCGATGCTTTGGTGGCGGTAGAACGCATAGCCATCAAAATCTCTTACATTGATAAGGGTACGATTACCCAAACCAAAATAACTTCTTAGAAAGGCTGTGAACATATAATCTTTAAAGGCTTTTGCACGAATATCAAAATTTGCTTTCACCCATGGATAGCCGCGGTTAGCTTGACCAAGAGCTGCAGAGACAAATGTCCTCCAGAGCCATTCATTTTCCTGTGTAAACTCCTTACCTAAGGCGCTTGTGAGTTCAAAATTCCAAAGATCGTGGTAGGGAACGGCGACATCGTGAAGACGTTGCGCCGGAACAGCTCGAACGTTAACGCCGATATCAAAGCTGACAAAATCTTCTACAATATCGTTCAAAAAAAGCCTTCTTATTTGGAAAGCCGCGCTTTCGAATCCAAAATTATATTTAGATGTGCTTTCGAGCTCAATTTCAATCTCTGCATCCCAGCGAGGCGAGACAGGAGCTAAGAGACCTGCTATCACCTGAATATTTGTAGAATGATAATCAATGGGATTATATCCATTATTTACATTGGTAAAGAAGCTCCCATCCACTGCCCCCTTTCCATGAAAATTAAACGGTGGATGAAACCAAGGTTGTTCCTCGAGTGCACAAACTTGAACGGCCATTCCTAAAAAAAGGGCTACTATTTTTGATTTTGTTGTGTAAGCCATTTCTCCGAGTTCTCGGTAATCCATTTCTCCGCGTCTAAAGCAGCCATACAGCCCATTCCAGCTGCTGTGATTGCTTGACGATATCTCTTATCACTTACATCTCCTGCAGCAAAAATTCCAGGAAAAGAGGTGTGAGTCGTGCCAGTCTTTACTTTTGCATAACCGACCTTATCAAGATTGATGATTCCCTGAACAATTTCAGTATTTGGTTGATGCCCGATAGCATAAAAAAGACCTCTTACAGATAAAGTCTGCTTTACCCCTGTATTTACATCTTCAATTTCAATGGCCTCTAAAGCGGTAGCCCCCATAGCCTCTTCCAAAGTATGATTAAAAATAACTTTAATCTTAGGATGAGATTTCACCCTCTCTTGCATAATTTTTGAAGCTCTAAACTTATCTTTACGGACAATTAGATATACCTGACTTGCATACTTTGTCAAAAAATGGGCCTCTTCACAAGCCGAGTCTCCACCTCCAATTACTGCAAGGGGTTGATTTCTAAAAAACGGAAGGGCCCCATCGCAGACGGCACAAGCACTAATCCCCCTATTCCAAAACTCTTTATTCCCTGGCACGTCCATTTTTTTAGCATAAGCCCCTGTAGCTAAGATGATTGACATAGCCAATATACTGTTACTAGATCCCTTCACAATAAATGGGGAATTTGTAGAATCGATCTCGATAACATCCTCTTCAAAAACAACTACGTCGAATCTTCTTGCCTGCTCTTCCATTAGCCTAATTAATTCAGGCCCAGTCACGCCAAGAGGAAAGCCCGGAAAGTTTTCAACTTCAAAAGTTGTTGTAAGCTGCCCCCCTCTCTGGCCTCCGCGATTTACGCCTGTAAATATTATAGGTTTTAATTCTGCCCTTGCTGCATAAAGCGCAGCCGTCCAGGCAGCCGGTCCCGACCCGATAATCACTACATGTTTAACATCCATCTATCCCTCACATACCTTGAAATAATGAATTATCATGAAAAAAGACCATAAAAGCAATAAAAGTTATTGTGGAAATAGCTTCCATTACGCGAAAATAGCAGCTCTTAATCGCTATAGATTGAATCAACTCAGAAACCAGGGAGGTACGGGGTTACGTGAGGAATATTTGTCTAAAAAATGTATCTAAAATAAAGAATGGCAACGTAATTTTTGATAATATTTCTTTAGAAATTCCTTCTGGTGAATTTTTTGCTTTACTTGGTCCCTCAGGTTGTGGAAAGACTACTCTACTCAGATTGATTGCAGGCCTTGAAAAAGTAGATTCTGGGAGAATTTTTCTAGGAAATATCGATATTACGAATGAACCCGTCCATAAAAGAAAAATCAATGTAGTTT
Source organism: Chlamydiota bacterium (assembly GCA_947478685.1). Taxonomy (GTDB): domain Bacteria; phylum Chlamydiota; class Chlamydiia; order Chlamydiales; family 2-12-FULL-49-11; genus VGMD01. The sequence continues at coordinate 43,254 of CANJWO010000003.1, read as the reverse complement.
TTCAAAACTATGCCCTATTCCCCCACCTTTCTGTGTTTGATAACGTAGCCTACAGTCTCACTATCCAAAAAAGGGATAAAGAAGATATTTCTTATAAGGTCTATAAGCTTTTAAAGGCTTTCCACCTTGAACAGCATGTTAACAAAAGGCCTTCAGAGCTTTCAGGCGGGCAACAACAAAGGGTCGCAATTGCAAGAGCGATCATCAGCGAACCCGAAGTTCTTCTTCTTGACGAACCTTTAGCTGCCCTCGACTTTAAACTTCGCGAAAAGCTTCTAATAGAACTGATCGATCTTCAAGACAAATTACTAACAACTTTTGTCTACGTTACCCACGATCAATTTGAGGCTCTTACTGTAGCTGACCATATGGCTATTATGAATCCCAATGGCAAGCTTGCTCAAATTGGGACGCCTAAACAAATATATGAATTTCCAAACTCGACTTTTGTTGCCCAATTTGTTGGAAATACAAATATTTTTGATGGCAAATTACTTCTCGAAGAGAGTGACGCAAAGTTCGAAGTTGAAGGTTTAGGGACTTTTACTATAGTTCACCCACAAAATAGTCGTATAGCCTCACTAAATGAAGCGATCATGAGCATCCGCCCAGAAAAGATCTTTATATCTAAAAAGCCAGTAGAAAATTTCTCAAACACCTTAACTGGCATTGTTTCATCAATTGTCTATACGGGAAGATCGACACTCTACGAAGTAATTTTAAACAATCGAATGAAGCTCCAAGTATTTGAACAGAATGAGGAGCATTTTCCCCAAGAGACGATCGACTATGATGATCAAGTCTACCTCTCTTGGCAAAAAGAAAACGTTATTTTGCTAGAGGGATAAAATGACAGGGGCTGTAGAAAAAAAATTTGGCGCACTCATAAAAAGCGAGAAAAAAAAGAGCGCTTTTTGGAAACGTCTGAAAAAAGAATTCCCCTTTGCTATCGGAGTGACCCCTTTTGTTTGGCAATTTTTTTTCTTCTATCTCCCCCTTTTAATATTAGTTACTTCTAGCTTTATTAAATTGTCAAAAACGGGACATTTTGAGTCGTTTACAATTGACCATTTTAAAGCTGTCCTGACACCTACCTATTTCGGCGTGATTAGAAATTCGCTCTCCCTTGGCTTCATCACAACAGTTATTTGTCTTTTTATTGGGTTCCCTCTAGCCTACTCAATCGTATTTCACAGTGGAAGACTCAAAAATCTCCTCCTCTTTCTCCTCATTATCCCGTTCTGGACAAACTTCATCCTCCACATTTATGCCTGGTTTTTCGTATTGGAAAAACATGGCTTTATAAACAATCTACTCATCCAATTTGGCTGTATCACCCATCCAATTCACTTCTTAAACACCCACTTTTCAATCCTATTGATGATGGTCTATTTTTATCTCCCATTTATGGTCCTCCCCATCTTTGCCTCCCTTGAGCGGTTTGATAACTCTCTCATGGAAGCCTCTTACGATCTTGGGGCAAATAAGAGCCAGACCCTTCGAAGAATTCTTATTCCAGTAAGCATGAATGCAATACGTTCAGGGATTTATCTAGTATTCATCCCTGCATTTGGAGAATTCGTTATACCCGAACTGATGGGCGGATCTAAAGATTTATTTATTGGCAACGTCATCTCTCTTTTCGTAATGGATCATCATACAGCCCCGCTCGGCATCGCCTTTACAGTTATCAGCGTAACAGCCCTCCTCCTTTCCTTAGTTGTTCTACATCTGGCTTTAGGAAAAATCACTCAAATTCTTGTTGGGGGTCTAAAATCGAGAAGAGCATAAAACGATTCATTCCTAATCTATTCTTATTTACCGTATTTGGATTTCTCTATTTACCCCTCTTTGTTCTCATTGCATTTTCATTTAATACAAAATCATTTCCCGCACCCTGGGGCAACTTTACCCTTAGATGGTACAAAGAGCTTTTCGAATCTCAGGAGCTTTGGGAATCTTTTTTCAATTCATTTATCGTCGCATCAACTTCAACACTCCTCTGCATCATTCTCACAATGTTTCTCCTCTACCTCTTATCACGGGTTAGAACCCTTGGAAATTGGCCCACTCTTTTCTATGGAAATCTTATCATCCCTGAAACCGTCCTTGGCGTAGGTCTTTTAAGCTATTTTACGCTTGCAAATATTCCCCTTGGACTTCCGACTATTATCATCGCCCATACAGTTTTAGGACTCGGTTTTTCAACACCCATTCTCTTTATCCGTTTTTCTGAGATAGACCACCGTATTTTCGAAGCCTCTAGAGTTTTAGGAGCAAGCTCATCTCAAACATTTTTTAAAGTGGCTCTCCCTTTAATGAGACCGACACTCTTTGCAGCTGGGCTCATGATTTTTATCATCTCGTTTGATGATTTTGTCTTATCCTATTTTTGCTCAGGAACTTCGTCTCAAACCCTTTCACTATTTTTAGTTGCATCTATCAGGTTTGGAATCTCTCCTGTTGTCAACGCTTTTGCCTCTATCCTACTGATTTTAATTGTTCTATTAGCAGCTCTCTTTTTCTCCTTTAAAAAAGAGGCGAGGTTATTTTGATGAAATTTTTTGTACGCTCTCTTTATATCCTAGGAATTACACTCTCTCTCTTTTTAGCCACCTATTTTACAAGTTACAGCTGTGCTAAAACCGAGGATAAAAACATACTCAATATTTTTGTCTGGGGCGATTTTTTTCCTGAAGAGACTTTTCGCAAATTTGAAGAGAAGACAGGAATCAAACTGATCGTCAATCATTACACAAGCAATGAAGAGCTCATCTTAAAACTCGAAAATACTAAAGGGATTGGCTATGATCTTGTCTTTCCATCTGACTATGGTGTTACCGAACTTAGAGAGAAAGGACTACTTAAACCATTAGACAAGAAAAAGCTAGACTTCTTACACCGTATCGAACCCTATCTATTGGACAGAGACTTCGACCCAAAAAATCAATTCTCTATCCCCTATTTCTGGGAAGTTTATGGCCTCGCCCTTGAAAAAAAGAAGCTCTACACACCATTCACACCTTCTCTTTCAGTCCTCTTTGAAGGTAACTCTAGAGTAGTCATGACAGCCGACCCAGTAGAAGCCCTAGATTTTGCTTCCCATTATCTCTACGGTTTCAGAAACACCCTTTCCACAAGTGAAGAATACAACGTGATCAAGCTTCTAAAAGAGCAAAAAAAGCGGGTCGAAGCGTACACTGATGATAGAGTCCAATACATGATCTCCACCGAAGATTGCCCAGTAGCCATCCTAAGAGTCTCATTTTTTTGGAAAAACTACCCAGAATTTTCTCACCTTCAAATCTATCTCCCTAAAGAAGGACTGTTCACAACTATCGAAAATGTTGCCCTCTCTGCCGAATCAGAACATGTAGATGCCGCTTATAAATTCATCAATTTTGTCTATAAACCTGAAATCATGGCTGCTCAATTAGACCTTAGCCCTCTCTTTCCTGCATGCCAGGATGCTCTTCCTCTCGCCTCCTTTGTAAACATCCCCCGTTATCACGAAATCTTTACTGAAGTCCAAAGCAGAAACGACTTCTTCTTCACCCACTACGTAATACCTAGAGAGCGCATTCGCCCCACCTGGGTTGAAATAAAATCATAGATAAGAGAGGAGCCATTAAAGGCCCCTCGAAATAAGACTTAGATATTTACTTCAGCTTTTTTTTTCTTAATAAAAGCTACTACGTCGCCAACTGTTTGGAGCGTTGCAGCTTCTTGTTCAGAAATCTCAAGATCAAGTCTCTCTTCAAATGTCATGATTAGCTCTGTTTGATCGAGCGAATCAGCATTAAGATGTTCAACAAAAGACTTCTCTGATGTAACTTCCTCAGGATCAACCCCAAGCTGTTCAACAACGATGTCTATTACTTCTTTTTCAATTTCGTCCATACCTTAATTGTCCTATATGGTTTTTGTTTAGTAACTTATAATTAAGCCTTATGCAGTCATTCCACCGTCGACTGCTAAAACTTGCCCTGTAATGTAGCTAGCTTCATTGCTTGCTAAAAAGAGGGCTGCATTTGCTATGTCTTCAGATAGCCCAAATCTTCCCATGGGCACCTCTTTTAGTAAAAGTTCTTTTTGAGCATCTGTTAGTTGCCCAAGCATATCTGTTCCAATACCACCCGGAGCAATGCAATTAACTGTAATATTTCGAGAAGCTATCTCTATCGCAAGGGATTTGGTAAATCCGATCATACCCGCTTTAGATGCCGCATAATTTGCTTGGCCCGGATTCCCCTTTATTCCTACAACTGAGGAAATATTAATAACTCTACCATATCTTGCTTTAATCATGCTTCGTACAAATGAGTGAGTCATATTGTACACTGATTTTAAATTTGTATCGAGAACTGTATCCCAATCTTCCTCTTTCATTTTCATCAATAGCTGATCTCTTGTGACTCCAGCGTTGTTGATTAAGACATCAATTTTCTCCCAATTTTTTAAAAATTGTTCTGAAAAAAGATCTACTTCTCCTGTTTTAGAGACATCCACTTTATAAAATTCAACCTTTTGATTCGGGTCGCTAATTAAATTTTTAAGTTCAAGCACTGCTAACTGTCCACTTTCGTCATTTGTACCAAGAATAGCAACATTTGCCCCCTCTTTTACAAATAGAGACGCAATCCCCTTTCCAATTCCTCTAGTGCCACCTGTAATAATGACATTTTTGTTAGAAAGTCGTTTCATGAACACGCTCCAAGTCACTGGTTTTATTTACACTTATACTCTGTGCCGAAACTCCAATTTTTCGATTCATCGATACTAATTGTGAAGGCCCTATTTCGTAAAAATGGGTACTCTCTTCTCTCATCATCGATTGAACGCACTGCATCCATCTTGTTGGAGATGCCACCTGTTCTATTAAGCAAGATTTCATTATATCTACATCACTGACAAAGTCACCAACAACATTCATGCTGAGCAAAATATCACTATTTTGGAAACTCATCTCTTCTATCAATGGAGTTAATTTTTCTTTTGCTACTGCCATTAAAGGGCTATGAAAGGCGCCTGAAACAGCTAGAGGAAGTACTCTTTTTGCTCCCCGCTCTTGCAAATCTTTCGTGATACTATCCACTTTTTCTTTACGGCAAGCAACAACAATTTGTCCAGGACAGTTGACATTTGCAATCCATGCCCCACTTTTTGCAATCTCACCCTCATCTAGTCCCATTACAACAAGCATGACGCCTGGCTCGCTCTCGCATGCCTCTTGCATAAACTGACCTCGCGCAGCTACAAGTTTCAAGCAAGATGCAAAATCAAGTTTATTTGAAGCATATATAGCCGTATATTCACCTAAACTAAGCCCACCTGTCATTGCAGGTTTTAAATCAGGAAATTGTTTTCTTAATGTATGTAAAATCGCAACACTTGTAACAAAAATCGCAGGTTGGCTGTATCTTGTTTCGGTCAATTTTTCCATTGGCCCATTAAATATGATCTTAGATAATCCGAGCGAGAGAATATCATCGGCCTGCTGAAAAACCTCTTTTGCTTCCAAAAAAGTGTCATAAAAATCTTTTCCCATTCCGGGCGCCTGAGCCCCTTGTCCAGGGAATATAAAGGCATTCTTCGGCTGAAGCGTCATAACGTAAAATCTCCTCGTGCAGTTAAAATAAGAGATCCCCAAGTGAGCCCTGCGCCAAAAGCAACAAGTAGCAGATGATCCTTATCTTTTATCCTATTTTCAACTACTAGCTTCTCTAGAGCAAGCCCAATTGATGAAGCAGAAGTATTTCCATATAACTCTACCACTTTTATCACACGATCATCATCAATTTTGCACCTCTTTGCAATAGCATCAATAATTCTGAGATTTGCTTGATGGGGGACTAAATAGGCTATATCTGTCTCTTTAAGGCCCGATTGATGAATGCACTCAATAGCTGCAGACTCCATTCTCCGGACGGCGTGACGAAAAATCTCTTTACCGTCCATTTTCAAATAATGCATTCGCTTTTCAACTGTCTCTTTAGTCGCTGGATTTCTACACCCACCTGCCGGCAGTAATAAAAGGGTGCTCTGATCCCCATCTGCACCTAAAGAGACCTTTCCAATTTCAAGTCCAGGACCCTCACCTTGAACTATACAGGCCGCAGCCCCATCTCCAAAGAGGATACAAGTATTGCGATCCTGGTAATCGGTAATTGAGGAAAGCTTCTCGGATGCAACAATCAAAATATTTTTATACATTCCAGATTCAATAAAAGATTTAGCGACAGCCATTGCATAAACCATCCCTGTACAGGCTGCTTGAATATCAAACGCGGCCGCATTTTTAGCTCCAAGAGTCGACTGAATCAGGCAGGCTGTGCTTGGAAATGCATAATCTGGTGAGAGTGTCGCCACTATTATTACATCAATATCATCAACTTTCATCCCTGCTCGATCTAAAGCAACCCTGGCGGCATTAGCCCCCATATCGGAAGTAAATTCATCATCTCTAGCAATATGGCGCTCTCTCATTCCCGTCCTGGAAATGATCCACTCATCTGATGTGTCAACTAACTTTTCCAAATCAAGATTTGAGAGAATCTTCTCTGGCAAATAGGTTCCCACGGCTGTTATATAGGCTTTATGCATTGTCATCATGAACCATTTTACCCTAACCCATTTTAATAAACCTAGTGCTTTTTATCTTGAGAGCAGCTAAAATCCGGTCTTTATGAGCTATCCTCTCGCACTTCAAAAATTGATTTCATTCTTAAGAAAGTTCCCTGGCGTTGGGAAAAAAACGGCCGAGCGGTTCGCTTTTCAAATAATTTATTGGAAAGATCTCGATCTTACAGCCTTTGCCGAGCTTCTAAAGAGTATAAAAAAAGATTTAATTACATGCTCCACCTGCAAAGCCCTCTACGACAAGGCTCGCTGCCCCTTCTGCGACCTTGACATTCGTGATTCGAACCTCCTATGCGTTGTTGCCTCCCCCAAAGACATCTTTACTTTAGAGGCAACCGGCATCTATAACGGCCTTTATCATGCCATTCCAGGCCTCCTCTCCCCCGTGGACCACTTTGGCCCAAGCGATCTACACTTCAATGAACTGAAAGAACGCTTAAGCCGCCACGAGACTAAAGAGGTCATCCTGGCCCTCGATTCAACTATCGAAGGGGATGCCACCGCACTCTTCCTAAAAAAAGAGCTCGAGCCGGCCGGAATCAGAGTCTCCCGCCTCGCCATGGGCATGCCCCTCGGCTCAAGCCTTGACTTTCTCGACGAAGGGACCCTCACTCGAGCCTTCTCCTCAAGACTCCCCGTCTAATTAGTGTTTTTTTCTTTAGATAAAAATTCGATTGTGGTAGATTTTTTCCTGTATGAAACTACTTTTTGTATTCCTATTTTCTTTGCTTCAACTTTTTGGAGCCACACCTCCGCCGACTGAACCTTATGAAGGTTTACCGGTTCGCAAGATCACTATTAATGTCGAAAACCAAGCCCCTGATGAAGTTGATGAAGAGGCTTCAGTGATCTATAAGATGCACACAAAAATGGGTGATCCATTTGATCAAGAGGTATTTGATCGTGATTTAAAAGTGCTATCTGATGAGTATGAGTGGGTAGACCCGGGCGTCAAAGTTGAAAATGGCCAGGTTTTAATTTCCATATTATTGAAAAAAAGGCCGATTATCACGAGTTTTGTGATAGAAGGATCCTCTTTCAAGGACAAAAAAATCTTAAGCGAAGCCGAACTTACAAAGGGAATGTCCTATAATCAAGAAGAGTTCTATAAATCGATACAAAAAATTCGTGATTTTCTAGTCAAAAAAGGTTTCTTTAAAGCAGAGATCTCTTACAAAGTAGAAAACACTCCAAACAATAACGAAATCACCATTCATCTGACGATAAATGAAGGCCCTACAGGTCGAATCAATCAAATTTTATTTGAAGGATTTACAAAGGAAGAGGAAAAAGAGCTTCTAGAACTTATTAGAGTTCGTAAATTTAGTGTTTTAACAAGCTGGCTTACCGGGTCTGGAACTATTAAAGAAGAGGAACTCGAGCCCGATATTCAAGCAATTGTTCATCACATGCAGAACAACGGTTTTGTTGATGCTCATGTGACTATGAAATTAGAAGATCTTCCAAAAAATAAGCTTGGATTAGTCTTTGTATTAAATCGCGGACCTAAGTATTCCATTCACAATATCACATTCTCAGGATCCACACTAAAAAATGAAGAAGAATTAAAAAAAGCATCTCTTCTACAACCAGGCGAAACATTCTCAATTGATAAGATCAGAGCTGCCCAAGAGAAAGTACGTGAAGTTTACACCGCGGAAGGTTATCTACACACAAGCATTGATTACAGATTAGATTTACTTTCTACTACTCCTGAATATGACATCAATTTTAATGTTGAAGAGTCACAAAAATATCGTGTTGGTCTAGTAATGGTTTCTGGCAACTACTGCACTTCAAAAAATGTTGTTTATAACAATATTGATATTGAGCCTGGCGAAGTGTTTGATTCACGAAAGATAAAATCGACTCAAGATAGATTGCAATCAACCGGCTACTTTAAAAACGTCAACGTCTACCCTGTAAAATCAGATGAGCATCAATATGGCGCCTCAGAGTATTGCGATGTAATGGTTGAAGTCAATGAAGCTCAGACAGGAAATGCCAGCCTATTTGCAGGATTTAGCTCAACTGACAATGTGTTTGGAGGTATCGACTTTACCGAGAACAACTTTAGCATCGCTGGATTTAGAAATGTTTGGTTTAAGGGACCTACTGCCTTCCGTGGCGGAGGCCAATTCCTTCAAGTTAAAGGGACTATTGGGGTAAAAGAGAGCGATGTAAACATCTCATGGCTTGAGCCCTATTTTAATGATTCTCTCTGGAGACTAGGAATAGATCTTCAATATAGCACGAGCACCATTTTGACAAGCAACTATAGACTTAACACTATTGGAACAACCATTAATACCTCTTATCCGGTATCAGCCTATTTTACCTATGGATTCCGCTTTCGTGTTAAAAATTCTGTAACCTCTGTTTCAGGAAAAGAAGAGGAAAAGAGTCCTAAAGAATATGCTCAAAAAGAGAATAATGGTATTGTATCAGCTCTTGCAACAACTGTCGGTTACGACTCAACCGATAGTACATTTAAGCCGCATAGAGGTTTCAGATCTAATTTTGAAACTGAATTTGGCGGTCTTGTAAGACGCGATTCTACAGCAAACGACATCCCCTTCCTCCGATTTGGCTACCTTAATTCTTACTACTATCCTGTGTGGCGAAAAGGGACTTTTAAACTTCGCGGTGACTTTAAATTCACACAGCCCCTTTCAGGCGGAAATGGTGGCGACTTTCCTTTAGCTGAACGCTTTTTCCTTGGTGGTGAAGGGACAGTGAGGGGTTATGCACCTGGTAAAATAGGCCCTCTTTATGCCAATTCAAATGACCCGCAGGGTGGTATGTCCTCGGGACTTCTATCTTTCGAGTATTTACAGAATATTATAAAACCTTTAGACCTTTTTGCTTTCATTGATGCCGGTGCAGTCTCCTTGAACAATTGGAGTCTACCTAACGCAGTTGCCACTTATGGCATGGGTGCCCGTATTGATATAGGGAAGCGCCTTCCCTTTGTATTTGGTTTCGGTCTCCCCCTTGGATTGAGCAAAGATGGTTATGCACAATTTAAAGCCGAGCATAGAGATCAAGTATTCTTCTTCAGTATGGCTGGTCAATTTTAACAGGAGTATTTAACAATGAATCGTTTTGTAGTAGGATGTTGTTTAGCACTTTTAGTACCTTTTGGTGCTTTAAAAGCTGCCGAAAAAGGATTAAATATTGGAATTGTAAATTTTGGTAAGTGCATTGAAACTTCCAAATATGGTCAATTTGAGCAAAAGCAATTTGAAACAATGAGAGTTCAAATGCAAAAAGCTATACAAGATCTTGATGAGCAATTAAATGCGTCAGCAACAAAATTACAGGATAAGGATTTTATCGACTCTTTAAGCCCTGAAGCTGAAACTGAATTAAAAAATAAATTCCAACAGCTTGGAGAAGAGTTACAACGCTACCAATCACAATACTATCAGATTATGCAGCAAGCAAACATGAAGCTTATGCATACTGTTGCTGAACTCATCAATGAAGCTTCTGGAAATGTTGCAAAAAAAGCCCATCTTTCACTTGTTCTCAATAAAGATGCAGCTTTTCATTATGTTGATACATTAGATATTACTGACGAAGTAATTGTTGAACTGGATAAGAAATTTGAGAAAGAGGGAAAAACTCTCGAAATCAATCAACAACCAGTAAAAAAATAGTGGAATGGGTATGTCTAAACGAACTTTGAAAGAGCTTTCTCAGCTCACCGGGTCCGAACTTATAGGCAATCCAGACTACTTAATTCATGGGGTTGACGAATTAGAAAGCGCAACCCCTGATGAGATCTCCTTTTTTTCTAATATTAAATATCGAGAACTTCTTAAAAAGACAAGTGCAGGAGCAGTTTGTGTTGATCACAAGACTCCCTTAATAGAAGGGAGGAATTATCTTATTTCAGATAATCCATCACTTGCTTTTCAGAAGCTTGTCCCCCTCTTTGTTCACAATGCAGATGTAAGTGGTTTTAGCGGCATTCATCCAACAGCAGTAATCCATTCATCTGTACAAATCGGCAATAATGTACAAATTGGACCACTTGTAGTTATTGATAGAGATTGTATCATAGGTGACGGGACAAGAATTGCACCTAACGTTTCAATCAACCCCGAAGTAACTATTGGGCAAAACTCTATCATCTATTCTAACGTAACAATCCGAGAAGGTTCAAAAATTGGTTCAGGGGTTATTTTACAGTCGGGCTCGGTAATTGGCGGCTGTGGCTTTGGCTATATTACAGACGAGAGAGGAAAGCATAAAAAAGTCAAACATTTCGGAATTGTAGTCCTCGAAGATGATGTAGAGATCGGTTCTAATACAACTATTGATCGAGCAAGATTTAAAGAGACTCGTATAAAAAAAGGGTCCAAGATCGACAATCTTGTCATGATTGCCCATAATGTTACTATTGGTGAAGACAATTTAATTATCGCTCAAACTGGCGTTGCAGGCTCTGCAAAAACAGGAAAAAGGGTAATTCTAGCTGCCCAGGCAGGACTAGTTGGACATATCGAAGTTGCTGATGGTGTAATCCTGATGGCAAGAGGTGCCTTTTCAAAATCCATTACAGAAAGTGGTGCTTACGGAGGCGCTCCTGCCTTGCCAATAAAAGAATACCACGAGCAAATTATTCACGCTAAAAGACTTAGTCGCTATGCGGCCCGATTGGCAGCTCTTGAGAAAAAAATAGAGTTAGCAGTCGTTTCCCCTTGCTAAGAAGGGTTAGCTAAATTAGCTTAAGAACATAGGGTGAAAGAGGTTTCATGTACACAAACTACTTAAAAGAAACAGCTGATGAGCGTTTTCATATCATTCCGGCTCCAATATCCAACAGTTGGATCCATGCAGGAAATGCTACGCTCGAAGATATTGAGAACCTTTCTAAGATTCTAAAAATAGACTCCGACGATATTAAAGACGCCCTCGATATGATGGAAATCGCTCGTATTGAACGACTTGAAAACGACTCCTTTGTAGTTTATGTCCGATTCCCCTATCTGCAAGAGGTAGGCCTTTATACAGCGACACTTACAATAGTTGTCACAAAGGAGCATCTTGTCACAATCTGTCCAGCTACTTGTCATATTATCGAGAGAATTTTATCAGAAAAATCGACAACCGCCACCAGCATGCGGACAAAGCTCCTTATTCACATTCTTTTACGCATTGTTCAGGAATATACAAAAGTAATTAGACGGATCAGAGCAGAGGTGATCAATCAAGAAAAAGATATCAGCACAGTAAGTGACAAAGAAATTACTGAACTAACAAGAAAAGAGGAAAATCTCAATCAGTGCCAAAACTCTCTCCAACCTCTGAAAGAGGTAATTGAAGAAATCCTCTCTGGAAAGTTTACAATCCTCTATGAAAAAGACCAAGATCTCCTAGAAGATCTCCTCCTCGCAACAGAACAAGCAGAAGAGATGTGCCGCCTCAGCCTTCGCATCATCTCAAGTCTTCGCAATTCAGTACAAGTCATCATAACAAATCAGTTTAATAAAACCATCCGGCTCCTAACAGCCCTTACAATCGTCCTCACCTTCCCCACCGTAATCTCCAGCATCTATGGCATGAACGTCCCCATGCCCTTCCAACGCAGTCCCCACGCTTTCTACATCATCATGGGCTTTGTCTTCGTCGTCATCGTCATCACCCTCGCCTTCTTCCGCCGCCGCAAATGGATCTAAAGCTTTAGACCAAGAGCATAGCTGGGTTTGTGAGGAAGAGTTTGAGTGTGTTGAGGAATTTGGCGCCGTCGGCACCGTCGATGACGCGGTGATCGAGGGAGAGGGTGAGGTTCATGACGTGGCCGAGGATTGGCTGGCCATTTTCAAGGAAGACCCTTTCGAGGATGCCCCCTACGGCCAGGATGGCTGCTTGGGGCGGATTGAGGACGGCGTCAAATGATTTGATGCCAAACATTCCGAGGTTTGAGATAGTAAATGAGCCCCCTTGGTACTCTTCTGGTTTAAGGCTATTTTCTTTGGCCCGTTTTGCTAAACGCTTAGCCTCTTCTGACAGGGTGAAGATGTCTTTATAGTCTGCATGACAAAGGATTGGGGTAATTAGACCATCTGGAATGCTTACTGCGAGAGAAATATCTACGGTCTTAAAGCGGATAATAGTCTGATTTTGTGAGTTATATCCTGAATTGATTTCAGGGTGTTTTTTAAGTGCGAGGGCACATGCTCTAATGACAAAATCATTATAAGTTACCTTTAAACCGGCCTCTTTAAGCTGGTTTCTTAGATCAATCATTTTGTCAGCGCGAACTTCATCGGTAATGTAATAGTGGGGAATTGTCATCTTAGATGCTTGTAAGCGATCACCAATTACTTTCCGAATGGGTGTCAGGGGGATCTCAACATATGTTCCGGGTGGAATTGTGGGAGCCACTTGGTTTAATGAGATTGGACCTGAGCTTTGGGCAAATTCCAAATCTTTAGCGATGATACGCCCATTTGGTCCAGACCCTTTAATAGAAGTAAGATCAAGCCCCTTTTCTATAGCTATTTTTTTTGCAAGGGGGGATGCAGCTATTTTTCCTAGCTCATCTTTTGTCTCAAATTCGTAATTAGTTCTAGGTGGTGATGGACTAAACGTTGGCAAAGCAATTGAACCGCTAGACTTAATAATTTCTACTTTAGTCTCTTCCGTTTTAGCTTCAACTTTTTTACCTTCGGCCTTTTTCGGCTTATAGCCGGAGATATCTTCATCTTTTGTCTCTGTATGTAGTAGTAGAATCTCTCCAACAGGGACTACATCCCCCTCTTTAAAAAAGATTTTTCGAATATGCCCTTTTTCTATCGAAGTAAATTCCATTGTCGATTTATCGGTTGCAATCTCACAAAGAACCTCTTCTTCAGCAATAGGATCGCCCTCTTTTTTGTACCATTTGACGATTTTCCCCTCATTCATCGTGGGGGAAAGTTTTGGCATCGCAATCTCTATAATCATCTTCCCTCCAATACCTCTTCAAGTGCTCTAAGTATACGCTTTGTGTTTGGTATTGTCCACTCTTCAAGAGGAGGTGAATAAGGGAGTGGGGTCTCCATTTGACACACTCTTTTTATAGGTGCATCAAGATAATCAAAGCAGTGTTCCATAATTTCAGCGCCAACTTCTGCTGCAATTCCTCCGAATCTATGTCCCTCTTCAACAATAACAGCCCTTCCCGTTTTTCTTACAGATGTTGCAATAAGTCCAACATCTAATGGCTTAATCGTGCGCAAATCAAGGACTTCAACTTTAATCCCCCGTTTTGCCATCACATCTGCTGCCTCTAAACAAAAAAGGAGCATTCTACTATGAGAAATTAAAGTAACATCTCTACCCTCTCTTAAAATCTTTCCCTTACCAATTGGAACTAGAAACTCTTCAGTAGGTATTACCTCTTTTATATTATACATGAGCTCATTCTCAAGAAAGAGGATCGGATTGTCATCACGAATGGCAGATTTTAAAAGTCCCTTAGCATCATAGGCACACGCAGGCGCCACTATTTTTAACCCTGGAAATTGTCCATAAAGCGACTCCACATTATGTGAATGCTGACAAGAGACCCTTGCTGCGGCTCCATTTGGCCCTCTAAAAACAATGGGAACTTTAAATCTTCCTCCGGACATATAGTGAAGCTTACAGGCTCTACTTGCAATCTGATCAAAAGCAACAAATGAAAAATTAAAGCTCATAAACTCTACGATCGGTCTTAATCCAGTAATTGCTGCCCCAATTGCAAGTCCTGAAAAACCTGATTCTGAAATGGGAGTATCGATTACCCTTTTATCTCCCCACTTTTTCCATAGACCTTTAGTAATTTTATAAGCGCCATCATATTCGGCAACCTCTTCGCCTATGACAAAGACGTTCTGGTCGCGCTCCATCTCCTCGTCAATTGCCTGACGCAGGGCCTCTCTAATATCTATCTCTTGATTACTCAAACTATTACACCCTCTTCCAAAGTGTTAATATCAGGAAAAGGGCTCTCATCTGCAAATTTCATCGCCTCTAAAATTTCATCTCTTCTCAGTTTTTTTCTCTCTTCAAATTCTTCTGGAGTAATCCAACTTTTTCCCTTTAAATACTCTACAAAACTAACAATCGGATCCTGTTCAATAATCTTCTGCAATTCCTCTTTCGTTCGATAATGAGCCGCATCAGAAATAGAATGCCCACGAAATCTATGCCCTACAGCTTCAATAATTACAGGTTCGCCAGTTTTCTTAATCCACTCAAAACCCTCTTTAAAAACCGAAAAGCAATCAATAAAATTCATCCCATCTACCGTATAACTTTTTATACCATAGGCTTTTGCTAGATTCTCACCAATTGGAAGGTTGGCTATCGCTCTATGAATTTGCGTTCCCATCCCAAGTTGATTATTTTCAATTACTACCATCAATGGAAGTTTCCAAAGCATTGCCAAATTCATCGACTCATGAAAGGTCCCTTGAGCAACTGAACCATCGCCACCAAAACAGACTGCAATTCGGTCTTTTAAATCTCTATACTTCAAACTAAACGCCAAGCCTGCTCCAACACCCCATTGTCCACCAACAATTCCATCTCCACCAAACATATTGTCAGTATACATGTGCATTGAACCTCCACGCCCTTTTGCATTACCATTGGCCTTACCATATAACTCACAAAGACCCTCTTTTGGAGTCATTCCTAAAAGGAGAGCTAGCGCATGACATCTATAAGTCGTTGTCCATAAATGCTCTTTACGACCCATCGCATACATAGCTGCTGTCTGAATTGCCTCTTGTCCTATATATGCATGATAAAAACCCCACACTTTACCTGCCTGATATGCTTGCTCCCCTCTCTGCTCAAAATTGCGAATAAGAAGCATTTCATCCAATGCAGCCAATGCCTTTTCCTTACCAAGTAAAGCCAAGACCTTTTCAGGATCCCCCTTAGAAAAATTATAAGTTATAGAACAAGTCATAGGAACACCCAAAAAGTATATCTACTTTACCCCATTTTTTAGATACCATCAAATAACTTCTTTTGCTAACCTTTTTTTCTTACTGGAGAAAACTATGAGCCCCCGCCCAATATATTACGATACCGAAACAACAGGGGTAAAACCTGATAAAGATCGGATCACTGAAATTGCAGCTTTTGACCCTGTCCGAAATCTCTCATTTTGCAAGTTCGTTAACCCAGGAATGCCAATTCCACCAGAAGTGACTCAAATTACAGGGATTACAGATGAGATGGTCAAAGACGCCCCTAATTTTTCAATTGTAGGAAAAGAATTTTTTGACTTTTGTAGCGGTGATATTATTTTGATCGCTCATAATAACGATGCTTTCGATAAACATTTTCTTGTCCACGAAGCAAAAAGATCAGGCTTAATCATGCCTAACTTTACCTATATTGACACACTTAAATGGGCTAGAAAATATCGCCCAGACCTTCCTAAGCATCCACTTCAGTATCTTCGTGAAATCTATGGTATTGAAGCAGGCAATGCACATAGAGCCCTTGACGACGTCATGGTCCTCTACAAAATCTTCTCTCAAATGATCGAAGACCTACCAATAGATGAAGTCTATAACCTAATATATAACAATCAATCAAGTTCGGTTGTTCGCCAAATGCCCTTCGGCAAACACCGCGGCGTTCTTCTAGAAGCACTCCCCAAACACTACCTAAAATGGTTAGGGGAAAGTGGAGTCTTTGACAAACCAGAAAATGAGCAGCTTAAAGAGAGCTTAGAGAAACTCGGCCTCCTCACCTAATAAGTCTACCTATTATAAATGGGGAAGTTTCCATCCCAGCATTCGGATAAGCTATTCTAAGAGTTACCAATGTTTCAGTTTTGATTATTGTAGGCATAAAAAATTCAGAATCAATATCTTCCTGGCTTATATGCCTAATCTCTCGTAATCGTAAAGGCTCCTCATATAAAAAAATCAGCGAGCTTTGGAGAATGGTCGGATCAATACTGCCAGCTTTATCAAGGATATCATCTTTTATGTTTGCAAACGAGCTGTGTGAGCACACTTCAACGCTCGTAATAGTCGTACTATTTATTCTGAAATATACACTTGTAACCATAGACACCTACAAATAGAGTTTTAAAAAAAACTATACCACAGATCCTTCGAATATTTCAAGAGAAGAGGCTTCCCACATAGCTCTAAATGCAGGACAAGTTTTTATGAGTTCGTCTCTTGCACCCTCACCAAGTTTAAGTCCCCTATCAATAAAGATGATTTTATCGGCATGCTCTATAGTTGAAAGTCTATGAGCAACGATGATTTGAGTCATCTCACCTTGCAACCCAACAACTGCCTTCTTAATCCTTTGTTCTGATACGGCATCGAGTGACGAGGTTGCTTCATCAAGTATTAAGATAGGCGACTTTTTAACAAGAGCACGGGCGATGGCGACGCGCTGTTGTTGACCACCAGAGAGATTTTTACCCATATCGTCAATATGAGTTTCATATTTAAGGGGAAGCTCTTTGATAAATTCGTGAGCGTATGCCTTTATCG
Source organism: Chlamydiota bacterium (assembly GCA_947478685.1). Lineage (GTDB taxonomy): Bacteria > Chlamydiota > Chlamydiia > Chlamydiales > 2-12-FULL-49-11 > VGMD01. Next base: position 26,104 of record CANJWO010000003.1, on the reverse strand, counting down.
AGGCTGCTATAAGCTCATCATCGGAAACTTCCTTTCCATAGACAATGTTATCGCGAATTGTATCGTTAAATAGGAAGGGCTTCTGCGGGACATAGGAAATTAAGGCTCTCAACGATTTTTGCGTATATCTTTGAAGAGGCTTACCATCAATGAGAATTTGTCCCTTTTCTACTTCATACAGTCTTGGAATGAGCTGAAGAATGGTCGATTTTCCAGATCCTGTTGCACCTACTATAGCAATAGTCTCCCCCCTTTTTACAGTAAAGCTGACCCCTTTTAAAACCCACTCATTTTCATATCGAAACCAAACATTATCAAAAACAAGTTCATTTTCAAATTCGGCTATTTCAATTGCATCCTTCTCATCAATAATTTCTGGCTCTATGTTGAGGACTTCAAATAGTCTTTCAGCTGCAACAACCCCTCTTTGAACGCACGCATTTTCATCGGCAAACTTGCGGATTGGCTCATAAAAAAGATGCAAGAGACCGCAAAAAACTACTAGCTCTGCAAGCTCGATCTTCATCCAATAGAGCCCAATAAATAATATTATCACTAAGCAAAAGGTAGTCACAAAATGGAGTATCGGCCGTGTCATGAGGTCATATCGAGTTGTTTTTGTCTCTAAGCGCTCCATATCATCATTTTGCTCTTGATACTTCTTGCATGTATATTTCTCCATCGAGAAGATTTTTACCGTCTGGATCCCTGCTAAAAAGTCTATTAATACAGAAGCAAATTTTTCCTGATTTTTTTGCAGCGTCCTTGTGATTTTTTTAACCCTTCGCGTAATAAGCCGCACTGGAAAAATTATAAGAGGCACTCCAACAAAAATAATTAACGAGAGCTTCCACGAGAGATAAAAACAGATTGAGAGGGTTGTGCAAACTGTAAATGGAGTGTGAAGGTAATTAGTGATCCATGCATTAATTGACAATGCTATCTGACTAGCGTCGCCAACCACACGAGTTGAAAGAGAGCCAATATTGTACTTTTGATAGAATTTCATCGAGAGATGCTGAATATGTTCAAAGTATTGCTGTCTTAAGTCCCGACTTATTTTTATCGCTAATATTCTCGTTGTATATCGACTCCAAAAGAGGAAGAGAGCCTTAAAGGTAGCAACAAGCATCAATGCTACCGCCACTTTTTGGATCTTATGCTCGCCAAATTGAAAATAGGCTTTAATCTGATCTAAAAAATGGTGAATTGGATAGTGAGCACTATCCGTGCCAGAGCTCGAAATATTACTAGCATTGTTAATAATCATGCCAATAGTAAGCATCTCAAGCTGATTTGCTATCGTTACACCAATCAGAGTTATAAAGGAGAGTAGAAGCCATTTAAAATGTCTTCCAGATCTAAAAGCAGCTTTTAGTAACATTATCATTGCGGAATCGTATCATATTTTCCTATTTCGCGGAACTTATGATACCGATTTTCAAGAAGCTCATATGGTGAATTAGCTGAAAGTGATTTGATATTTCTGTGGATAAACTCTTTTACTGCCTTAAAGGTGAAGGCTGAATCGAGATGAGCTCCGCCGACTGGCTCTTTTATAATTTCATCAATTACTCCAAATTCAATCAAATCTTCTGCATGAATTTTCAAGACTTCAGCTGCGTGCTCATTCATTTTTGCATCTTTCCAAAGAATAGAGGCACAACCTTCAGGAGAAATTACCGAGTAATACGAGTGCTCTAACATTCCAATTACATCACCGACACCAATTCCAAGTGCACCGCCGGAACAACCCTCTCCGATCAATACGCAAATAATAGGAACTCTAATTTGAGCCATTGCACATAAATTGTGAGCAATAGCAGATCCCTGTCCTCGCTCTTCAGCTGCAAGCCCGGGAAAGGCCCCTGCCGTATCAATAAATGTAACAATTGGTAATTCAAATTTTTCTGCAAGTTTCATTAAACGAAGAGCTTTACGATACCCTTCTGGATGAGGCATACCAAAATTGCGCTTTAACCTAGATTCCGTGTCCTTACCCTTCTCCTGACCAATAATCATACATCTTTCACCATCTATATAGCCGATTCCGCCAATAATTGCCCCATCATCAGCAAAAAGCCGATCGCCATGAAGCTCAACAAAGCCGTCACACATATTTTGGATAAAATCGCTTGTATGCGGCCGTAATGGGTGCCTAGAAATCTGGACCCTCTCCCACGCCGAATACTTACCTTCTTTAAAATTAAGATTTGTCATCGCCTAAAAAATTCTCTTTTAACATTGGTAAAACAACGTCATGTTTGTTTTTGACAATCTCTACGATTGTAGGCTTAGTGACGACAATTGAAAAAATTTCTTCTATGTCACACAACTTAAGCCTCAAACATCCGTCACTATTATAGCAACCAACGCCATTTTCTTCCTCGATTAAAAGATTTTTTTCTAGGTCGTACTTGCAGGGAACCCCATGAATTCCATAGCCTTTGGCACTATCTGTGCAATTTTCGAGCTCTAACTCGAAGGGAAGCCACCTAGTTCCAAAAATTTCTATCATCTGAGTTTTGCGATTTTGAAAAAAATGTTCAAGACCCGGCTTATAGACAGCAATTTTGCTGCCTAACATATACTTGCCTGTAGGAGTCAAACTTCCTGATGGGGATGATGGATCAAGCCTTCCTGCTCCTACTAAATAGGTTTTCAAAAAAACTCTTTCATTACTATCTAAGTCTAGATAATAAAAATCCATCGTGCAATCACTTAAATCAACAATTAAATAAAATTGTATCTGTTTATCTTCTCGAAAAACATTAAATTTCTCACCTGGAGTAATGTTTTGTGTAATATAGTCAGGTTTTCCATTAAGGCTTCTCGCAATAAAATGCCTCGAAGTCTGAAAATGAGTAGCATAATCGGCAATCCATGCCGGTCTACCCTTCAGCCAGGAGACTCTACTTGAGTAAGTAATTGTTTCAACAATAGGGAGCTTATCCATCCCTTTTGAAAAAAGTCTTCTAATGCGATCGACTTCTTTACTCGGTCTGTCTCTTTGAACAGCCTCCTCAACTTTCACTTTCGGCTGTTCAATGATGGCTTTTGGTTTAGGTGGAGCTATCACAACTACATTCTCTTTACTCTCAATTGAAACAGGATTCTTCTTTAATCCACCTGCAATCATAATCCCAGCAAAGAGTAACACTGTAATCGCTATAAACACCCTACGAAATGACAAAGCACAATTCCTAATTTATCAACTTTCTTCAATATAAAAGAGAGTTCAAGCAAAATCAATCACTTTTTATTAACGACCATCTGTATTTAAGATCCAAATCGTGAATCTCAAAAGCAATTAGGAAATCTGCACCCCAGAAATAGTCCCCTCCTGCTAATGGAATGATTTGAATAGGCCCTTTAAATTGAGGAGTTAAAACAACTTTTTCTTTTTCAGAAATCAATTCCAAAGGTGCATTCATCCCTTGATAACTAGCTAGACTTCCTTTTAGATATCTTTTTTCAGAAACTTTTATTTCTTCTGCTTTTACAAAAAAAACAAATGCAAATGGGTCTTCCCCTTTTCCATTTTCGAAGGCTGCAGAGATTTTAATCTCATTTTGCTCTTTCATAGCTCTGAAATAAATCCATGTTGCTCCTGAGCCAAATGATCTATCACCTGCGATTAATTTAGTCCAACTAGAAATTGCTGTCCCACTCTCTTCAATATCGTCAAGGTCTTCCCTTTCTCGATAAATTCCATATCTAGAGAGTTCTCCTAATGGAAAATAGTGTGGCCCCATCGATACGACCGCTATCGATCCAAAATCAATTGACCCAAGACCTGTGTGGTCTCCTAGATAACTAACTGTGATATTTTTTAATTTGTGTGTCGTGAGATTCATAGAGGCACCTATTAAAGCACCCCCATGCTAACTGAACTATTGATTTTTATCGAGAAGAAGCCGCTAATTTTTTATTGATACTTTCAATAATGTGACGCATCTTTTTTCCTGCTGTAAATTTAACAGCTTGTCTTTGTGGAATAATAATCGCTACAGAAGCGTTTTTTGGGTTTCTTCCAATTTTTTGCTTACGAGTAACAACTTCAAACACACCAAAATCTCTAAACTCTAAACGATCCCCTGTTGAAAGACTTTCAGTAATTGCATCAAGAAATGATTGCACAATTACACGCACCTCATTTGGGTGATGATTTGTTTTTGTTGCTATTTTAGATATCAGCTGTTTTTTTGTCCTAGTTGCCATATTGACTCCTTGTTAAGGTATGTTAAAAAAATTAAATAGTTTAGAACACATTGTTCTAGGTTGTTGATTTTCAGACAAGTTGTTTTTTTAAATAAACAATGCTTTTCATATTCCATTCTCATTCATCCTATTAGAAACTTTCCAATACATTTTTTCAAGAGAATAGTTAAAAAACTATTAGAATTTTACTCTGATGAGGATCGATTTTTTCTTCCCGGAGCTCAGTACACAAAGATTTCCCTGTAATAATGAATCTTTTGTAATCACAAAATTTGGATCAATAATTTTTTTTCCATTTAGGTAAGCGCCCTGATTTTGAATCAACCTTCTCACCTCACCTTTCGAATTAAGGAGCCCTGCTTTTAATACAACATCGACATAAGTTTGATCTATTACTTCCTCTGAAGCCAACTCAATATTGGGTATATTCTCTGCCGCACACTCAAGTTCTTCCTCGCGAAAACTAACCTTCCCCGGAGTAATCGCATGCGTTGCCACAAGAGCCTCTTTTAATCCTGTCTCCCCATGAACCAGTCTAGTCACTTCTTCTGCAAGTCTCTTTTGTGCAAAGTTAGGAGCTGAGCCCATCTCTTTTTCAATAAATCGAATCTCATCCATTTCTAGAAGTGTTAACATCTGTAACATTCGAATTACATCACTATCAGCAACTCTCACCAGATATTGGTACATCTCAAACGGCGACGTGAGCTCTTGTTTTAACCAGACAGCCCCGCGCTCGCTCTTTCCAAATTTCTTCCCATCTGATCTTACTAAAAGAGGAAATGTAAGGCCGTAAACACTCTTCTTCAAAAGTCTTCTTGTGAGATCGATACCTGCAGTGATATTTCCATACTGATCACTTCCTCCAATCTGAAGCATTACGCCATGCTTTTCGGCTAAATAATTGAAGTCATACCCTTGTAAAATCTGATAGCTAAACTCAGTAAAACTCATCCCCTCTTCGCTGTTCACTCGATTTTTTACACTTTCCTTAGCAAGCATCGGCCCAAGACGAAACTGTTTTCCTACATCGCGCAAAAATTCGATCACATTCATTTTGGAAAACCAGTCAAAATTATTTACTATTAGAGGTGCAGCGGTCGGATGATTAAAATCTAAAAATTTTTTTAAGACATTAGTAAGGGATTCGACATTTTCCCCGATCTCTTTCGTAGAGAGCAAGGGCCTCTCAAGATCTTTACCCGAAGGATCTCCAATAAGTCCCGTCGCGCCACCAACTAAAATTATAGGTCTATGCCCAAAACTTTGAAGCTTCATCGAAGCAATGATCCCTACCCAATTCCCTAAATGGGGACTAGAAGCTGTAGGATCAATCCCAAAATAGAAAGGAGTCGGTTTTTTTAAGATCTCCCTAAGCTCCTCGCTCGTATATTGTTCTACAAAATTTCTCTCTGTAAACCAATCAAACACTGTTTTCATTTAGGACTTTCAATCTCCGTCCTAAGTTGCATTGCAACTTTTGAAATTCTCGAGCTAATCTCCGCCGTATTTTTATTCTCATCAAATAGTGAAATATTTTTTGTGCGGAGCACTATTCTTTGAGGTGCATGCCTTGCTATCCACCGATGAATTTCCATGTTTTTTCGCTCAAGCGCTTGGACAGTGACTTTTTTTTCCAGCTCGAATAGGCGCTTTTTCAGCTTCGCTCTAGCCTTTTTTGTTTTATCGCTCTCGTCTGCTAATGGGATCGTAGCCCCGCCTCTATGTTTCATCGCTCTCCTCAACTAATTTCTACCCAGTCTAATCTAGGTTTGTTTTAGTTGCTATGAAAAATATGTTCTTCCATTATGAAAGTTAAGACGAGGGCACCCATGTCATACGAGAAAGAGAAGCAACTTGTTGCTGAAGAAGCGGTTAAGTTAATAAAATCAGGAATGATCATAGGACTTGGCTCAGGGTCAACCTCTGCATTTTTTATTAAAGCATTAAAGGAACGTATTCAAAATGAATCACTTAACATTTCATGCGTCGCAACCTCTCTCCTGTCTAAAGAGCTTGTAACCGGCTTTATCCCACTAATTGAAGAGTCGTTACGTAATGAAATTGATATCACTTTTGATGGAGCCGATCTTATCGACCTAAAGACTTTTCATCTGATTAAGGGGGGTGGCGGAGCCCTTCTTCGTGAAAAAATCGTTGCAGCGAGGTCGAAACAAAATATAGTTCTAGTCGATAGCTCTAAGCTCGCATCTCCCCTTGAGGGCTTTCCAGTTGCTATTGAAATTGTCCGCTTTGGTTACGAGTCCACTGTGTTAAGGATAAACGAGTTAGGCTATTCAGGCCATGTTAGACACAAAGATGGTAAAGCCGTCCTTTCAGATAATGACAATTATATCTTCGATATCGTCTTTAACGGCCCCATAAAGGATCCCCAAAAACACCATTCTCGGTTAAAAAACTTATTAGGCGTGATAGAAACAGGTTTTTTTCTAGAGACTGCCACTAAAGTCTATATAGGCTATCCCGATGGGAAATTTGAAATTAAGGAGAGACCATGACCGAAATGCTTTTCCCCACAACTTTTCAAAAAATCATTCACGCAAGCCAATACACTGTCTTTATCCTAGAAGCTAAGAAGAAGCAATTCGCCATCTATACCACCCCTACTACTGGGGAATTTGTACAAAGACTTTTTACAGGAAAACCCTACATTCGCCCCCAAACGCTAGATCTCCTTGGATCCATCTGCGGTGGCCTTGAAATCACCCCTCTCCAGCTCGTTATTCATGACGTCACAGAGGCAATTTACTATTGCAAGCTTTTTCTTACTCAACCCTCAAACGATCACCAAAAGATCCTTGAAATCGATACACGCCCTTCCGACGGCCTTTCTCTAGCCTTAATCTATAATCTCCCCGTCTATTCTACCCAGGCCCTTCTAGACAAAGCCGAAAGCTATCAAGACTAAAAACCACAACTGTCATAAAGCCAATTAGTTAAGATTTCTTAGCTATTTTCAGCTATAGTAATTATAATTTTATTATGTTATAATATAACTATATGTATTTATACGTATGGAGTATTTAATGATTATCCTAGATGGAATTGGTATTTTAAATTACTTTTGTAACTCCTCAGCCGACTCTTCCCCCCTTCCCACTTCTCCAGAAGTTAGCCCAACGCTCAGCCCTACAGGATCAGTTTTTGATCGCTCCGTTTTTCGGGGAAGCCCAGCAAGCACCACTTCCAATCTAGCAAGAATCCCTGAGAGCCCTGTCCCAACAGGACAATATGGCTCAGTACAAACCTCTCCATTGACCCCCAGGCCTAAAGCTCTCGAGCAAATCGCAAAGACCTTCGAAGATATCGTTGAAAAATCAGTTGGTAATCCTGATTTCGGACCTAGAGGCGAGTTAATAATCCATGAAATACTTTCAAAAGTACTCGCCTACGATTTACTCAATCCGAACGAGCCTATTCGAATACCTGTTTTAATCGATAAATTAATCGATGGAGCAATCATTAGAACATTTGAACTTCGTTCATTTACACCCATTGCTATTCCTTTGTCTGATGGAAATATGGCATATCTTTTTCGTCCTGTCGAACTGGAAGCAGGAGTATCACCTATCTTAATATTTCGAGGGACTGACGCTGTCAATGCATCCGGCTCACTACGCGCAGATCTTGGCTTTTCCGCTTTAACTGCCCATATATTTACTACTGATATTTCTCCACAAATAGATGTAGGGAGAAGTATTATAAAAAAAGATGGGGAAAAAATAGCAAAACTCCTTCGTTCTGTTTATCAAACTTATGGTCGAGTGGTCATCGGCGGACATAGTCTTGGGGGAAAACTAGCGAGTAGCTTTGCAATAGATAGGGACAATGCCCGTTTTGTAAAGGAGATTATCACATTTAATGCGCCAGGAGTTACAAAAGCTGAATTAGCCAAATATGAAGGTCTTGGTCAGGGTAAATTTACCTCGAGAACTTGTACAGTAAAAGGTGACATTATCGGTAACGGTATTGGACATAAGCGATTTTTTGGTGAAAAACACATACTCCACCCCGACGGTTCATCCCTTTCATTGTCTGACCGCCATACTAAGTGTGTTCTCTCGGACCCAGCCACGGTAGATGTAGTAAAATCTACAGGAAAAACAGTTATGATGCGCAGGTTAAAAATAGTGAAATACGCTTTGTTGCCACTCTCCATTACCATTGGAATTATTACTAGAATAGGGTTTATATTCCTAGCTCTCCTTATTGAACTAAAGCATGCAATGGGCGGTAGCGACAAACTAAAAACTCATAATAAATCCCTTAAAGACTTTGCGTGGGCTTCTCAATTTCGTCCCCTAAACGCTACTTACACAGAACTTGATAGGAGACATAGTATAGCAAAATATCACTACTCTCGCTTAGTCTAAACTCAATAACTCATATGGAATTTATTCTTAGCTAGGTCGATGAGGGAAGAGACGCAAGCTTCAGCGTCGTCCCCTTCTGCTTCGATACGAATTTTGGCGCCCCTGGCGGCAGCTAGCATGAGAATACCAAGGAGCGATTTTGCATTTACAGAGAGATTTTGATAATGTAGGGTCACTTGGGCTTTAAAATTAGAGACACACTTAACAAGTTCCGTTGCAGGACGGGTATGCAGCCCTTTCTCATTCATAACAACAAATGTATCTTTTATCTTAACTTTTTGTAGCATACCCAACTCTAGCTTAATTATGGACAAATCCGTTGCCATCTTACTTTTTAGAGAGATTTTTTAAAAGTAAATTTTTCCAAAATGTCAAAAGCCCAACTAGGGATTCTTTCTTGGTAATATCTAACCCCGCTTTTTTCAACAAGTCTACCGGATAATCACTTCCACCGGAAGAGAGAAACCTTAAATAATTATTTGGACCATCTAGCTTGACCCTATCAACTAGAGTGTACGCTGCAGCAATTCCAGTTGCATATTGATAGACATAGAAATTGTAATAAAAATGGGGAATCCTTAAATATTCAGATGTAAGTTCATCGTCAATTATAAGATCGGGGCCAAAATATTCGACATTTAGCTTTTTATACTCCTCTTTGAGACGATCTGGTGTCAGAGGAATTTGCTTTTCTAAAAGCTCATGAATAGTCAGTTCAAATTCAGCAAACATAGTCTGTCTAAAAAATGTTGTCCGTATTCCCTCTATTTGTTGATTTAAGAGGTAGGACCTCTCTTTTTCTGAGGTCATTTTAGTGAGCAGATGCTCATAAGTCAGCCTTTCATGAAAAGTTGAAGCAATCTCTGCTAAAAAAATGGGATAGTGCGCGTAGTGGTAAGGCTGCCCTTTATTGCTATATAAAGAGTGCATACTATGCCCCGCTTCGTGCGAAAGAGTTAATAAATCTGTAATCGTCCCTTGGTAATTAAGTAAGATGTAGGGCATCGAATCAAAACATCCACTTGAATAAGCCCCTGAGCGCTTCCCCTTATTCTCATAGACATCGACCCATCTATCTCTTTTTAAGCCTTCCCTTAACTTCTCTTGGTACTCCTCCCCGAGAATAGCGACCGAATCAACAACAATATCTACAGCCTCTTCATAAGGAAAAAGCCTATCACAATCCTTCACTAATGGGACCATCAAATCCCAATAATGAAGCTTATCGACACCAAGAATCTCTTTTCTCATTTTTACATATTCATGAAGGGGTGCAAGATTCTCCCGAACAGTCTCAATCAATGTCTTATAGACTTCAGTAGGAATATGATGTGGAGATAAAGCAGCCGTTAAACAGTTATCATATTTCCGTACTTTCTGTGTAAATATATGAGTCTGCACTTGTCCAGCGATAAGTTCAGTCACTGTATTTTCAAATTTATGGAAAGTTTGATGAAGTGTTTTGAAGGCATTTTCTCTTAAAGTCCGATCTTGCCCTTTCATATATTTATGGTAAGAGGCGTGGGTAAGTTCCTGTTTTTCCCCATTTTCATCAATAACATCGGGAAAACTGAGATCAGCATTATTAAAGAGAGAGAAGACCTTTTGTGGAACACTCTTAATTTGTCCCGCAAGGGCCAATATTTCCTCTTTATCGGTACTTAGTATGTGGGCTTTTTGATCAAATAGCTTTTCAAGATAGAAGTCGTATTTAGGAACTGAAACTGTTTCTAACTGCAAAAGCTCAGATTCGAGCCAGGCAGTCTTGTGGGAAAAATCGTGAAAAAGAGCTTCAATCTTATCATACATTTCTTTAAAAAAATTATTAGACAGATCTACATCTTTATTAAGATGGGCATATGTATAAAGTTTTTCTAATTCACGAGAAATTAAAAAATATGCATCTAAAGTTTTTTCTACTGCTTTTGAGCCTTCACCTAATTTTCCCTTACCTTCTAGAACTTCTTTCCACCCTAAATCAGATTTTTTAAAAATTTCCTGATAATTTTTTTCCCAATCCTCAGGTGTTTGGTAAATCTTTTTTAGGTCCCAAGTCACTGATACATCTTGTTCTTCCCTTTTTATTGCCATATTTACCCCACCTTATTTTAAAAAAATTAGCAATTTCAGCAAATTAGTGCCAAATTTTTATCTGATCTCTTGAAAAATATATCTAAATTGCTTATGATATCAACAAGAATTAAACCTAACAAGGAGAAGAAATCATGGCAACAGAAACGAAAGTAAAACTCCGCCCTCTGGCTGATCGCGTTCTAGTAAAACGTTCTAAGCACGAAGAGAGAACAACTGGTGGAATCATTCTACCTGACACAGCTAGAGAAAAACAGGAACTTGGCGAAGTAATCGCAGTAGGCCCTGGCAAACTGGATAAAGATGGCAAACGGATGGAAATCCCCGTAAAAATCGGCGATAAAGTGATGTGGGATAAGTTCGCAGGTAACGAAGTTAAAATTGAAGACGAAGATGATTTCGTAATCGTAAAAGCAGATGATATTATTGCTACGCTTGAATAAAAATTTAAATTATTAGGAGATTTTAACCTATGGCACCAAAAGATATGAAGTTTCAAGAAGATGCTCGTCAAAGAATTCGAATTGGCGTTCAAAAACTTGCAGCCGCTGTAAAAGTAACACTAGGCCCTAAAGGACGAAATGTCGTCATAGATAGAGCTTTTGGATCACCTCAAATTACAAAAGATGGTGTGACTGTTGCAAAAGAGATCGAACTTGAAGATAAATACGAGAACATCGGCGCTCAAGTAGTAAAAGAAGTTGCTAGCAAAACTGCAGACAAAGCAGGTGATGGAACGACAACTGCAACAGTTCTTGCAGAAGCGATTTTCCTAGAAGGACTAAAACATCTTTCAGCAGGTGCAAATCCTATTCTTGTTAATAAAGGAATCACTAAAGCTGTTGAAAAAATTGTTTCAGAGCTTAAAAGAAAAAGCACTGCTATCAAAAGCACAAAAGAGATTGCACAAATTGCTACTGTTTCTGCCAATAACGACGAAGAAATTGGCAGCCTAATTGCTAAAGCAATGGACAAAGTCGGAAAAGATGGCGTTGTTACTGTTGAAGAAGGCAAAACATTAGAAACTGAGCTCGAAGTTGTAGAAGGAATGAACTTTGACAGAGGCTATACAAACCCTTACTTTATGACAGATGTTGAAAAACAAGAGACTGTTCTTGAAGATCCTTGTATCCTTATCTGCGATAAGAAGATCTCTTCTATGAAAGATCTTCTTCCTATCCTTAAGACAGTTGTCGAGGCAGGAAAAGCATTTCTAATCATTGCAGAAGATATTGATGGTGAAGCTCTAGCTACTCTAGTTGTCAACCGAATTAGAGCTGGCCTAAAAGTATGTGCCGTAAAAGCTCCTGGTTTTGGCGACAGAAGAAAAGAGATGCTTCAAGACATCGCTACTCTAACGGGCGGCCAAGTGATTAGCGAAGAAGTTGGTCTTAAACTTGAAAATATCACTCTTGCAGAACTCGGTTCTGCTAAGAAAATCATCATTAAAAAAGACGATACTACAATCATTAATGGTGCAGGCAAATCTGCAGACATTGCTGCTAGAAAAGAGCAGATCAAAAAACAAATCGAAGCAACAACTTCAGATTACGACAAAGAAAAGTTGCAAGAAAGACTTGCTAAGCTTTCTGGTGGCGTAGCTGTTATTAACGTTGGTGCTGCTACAGAAGTTGCAATGAAAGAGAAGAAAGATCGTGTAGACGATGCTCTTCATGCTACTAAAGCTGCTGTAGAAGAGGGAATTCTTCCAGGTGGAGGAGCCGCTCTTATTCATTGTATCAAATCTCTAGATAGCTTCATTAAAGAGCTTACTATAGAGGATGAAAAAGCAGGCGCAGCAATTGTAAAACGCGCTCTAGAAGCACCTATTCGTCAAATTGCTATCAACGCAGGCGAAGAGGCTTCAGTCGTATTCCATAAAGTTCTTGCAGGCGACGATTCATTTGGTTGGAACGCTCTAACTAATGAATATGTCAACATGCTCGATGCTGGTATCATTGACCCAACAAAAGTTGTCCGTTTGGCACTCCAAAACGCTGCTTCTGTTGCAGGTCTTCTTCTTACAACTGAGGCAGTCATCACAGACTTGCCACAAGAAAAAGATGCAACTCCAGCACCTCATGCACATGCAGGTATGGACTACTAATCTTAAGTATTCTTTTAGGCGCGCTCGAATTTTCCTTGCGCGCCTTTCTTTTTTAATATAACCATAATCTCATGAGACGATTGCTTGGGATCATCCTCTTTCTACTTCTAACCTTATCTGCAATAGGTGCAATTGCTTACACTAAGTTGGATCTCATTCTATCTCATATACTTACCACGAAATTTAAAACTAGCGTCAGAATAGAAGATATCGAGCTCTCTCCAATGAAAGATATTTTGCTAGAGAATCTTACCTTGGCAAATCCGATCGATTACCCCACTGCTTATGCCCTAAGAATTGGGTCAATAGCAATTGAAGCTCCTTATAAAAATTACTTAGAAAAAGTGGTTAGTATCGATAGAATTGAACTTACTAATATTACCCTTACTGTTGACTATTTAGATAACGTCACCAATTGGGAGACACTGATGAATAATATAGAGACCGATGATGATAAATCAGATTCCTACGCAGTGATTAAAAAACTTACATTCAATAATTTAATCGTCCGAATAGAAGGAAAAGATGGTAAATTAAAAACTCTAAAAATCCCTAAACTGACACTTTTGAACGTCCAAACTAAAGGAGGCGAACTCACAAGACGCCTGACACAAGCAATTTTAAAGGAGGTTATTTTTAACATTAAAAACCTCATTAACATCCCTCTTAAAATGACACAAGATGCTATTAGTAACCCAGTTGACACAACCCTCGATGGCTTAAAAGCTCTAAATCCTTTCTGAAAATAAAAAACTTCCATTTAAAAAATTTCTTGCTATATCTGAAATTATATAAATGGAGATTTATTATATGCTCATGTGGGTTGTCATTTTTTTAGTCATTGCAATAGTTGCAGGAGCCTTAGGATTTTATGGAGTTTCAGGCCTAGCTGCCCAAATTGCAAAAGTCCTTTTCATCATCTTTCTTATTCTTTTCATCGTCTCGCTTATTTACTCTCTCTTCTATCACACACAGGTGATGATGCCCACATCACCTGATGTTACTCCAACCATGATGAATTAAAGAACACCCTGGACTATTGCTAGAAGTCTGTTTTCCCAGAGGGGGTCGTACCCAATTGCATCATAAACGATCTCTTCTGCTACCTCTTTTTTAGGCGAATCAAGAATCGCCTGCAATTCCACTGCATTCAGAGCAACCGGAATAACCCCTTTATCAACAAGAGTTTCATGATAGACTTCATGTCCTACTTGAATCGGGTTTACCCCACCAAGAACTAATAGCGGCGACAAGCTTGTTTGGTAGTAAAAAGCATAATTAGCTGCAGATAATGTATTTAGCAGAATCGGATCCTCATCTAATAATATTGTTAACCCAGGTCTTTCAAGAGCTTCGACCCTTTTCCAATCAGATCCGGAAGAACGGGGATGCTTCCTGAAAACTAATGTAGTAGGATTTTCCTCAAAAGAGATTTCAGATAACATTTTAATAAAGCTAGGAAGCGCCTTATTGATATAATCGATATTTATTTCAGCTCCAGCAAGATAAATCCAGCTTCTCTTTTCATCCACTACTCTTTCTGTTCGTAATTTCTTTAATATCTCAATATCATGCATGGGGTAATAACCAAGACCCAATTTTTTGACCCCTTCTAATCCCTCACAAACTGAAATTTCTTCTTTTGCAAGATTTTTATTGGCAAAAGCTATCTCACGTGGTTTTCCTATAGACACAGCAGCTTGTGCGAGCTCTGAATATCCCCCAGGAACAAATATTTCAGGATTTTCGTAATATAGAATCACCCTCTTGGTATCTCCATAAAGTCTTGTAATGGCCTCTAAAAAATGACCCGCAAATTGATGCCCCATACCCACAAAAATTATATTTACACATTCACAAATCTTTGCAACTTCATTAGAAAATTCTTTAATTTCCATTCCTGTCAAAATATCCATATCAAAGTCAGGCTTTCTCGATCCTAAAGCTCTCTTTGCTACCCCACCCATAATCATCTGCGTAGAAATGCTGTTTTTCTTTAAAACTGATTCAAAAACCATAAAATGCTCAGCTGGAAGCGAATGCATCGACACAAATGCTGTCATAAAAATCAGTTTTCCCCATTTAAAATTTATACGATTTTAACAATAAAACCGATTTACTGTATACTGATTGCTTATGCCGATACATAAAATTTTATTAGCCCTACTAGCGATGGCGATCATTGGAACAAATACTACTTTTAGCAAAATTGGACTAGGCGAATTCCCCCCTCTTTTGTTCAGTTTCTTTAGGTTTGCCTTTATATTTCCTTTAGCATTTTTCATCCCTCGTCCCAAAATCTCTTGGGGTCTATTAATTTCAATTGCACTCTCTCTTGGCGGCCTGCACATCGCCCTTGTCAACATAGGTCTTTATTTAGGGGCATCTGCTGCTACCACTAGCTTTATCATCCAAAGCGGATCTCTTTTTGCGATCTTTTTTGCCTATTTACTTTTAAAGGCTAAACCGTCGCTCTACGATTTTATAGGAATCGCTTTAGGTTCTATTGGTCTTATCCTGATTTTTTCTGAAAAAAACCTCTCTTGCACTTTAATATCACTTGGTTTTTGCCTTACCTCTGCAATCATGTGGGGCCTTGGTTATACACTTGTAAAAAAAGCAAATACAGCTGCTCTTCCTATAACGATGTGGATGAGCCTCTTGATCTCCCCCTTTTTAGCTCTCTCTTCTCTTTTGATTGAGGGCGGTGAACTAGTTCTCACTTCAATAACCGAGGCAACACTTGTTGGATGGTCGAGCGTTCTTTTCTCATCTTGGGCAAGCATGCTTGGTGCAGGCGGAATTCTCATGTATCTAATGAGAACCGAAGCAATTGCTAAGGTAGCCCCTTTCAACATGCTTATCCCTGTTTTTGGAATACTCACATCTATAATATGGTTAAACGAACCCCTCTCGTATAGAATGCTCATCGGAGGTCTTTGGATTCTTTTAGGCCTCTCAGTAACTTTAATAGGAAAACCGGTCCTCGATCGCTTGAGAAATAAACCCAAACTGGTGTAGAATTGACACATGTCTAAAAAAATCCCATTGTTCTCACTCATTATCATCATCATTGCAACAATCGACAGCATTCGAAACCTCCCCTCTTCTGCCCTATTCGGCAGCTCCCTTATCTTCTTTTTTGTATTCGCTGCAATTGTATTTTTAATTCCGACTGCCCTTGTTGCTGCTGAACTCTCTGCAACCTTTCCTGAAAAGGGGGGTGTCTACTACTGGGTGAATCGAGCATTTGGTGATAAAATGGCTATGATTGCAATTTGGCTTCAATGGACCAATACATTAGTCTGGTATCCATCTATCCTCTCATTTATTGCAGGTACAATCGCCTATTTGATTAGTCCTAGCCTCATTTCATCACCAGTTTATATTCTTTCAACAGTAATCGCCCTTTTCTGGGCTTTCACTATTTTTAATCTCTTTGGCCTTAGAACTTCAGCAAAAATAAGCGAGTTATGCGGTATAATAGGGACTATTTTTCCCCTTATTTTGCTAATTATTCTCGGTGCTGTTTGGGTCTATACTGGACATCCTATTCAAATCGAATTTAGTGCAGCCACTATACTTCCAACTTTTAAAACGGCCTCTTCCTGGGTATCGCTTATTTCAATCATGGCAGGTTTTCTGGGAATGGAGCTTGCAGGGGTCTATATTACCGGAATTAAAAATCCGCAAAGAAATTTTCCAAGAGCCATTTGTATAGCGAGCCTTTTTATACTCTTTTCTATGCTACTCGGCTCCCTCGCAATTGCAATCATAATTCCACAAAATGAAATTAGTCTAGTTGCCGGAGTTGTAGAAGTCTTCTCCCTTTTTCTAAATGCATTTAATCTATCTTGGTTCTTACCTGTTATTCCAATTATAATCGTTGTCGGCACGGTCGGAAGTATCATTAATTGGCTCCTCTCCCCTGCAAAGGGCTTTCTCCATGCCGCTGAATTTGGCTACTTACCCCCATTTTTTGCAAAAAAAAATCGTTTCGACGCCCCTGCTAATATTCTTATTATACAGGCAATCTTAGTTAGTGCTTTTTGTTTTGTCTATCTGCTAGTTCCTAGCGTAAATGCTTTTTATTGGCTGCTAACCGCATTAAGCACAAGCCTTTATATGCTTATGTACATCCTAATGTTTCTAGCTGCTATCACTCTTCATCACAAATATATTGATCGGCCAAAAGTTTTCAAAATCCCGGGTGGATCTATCGGAATGTGGACAACAACTATTTTAGGCATTTTTGGCTGCATCATTACCATCATCATTAGTTTTTTTGCCCCTGAAGCCCTCCAATTTGGCTCGAAAGCCAAATATGCTCTCCTTATTGCCTTAGGTTACGTTATCGTTCTAGCCCCTCTCTCTATCTTCTTCCTCTACAAAAAATTCTCCAAAAAAAGGCCTCGTTAATATATGACTCTCTTAGAAAAACAGAACTTTGCTGGAGCAAACCTCAATCACAAAACTTTTACCGATATCACTTTTGAAAACTGTGATCTTAACCAAGCTAACTTAAGCCATGCAACTTTCATAGATTGCACGTTCAGTAAATGTAATCTAAGTTTAGTTAAAATTGATTCGTGTCGATTTCAAAATGTCCATTTCTTAAATTCCAAACTTGTAGGGGCCAATTTTTCAAAATGTGATCCTACATTTATCTCCATAAAATTTACAAACTGCCTCATCGACACCTGTAATTTTTCTGATCTCAACTTAAGAAACACCTCATTCTTAAAATCGGTTATTCGTGACACCTATTTTACAGCTACCGTTCTTATCCAAGCAAACTTCCAAGGCTGCGATCTAAAGGGAAGCATGTTTCATAACACAAATATGACTAAAGCTAACTTTCATGAAGCGATTAACTATTCCATCAATCTCACTTCAAACAAACTTACCAAAGCTAAATTTTCAAGCCCCGAAGTCCTCTCGCTCCTAGACGGCCTCGACATTCTTATCGATTAATATTTTATGAAAAAACTGCTTATTTGTATTCTATTAACGACAAAACTACTAGCCTCTGATGATTTTGTTGTCTGCATCCACGGAATCATGGGAGGTCCCTGGTGTATGAAATTTCTTGAAAAAAACCTTAAACAAGACGGCTGGAGTGTGATCAATTGGGGCTATCCAAGCACAGATGATTATATTAAAAATCATGGCGAAATCCTAGCGAAGCAATTGACCCTATTAGCCAAAGAGAAACCAGGCAGGCCTATCCACTTTGTTACCCATTCAATGGGAAGTCTAGTCTTACTCGCAGCCCTTAATCACCCGGATGCACCAATCGAGGCAAAAATAGGACGAATGGTATTAATTGCGCCCCCATTACAAGGATCGGCTTGGGCTCGGTGGCTTGGCAGGTTCGCAATTGCTCGGCGAATCTTAAAAGATTACTCCGGCAAAGAACTGATGACCATGAACAATTACTTAGAAACCTATGGAGACTTTCCAAGTTCTATAGAAAAAACCCTTGTCATCGCAGGTAGTCTCGGCTTCAATCCAATCCTCAAAGAGGCAAACGATGGTACCGTTGCCGTTAAAGAGACCTTCCTCCTCTCGCCGCACGAGCTTGTCATAGTAAAAAGCGGCCACAAAACAATTTTCTACAGTAAAAAAGTCTCCAAATTGACACGGGAATTTTTTAGACAACCGAACTAATTTTGATTTTTAAAAACACCCCTTTTCAGTATAGTGTTTCTTCTATGCATGCATTAACAAATTCTATGAGAACCCTTCCATCCTTAACCTCCTCCATAATCGGTTTCAGCCTCCCTTTGCGCACAAATTCCACACCAATTAGAGAGCGCACTCAAGTACTATTTAAAGAGCGCATATTTCTACCAGATGAATTTAGCATGATTTCTAAAAATGGTCACATGGTTGCATATGCAACAATAGCCTGGCATCACCCCCCTTCCTCGCCCTTCTCGCAATTAAACATTCCTGCTATCTCAAAATTGTTTGTTCTCAATGGCTATTTATCAGGCAGCGAAATCACCCAGTATGTTTACAATCTTGAAAGACGGATGATGAAATTCGGACACCTAAGCTTTGGCTCAATCCTTAGTACTGACCAAAAAGATTACATAAAAGCAGAACTACTCTTTGATATTGGCTATGATCATGAAATTCTTACTAGTGACCCAAAAAATATCTATCTATTGAAACGGCTCAAGCTACTTCGGTAACTTCAGTTTTCACGGAATAAAAAACCCGCACCTTTTAGGGAGCGGGTCATAATACTTAGAAAAAGATAAGCAGCTTATTCGTCGTCGATTAATTCGACGCCACTTTCGGCTTCGTACATTTTTTCGAGCATTTTTTGCATAAACTCGTGACCTTCTTCAAGAGAAGGAGCTGTTTCGTGCATAATTGAATAGGACATAGAGAGTAGTTGAACAACTACTTCTACCGAATTCATATCTTCATGTTTATCAAGAAGATTTTCTAAATCTGCAAGAAATGCCTCGTTTAGCTCAATCTCTTCTTCTCTTTCATTACTCATAGTCACCTCGTTATATGGTTTCTCGAAAAGTCACTCTTTATAGAAGTCCCTTTCGCGTTGCGCCGTCAATGATACGGATTCTTGCGGTTTTTATGCAAGAGGTCTATAATGCCTTTCATGATCTTATTAAACGGAGAGTCGCTCTCAAAATCTTTTGGTACCAAGGAATTATTTAACGAACTGTCTATCAGCATCTTAGAAGGTGATCGGATAGGGCTAATTGGACAAAATGGATCGGGGAAATCGACTCTATTAAAGATTATTGCAGGGCTTGATAAGGCCGATAGTGGGACTTTATCCCTAAAAAGAGGGTTAAAAATAGGCTATCTTCCCCAATCCTGTGAATTTGAAGATGAAGAGCCTGCTATAGTTTTATTTAATTCTCTAAAAAATGATTTACAAACTCCTGATTATGAGAAAGAGCGTCTTGTTAAGTTGTGGCTAAGTAAGCTGGGCTTTACAGGTCTTGAAGGATCTGCTGCCAAGCTTTCAGGCGGATGGAAAAAAAGGTTAAGGCTCGCTCAAGAGATGATCACCTCACCTGAACTCCTCCTCCTTGATGAGCCCACTAACCATTTGGATCTTGAAGGGATCGTCTGGTTAGAAAAATTTTTAAAACAGGAAGCGCCTACTTATCTCCTCGTGAGTCATGACAGGTATTTTCTTCAGCATGCTACAAATCGAATCATAGAAATTGATAAAACTCATCCAAACGGACTATTTGCCATAAACGGTTCCTATGCCCATTTTTTAGAACTTAAAGCCGAATTTCTTACGGGACAGCTACAGCAAGAACGATCAATTGCATCAAAAGCTAGGCGAGAGCAGGATTGGCTTCGCTCGAACGCAAAAGCGAGAACGACTAAATCGACAGCACGTATTAATGAAGCTCATGAGCTATTAGATACATTAAAAGATGTGCAAAAGAGAAATCAGCAACATACGGCGGGCATCAATTTTATTGGAAGTGAGAGAAGCACGAGAAAACTACTTGTTGCCCACAATATCAGCGCCAAAATGAACGAAAGGACCCTTTTTGAAGGGATCGATTTCACCCTCTCTCCTGGAACTAGAATTGGACTTATGGGACCAAATGGTTCGGGAAAGACCACTCTACTTAAAATTCTTGCAGATGAATTAACTGTAGCTCAAGGGACAATCAAAAGGGCAGATAATTTAAAAGTAGTCTACTTTGATCAACATAGAAATAAGCTACCTGAAACCATGACATTAAGGGATGCCCTCTCACCAACAGGCGACTTTGTCACATTCAATGGGACACCTGTCCACGTGAATGGTTGGTGCAAAAGATTTCTTTTCTCTCCAGATCTTTTAGATCTCCCTCTATCGACTCTTTCTGGCGGCGAAAGAGCCCGAATCGCTATAGCCCACCTCATGTTACAACCGGCAGACCTCCTCCTCCTCGATGAACCGACAAACGATTTGGACATCCCTACACTCGAAACTTTAGAGGCTAGTCTAATCGATTTCCCTGGCGCTGTCGTCCTTATCACTCATGACAGATGCATGCTTGACCGCATTTGTAACCTCTTTTTAGGCCTTGGTGATCCTTCAAGAACCGACCTCTATGCAAACTACGCTCAATGGGAAGCGGCAAAAGCACCCCTAGCCGAAATAGCACCTCAAGTAAAAAAGCAAAAGGCGCCTCAGGTTAATAAAGAGCAAAAACAGATTGAGAGCAAAATCTTAAAACTTGAAGAGGAGATTAAAACGCTAACGCGCAGTCTTGAAGACCCCTCTTTTGCTCAAGATACTGCCGGTCTAAATGAAATTTGTACAGCTATCGGACTAGCTGAAACTAAAATAGAACACCTTTACATCCTTTGGGAAGAATTATGTTAAATCGATCTTTTTACTTGGGTTCGCTAAAGCTCCCTTCAAATATTTTATGTGCACCGCTTGCAGGATGCTCCGACTTGCCGTTTAGGAGAATGCTCTCTAAATATAAACCTGGTCTAATGTATTGCGAAATGGTGAAAATGGAGGCCTTACTCTATAACCAACTCAAAACCTTTCCACTATTAGACAAAGATCCAGACATTCACCCAATTGGAGCCCAGCTCTGTGGCAGTAATCCGAAAATTGCAGCCGAGTGTGCCCGAATGATAGAAGACCGAGGTTTTGATGTCCTCGATCTCAATTGTGGCTGCCCCGTTGACAAAGTTACCAAAGATGGTAGCGGTTCCGGGTTACTTAAAAATCCCGAAGTGATTGGTGAAATTGTTTCTAATATGGTTGCTGCAGTTAAAATTCCTGTGACCGTAAAAATTCGTGCCGGTTGGGATTCCACAAGTATCGTCTCTCCTGAAGTGACAAGAATTGTAGAAGCTGCAGGGGCAAAAGCTATTTGTATTCATGGCCGGACAAGAGCTCAAGCATATAGAGGACCCGCCAACTGGGACTATATTAAAATAGCAAAGGAAGCTGCCACCACCATCAAAGTGATTGGCAACGGCGATATTATCAATATAGCAAACGCTGAGCGGATGTTTAAAGAGACAGGCTGTGATGCTCTTCTACTTGCCCGCGGGACAATGGGTCAACCTTGGCTCATCGAAGATATCTATAACCATTTTGAAGGGGTCCCAGCAAAAACCCGCTCCCCAATCGAAGGACGCGACATCTTTCTAGAACATTTAGAACATATCGTTGCTTATAAAACCCCTGAAAAGGCTCACCTCGACTTACGCAGAGTCGGATGTTGGTTTTTGCGCAACATTAATGGTGCTAAAGCACTCAGAGAAGCAATTAACAGAGCCTCAAGCATTGAGGTTATCCGAAAAATGATCGAAGATTATCCGTGGCATAATTGTGAAATTATCCCCATGTCCATCAAAGAAGAGACAGCTGCACCAGACGAAACGCCGCAATCCTCCCCTTTGAGGGAGGAGTCAGGCGCTTCTGTGACAAAGTGCGAAGCATCATTACTGGTCGAAGAATCCCCTCGCTTAAGCGAAGAGATTATTCAATGTTGTTGATTTAAAGCAACATCAGCTGTAAGATCTTTGCAAAATACAATCGGAGTCTTCATGAAATTTTTAATCGCTATTCTTTCTGCATCATCTTTAGTATTTGCCGACACCTCTGACGAGCCTGTAGTAGAACAAGTTACCATGCTTGAACAGCCTACATTTACAAATCCGACTCTTCCCGAAACGCAATTGACTGGGACAATTCCTGTACTGCCAAAACACCAGAGAAGCTCCTTCTTAACTGTCGGATTGTCATTTTTAGTACCTGGACTTGGCCATGTTTATCTAGGCGACTTAAAGACAGCGGCAAGCCTATTTGGTTCAACCAGTGCTTTAATCGGAACAAACGCTTTTACTCACGACGCCGTAAGCATCATAACAGCTTCAAATATGTGGTCTTATGGTATTTTTGCAGCCTACAGAGATGTCCGAATTAATAATGGACAAAGTGGCTATACTTATAGAATGCCGATGGATAGTCTATCTGATTTAACAACAGCCCCGTTTCGATGGAGTGTGATGAAAAAGCCTGAAGTTTGGGGCGGATTACTCGGCGCACTCACACTCGGAACCGCTGTTTCCTATTTTGCTTTCACAGACATGCATATTAACTCTTGTAGCGTATCATCAAACATATTTCCTCTCGCTGCATTTTCAGTTGGTGTTGGAGAGGAGTCTTTTTTTAGGGGCTACCTTCAATCGTATCTTGCAGAACGTCTAAATCCAACAGGAGCAATTGTCCTCTCTTCATTAGTATTTGGTGCCGTCCATATTCCAAACGCTCAAGGCTTAGATGAAAAAGATCGCTGGCGTTATTACTCATTTAGTCTCCCGCTTATCACTTCACTTGGCGGCTATATGGGATGGCTTACCCATAAAAATCGTTCCCTAAAATCGAGCGTAGCTCTTCACGCTTGGTACGATTTCACCCTCTTTTTGGCAGGCACGCTTGCAGCCCCTACTGCTGTTGTAGGGAAGCCGCAATTCGCATACTCATTCGAATTCTAAGCCTAGGAAACATTGCACTGCTAGCTCCAACTAGCAGTGCATTTTGTCACTCGTATCCCACAATATAGAAAATTTTTTACCACAGAGATCACAGAGAACACGGAGGCGCTACGCGCAAAAAAACTTTTTTTTCTCTGTGTCCTCTGTGATCTCTGTGGTGAAAAACTCTTATTACGAATATGTTACATCGTCATCAGTTACCTATAGATAAATCTCTTGTTATAAATAGAAATCTCTTATTAATAGTATTTATATGTTTAGATCGGACAGAGATTACCGGACATTTTTAACCATATTACTTACTTATGGTCTTGATCTTGTAGGATATTCAATTGTATTCCCCGTTTTAGCCCCCCTTTTGCTCAATCCCAATCTTGCCTTTTTTGGACATGATGCATCTGAACTGACTCGGACAACAATGCTCGGATTCCTTTTTGCTGTATTTGGAGTGACCCAATTTTTTGGAGCCCCAGCTGCAGGAGCAATGGCCGATCATTATGGACGGTATAAAGTCTTTTTAGCAACGATCGGACTCTCTATCTTTGGTTATGCCTTGATGGCCTTAAGCGTTTATTCTCAAAGTCTCTTATGGTTATTTATCGGCCGAATGGTAACAGGTTTTTGCTCTGGAAATTTTGCATTGGCACAATCTGCAACAGCCGATCTCACTGATACCAAGCATCGTAGCAGAGCATTTGGCTTACTTATTGGAGTTGGTGGTCTTGGATTTGTAGCAGGCCCTTGGATAGGCGGAAAACTTGCCAATCCTAACTGGCTCTTTGGGTCGGGCGCATTCATCTTTGCAGCTGTAGCAGCCCTTATCAATTTTTTTATGGTCTATTTCTTTTTTGTTGAGACGTGGAAAAGAAAAGGGGCCCATATCAGCCTCCTCTCAACGTTTAAAGATATTCGGATCGTCTTTCATCAGAAAAAATTAAGAATTATTCTTACAGCCCTCCTTCTCTTCTCAATCGGCTGGGGCTTTTTTCTTATCTTCTCACCCACTTATCTTGTCCAAAAATTTCACCTAAGTGCAGGCACCATCGGCGATATCTTTGCCTACCAAGCTCTTATCTGGTTTTTTGTTGCCATGTATCTAAACAAGGAACTCATCGCAAAATTCCCCCTCCACAAACTAATTCTCACAGGGACAATCCTCTCTTCCGTTGGCGTCGCCCTCTTCGTCTACCCAAACACCCTCTGGCCCTTCTGGTTTATCATCCCCATCGCCCTCATAGGTGGCGCCCTCTCTTGGGTCAACCTAGGAACTATCCTCTCCATTGAAACACCCGACGCTCTCCAAGGCCGTGCCATGGGAGCCAGCGGATCCATGTGGTCAATCGGTCAAATCATCGCCCCCCTCGTCGCCGGCCCCCTCGCCGCCATCAACATCTACGCCCCCCTCCTCACCGGCTCCATCTTCATCCTCCTCTGCTTCATCTACTTCTTCCATCGCCACCGCACCGCCTAATTCAATATGATTACTAAACCAATGGGGTCAGACTTTTGATCTACTGCTTTAAAATCCAGCCGGGTTGAATCTTCGAATCTGGAGTAACAGGCTGCTCTTCACCTTTTGGATTTAAGATTCCAATTGTCTCTCCTGCAATAAGACGTTTGATCCGACTACGGACAAATTCAAAATTGAGCTTAGTTTCATCGAGAATTTGATGAATTCGATCTGGAGTTAGATGTCTTGTAAAAGCTCTCTCGGAAATTCTTATATATCTGCCGAAATCGGCAAGCTGCTTTTCTGTCCCTATTTGACTTTGCTCTTTTCTAGAACTTTCATATCCTAAATCAATTTCAGATCTCATTTTTAGTGTTTCCGAAGCAGGAAACTCTCTGCCTAAAGTTACCCTATATTTTAGGTTAAATGCATATCCTGTAAATCCCTGTCCTGTCGATTTTCTACGTAGAATCCGATCTGGCACAACTGCCTTGCGCCCTAGAATTTCAACAAGCATAGCAGGCGCACGCACCTTAGCTAAAGAAGTTGGCAATGAAAATATTCTCGCTAGAACAAAAGGAATAGCGACTATTAGTATATCTATTGCAAAAATTGTACCCAAAACAGCGACGTCAGGTACTATAGTTGCGGAAAATAGCGGGATAGCTATCGCTAGTACAGCAGCACAAACTCCAATAATTGCCACTCCAGCCAAAATTTGCCACTTCCGTGTAGCTAAATTTTCCTTTACTCTATCTGCGAAACTGCAATTGCTTATATAGACAGATCCATCATTGTTATCTGTTTTCCACTCAATACCCTTCTGATAGACTGTACCATTCATTTTTTCTAAAGAATTCATTTGACAACTCCTCGTATATTATTATTTTTCGACAATAACTTTACCATATCTTAATATATAAAACTGCATAATAAGAGCTTTAAAACTTCGCAATTAAAAACCTTATACTGGTTAAAATTTTATCTTATAAGCGCTCGATGACCACTTCAATAATAGATTATCGCAAAGAGAAATCACATATTGTGAGTCCGGCAGGAGGGGCCCGCGTCTTGGATCCAACGTCCGGTGGACGTTGGTCAGCGGGATGGTTCCATGATTCCCAGTGGGGGATCGTGGGACAGTGCTTTGCACGGCTCGCCGGGCAAGATGGGATTTATAGCGAATTAAATTTGCATTGATAATTTTACTGCGTCTGTATCCCTTGGGTTCCATTCGCTTGCATCGCTCGTGTGAAAACACACGGCCTGCTTCAGCGCCGGCTAATGCCTAATGAAACCCAAGGGCACATACTGTGTAAACTT
>CANJWO010000002.1 GCA_947478685.1 Chlamydiota bacterium | reverse complement strand
TAATTTTACTGCGTCTGTATCCCTTGGGTTCCATTCGCTTGCATCGCTCGTGTGAAAACACACGGCCTGCTTCAGCGCCGGCTAATGCCTAATGAAACCCAAGGGCACATACTGTGTAAACTTATCAATGTAAATTTAATTCACTATAAAACGACCAATCTTATCAACTGTTTCAAAAAAAATATTACTATGGTCTTTTCCGCAAGGGTAATAAGATGTTTGAGGAGATTGAGTTCCAAAAGCTTGAAAACTTCGAAATAAATTACTGGAATGTGAGGGATCTATCATATAAATGCCAAATATTCATGCGATTATGCTAGTTATAAACAATCGTAACTATGAAATCTACCATTTTAAGAATAAGTGATGATATGGTCCTATTAATTGGGAGTATGGGTTCACAATTTGAGGCGAAGGAGAGGCCTTGTTTTTCTATTGGAACTATGATTACATGTGCATATGGTTCTTTGGACTGTGCTATGGGGCAAGGCTTCTAGCTCCCTTTTTTGAAAATCCAAAATTGTCGGAAATTCGTGACTTTATTATCGGCTGCATCATGTGGGGTATTGCGCTGTTTTTAATTTTCGGAAGCTCTTTAAATCATTAATCCTATTTGTTATAGTCGTGCGAAAAAAAACCAAAAAAGGAATTAATATGGCATTTCCATTAAATTTAAACACTCTCTACGTAACTCCAATTCTTTCCCGTGAAGAATTAAAGGAGAGAAGAAAAGCGGAGAAGGATGAGACTTCTCTTAAAATTCACTGTTCTGTTTTGGGTTGTTTTCAGAGAGGATATAGAGAAGTTATGGTACGTTCTTGTGAACATTCACTTTGTTCAATGCATGTAGTTACTCATGCATGTTCAAAGAGTGATGAGCTCTCAGTAGCGGCCGTTGGTAAGGTTAGGGACAGAGGGGAGTGGTTTTCTAAACCTTCAGGTGATTCTGCTTTCTAAAGTGATTACTTTATCTAAGAGGGTGTTGCCCGCATGCGGGCAACACCTACCTAGATATCGTTAAGCGGGAGTTCTGCGGGGACCGCGGAATTGCTCTTTTCTATTCTGATTATTCTGTGAAGAATTGCGAGGTTTGCCTTGCTGACTACGTGGTGCACTTGATCTTGATGGACCATTACGTCTTTGACTGCTGCCGCCCCTTCCGCCGCCACCCATAAGGATTGGTCTTGCTGGGATCGAAGGATCGGGTTCAAAACCTTGAATTGTCACTTTTTCAATCGATTGCTTAAGTAGGCGTTCAATATCTCGGAGGAGATCACGTTCATCGATGCAGACGAGAGAGACGGCATTGCCAGTGTGGCCAGCTCTGCCTGTGCGGCCGATACGATGAATATAATCTTCAGGAACGTGGGGTAGGTCAAAATTCACTACGTAGGGAAGTTGATCGATGTCAAGACCACGAGCCGCTATATCTGTTGCGACAAGTACTTGAACTGAACCTGCTTTAAAGTCTTTAAGCGCCTTTGTACGAGCTCCTTGGCTTTTGTTGCCATGAATTGCAGCAGCTGTAATTTTACTGTTTCCAAAAAGATCTTCAGTAAGCTTGTTTGCGCCATGCTTTGTCCTTGTAAAGACGAGCACTTGACCCCATTTCTGAGAAGAAATTAGGTGGGAGAGCAGTTTTGATTTGTTTTTGCTATCGACTGGATGGATGATGTGAGTAACAGAAGGGGCAGCTTCATTGCTTCTTGTTGCTTGAATCATTTTAGGATTGTGAAGGAATCCATCAGCTAGTTTTTTGATATCATTTGAGAATGTGGCAGAGAAAAGTAAGTTTTGACGTTTCTGTGGCAATAGCTTTAATATTCTACGAATATCGGGGATAAAGCCCATATCGAGCATCCGATCTGCCTCATCGAGAACTAAAATTTCGACAAGAGAGAGGTTGATCGCCCTTTGTTCAACAAGATCGAGAAGTCTACCAGGAGTTGCAACAACAATATCAACTCCAGTTCGGAGTCTAGAGATCTGAGGATTGATATTAACGCCGCCGAATACAACAGTCGATTTTAAAGGTAAATATTTGCCGTAAGTGCGTACGCTCTCTTCAACTTGTGCTGCAAGTTCACGAGTTGGGGTTAATATAAGGGCTCTAACAACAGGTCTTCCTGGTTTAACACCTTTTGTAATTAAATTTTGAAGTAGTGGTAAAGTAAAGCCAGCTGTCTTTCCACTTCCTGTTTGAGAACCAGCTAATAAATCTGATCCTTCTAAAATTAATGGGATAGCCTCTTTCTGTATTTGCGTAGCTTCTGTATAACCCTCGTCCTCTACTGCACGGATAAGTTCTTCTAATAAACCAAAGTTTTTAAATGACATTGAATACTCCTATCCATGAATCGAGGGGAGTATATCAAAAGACGGGATTAAGATATGTATAAAAGGAGGCTTTTTAAATAACTTCCTTCTGGATGGTAAAGATTAATTGGATGGTCTGGGGAAAGACGGTGTTTGCCGATGATTTTGACAGATCTCTTTGCATCGAGAGCTGCTTGGAATATTACTTTTTGAAAGAGTTCTTCATCGACATGATATGAGCAGCTGCATGTAAGAAGGAGTGAGCCCGGAGGCATTTTTTGGATTGCCTGTCTATTGATCTCCTTATACCCTTTGCAAGCTTGGATCACATCCTGTTTTTTCTTTGCAAATGCAGGAGGATCAAGTATAACGATGTCGTAATCTAAAGAGGGGGTAAATCTAAGAAATTTTGTAACATCTTCAGTGATTATCTTATTTACTTCAGGATCAAATTTGTTTAAAAGAAGATTTGATTTGGCAAGTTCTAAGGCCTCTTTTGAAATGTCAATAGAGTGAGCATATTTTGCACCGTGATTTAGAGCGGCAATTGAAAAGCCCCCTGTATAACTGAAACAATTTAATACCCGCTTACCTTTTGAATATTCGCCGATAAGAGATCTCATCTCCCGTTGGTCGAGAAAAAAGCCTGTTTTTTGCCCTCTTAAGTAGGATACTAGAAATTTAGAACCCCTTTCTGATATTTCAACAAGATCTGCTGTTTCACCATAGAGATTTCCTTCAAAAGGCTCTAAACCTTCCTCTTTGCGAGTGTGGATAAGGGATTTTTCATATATTCCCTTGAGAGATAAAAGAGTTGTGAGATGGGAAATAATAAGAGGTTTTAGGCGCTCCATTCCGAGCGTTGAAATTTGAATGACTAGGTAGTCGCCGTATCTGTCGACAATAAGACCTGGAATAAGATCGCCTTCACCATTAATAAGGCGGTAGGCAGTCTCATTTTGAGAAAACAATCTTTTTCTTAAAGCGATTGCGTTTTTGATATTTTGCAGAAGAGTTTCGTGAGGATCTTCTGATCCGAAACTGATCATCCGACCACAAAGAGAGGAGTTCTGATTAAAGTAGCCATGTCCAAGAAGCTCTTTAGCAAAACTAAAGACGGGAAGGATGTCTCCATTGGTAAAGGATGGGGGGAATGAATGAATAGCTCCAGAAAAAACCCAATGATGTCTTTGGTGAAGAACCTTTTCTTTCTCTTTTTTTAGTATTACGCCAGTGTTCATTCAGGTAGTATAGAGGATATCGTATCTTTTTACCAAATGTTTAAATTTTCTTTACATTTTTTGGAGAGTAATATGTTCACTCAAGTAGCTTCGCCCGGATCACCAACTGATGCTGCTGATCTTAATTTGATGATTCATAGAGAAGTAGAGGGTCTAGCAACTATAAAGACAAAAAATATTTTTTGTTGTCCACCTATTCCAAGAGATTTATCTGCGTTAGCTAAGATGATTATCCCTGAAAATATAATGAGAGCAAATCATGATCAAAGACATTTTATTGTCCTTGCTACGGATGTTAAAAATTATAATACCTATTGGGCAACAAAAGAGGTCAAACCTGAAATTATGCAAGCGTTGATAAAAGAGTATTCTGACCGGGTGTTTATTGAGAAGAGTCCTTGGACTGGATACGTAATTTATAAAAATATGGGAGCAAAAATTATAGGTTTATGCGCTTTTAAGCCACGGTATTCAAGTAAAGAGGATAGACCTTGGGAGGCTTTTTATAAAGCAGCGGCAGCGGAAGGTGGAGCTGGTGCAGCTAGCGTTGAAATGGAAATTGATAATTTTATCATTTCAAAAGAGATAGAGCATTATGAAGAGGCCGTTGTAATCATGCTCGTAGCGGCTCAAAAATTTATTGAATTAGGATATGCAATTAAAGGTGATCGTATAAGTCGTTTAATTGTAAGAGTGATTGATCCAGCTGAAGGTGAGGAATTAGGGGATGTAAAAAAAATTCTGGAAATTAGAGAGCGTGCACTTCAAAAGATTTTTGGGCTGCCTCTCGGGATGTTTATTTCTAGAGACCCGCGCAATTGTAGCGGATATGTTGAGTTTGTTTATGGATGCGAAGTTAGTCAAATTCAAGAAACAGTATATAAATGGTTTGGAATTGACGGCGATCCAGGCGCCTTGGAAGCTGAGTCTGACGAAGAGAAGTTTTGTGGTTGAACAAAAAAAAGGGGAAAAACGATGAAGTTTTTCCCCTATAAAGAGGCCCTAATAAAAGGGCCGCTATAAACAGGACTTAGATTGAACTAACGTCTGTTGCTTCTGGTCCTTTACGGCCGTTAGCAAGAGTGTATTCTACTTTTTGCCCTTCGCGTAGTGACTCAGGATTACCAATGATGTTTGTCATGTGGACGAACACATCTTTGCCACCAGAATCTGGTGTGATAAATCCGAAACCTTTTTGTTTATTAAAAAATTTAACTGTACCTTTGCTTTTAGACACTTTTTTCTCCGTGTTTTCTTTTTAAAATGGTTTTTTGTTGGGTTTTATATTGGAAGGGCTTTTTGATAGAATTCTTAAAATACTCTCTGATAGACTAAATAAGGCACCATTGTAAAATAGATTCCGATTTATTGTCTAGACTCTTTTTTTTTCTTCAAAAAAGAGTCTAGGAATTCGTTCTATCTTAAGTGGATTTTTGCAAATCCTGCATGTGAGTGCCTAATATCCTGAAAAAGAGTATTAAAAAGAGCAGGATTTTCTGGGGTGTCTATTGTTGTATTAGTGACGTACCAAGGAAGATTGATTGAAAGGGTCTCTCGTGGAATTTTTAACATAGCGCCAATTGTAGATATTATATCTATTGTTGAGGCTAAGTCGCAAACTTTAATGTTAATGCAATTTCCCATTATGCCATTCATCCAGATGCCTTGATTGCCATGGATGGGGTCTCTAGCATTATAAACCTCTGGTGTAACTCCTAAATAAAGATCAATCATGCCTATATGTGCTGCTGCAGCCATTTTTAACTCCATGTTAGTTAGATGGTAGTTAATTGTAATATAATTTTTCTGTTAAAATCAATAATGTTTTTTGTGTTAATTATTCTAATTATGGAAATAAAATTTTATATAAACTTCTATGTAAAAATTGAGCGGTGGTCTAGTGGTAGAGTATGAGTATGTCAAAAAAAGAGTTTCATCGATCGATATTTATGTATCTTATTGCGTCTTTGTTTCTTATATATGAGATGGGGATTCAGGTGTCACCTAGTGTGATGACCCATGATTTGATGAGAGATTTCAATGTGAATGCGGCCGTTTTAGGGATAATGGTATCGGCTTACTTTTATAGTTATACACTTATGCAAATTCCGGCCGGTATATTATACGATCATTTTGGGCCGAGGACGCTGCTCTCGATAGCGGCTGTTTTGTGCTCACTTGGAACCCTCTTTTTTGCGGGAACTGAGACTGTTTACGCGGCAGCGTTTGGCCGTTTTTTGATGGGGATTGGTTCGGCGTTTGCTTTTGTTGGTGTGTTAGTGATTGCAGCTAGGTGGTTTGACGGGAAATATTTTGCTTTTTTAGTCGGGATGACCCAGTTATTGTCAGTTTTAGGAGCCATTTGTGGGGCTGCTCCTCTTGCAAAGGGGGTCGATATTCTTGGCTGGCGTGGAATGATGTATGTTCTTGTTGTTATAGGGCTTGTCCTTTCTGGTTTGGCTGTTATCTTTCTTAAGGATCGGCCAGAGCATATGCATCGAGATTTTTTAAAGCCTGAAAAGCACCTCTGGCGCCATTTGAAACAAGTAGTCGGACAAGGGCAGACTTGGGCTTTGGCGGTCTACGCATTTTCAGGATGGGGACCAGTTATCGTATTTGCCGCCCTTTGGGGAGTCCCTTATCTTATGCAAAGATATGGAATAACAAATGTAACTGCTTCTTTTGCAACAATGTTGATGCTGCTTGGAGGAGGGCTGTTTAGTCCCGTTATAGGTTATCTATCAAACAGGATGAAAAGGCGACTGCCACTCCTATGGATCGGTTCCGCTTTGGGTTGTGTTACAAGCGTTTTAATGCTTACTCTTCCGGAGATCCCTTTTTGGGGTGTTGCAGGACTCCTTTTCTTAATGGGGGTTGGGACAAGCGTTCATACCCTCACTTTTGCAATTGTTCAAGATATCAATAAACCAACCGTAACTGCTACCGGGATGGGTTTTAACAATATGGCTGTTGTCATTGGGGGCGCCCTATTACAGCCTTTAGTAGGGTTTATCCTTACAAAGGCTTGGGATGGGACGATTGTTGACGGGGTGCCGGTTTACCAGGTTGCAAACTTTGAAACAGCCCTCTTCATTATACCAATTATTTATTTGATTGGCCTCCTCTTTAGTCTCTTCTTTATTAAAGAAACTCATTGCAAGTCAAAATATTAGTAGCGTATAATAGAAGGTATGTTTTGGCGATCTATTCTATTATTACCAACAATAATTTCTTCTTCTAATTGGAATTGGGAAGAGATTGATTTGGATAAAACTTTCTATCCTGAGACCTTTTTATGGGGTACAGCTTCATCTGAATATCAGATTTCAGGGGCTGGGAGGCTCCCTAATTGTCAATGGGCTGAATGGGAAAAAAAAGGCCATCCTGCCATTAAAGGGGGTGAAACCTCCGATTCATCTATTCAAGGTTGGGACCGCTATGAAGAAGATGCCCTCCTTTTAAAGGAGATGGGGCTCAATTCTTACCGTTTTTCAGTTGATTGGAGTGCCATAGAGCCAGAGGAAGGGGTCTTTAATAAAGAGGCTATAAATCATTATAAGTCTGTATGTAAGACGCTTAAGAGTCATGATATTACTCCGATGATCACTCTCCATCACTTTGCCCATCCCACTTGGTTTGAAAATAAGGGTGCTTTTGAAAAAAGGGAGAACGTAGACTACTTTGTCCGTTTTGCCCGTCTTGTATTTAGTGAGCTCTCTGATGAGGTCGATCTTTGGTGCACAATAAACGAGCCAACAGTCTCAGTTTTAATGGGATATATACTTGGTGAGTTTCCTCCAGGTAAGACCGGAATTTTTACTGCGGCCGAAGTGCTAAACAACATGCTCTATGCTCATGTAGCTGTCTACAAAGAGCTAAAATCGATGCCTAATGGTGAAAATAGCCAGATTGGAATCGTTCACAGTTACCTAAAATTCGAGGCATATAACGGGTGGAACCCTATCGAGGCGCTTCCCTGCTATTTTTTCACAAAAAATCTACATGATACTGTGATGGACTTCTTCAAAACTGGAGAATTCTCTTCTATGCTCCTCCAAAGAGAGACTGTACCAGATGCCCCGAATAGCTTCGATTTCTTCGGACTTAACTACTACTCGAGAGCCGTTGTCGCTATGCAATTCTCTCTATCAGATTTCCTAATTGCGACCTGCTTTCCTGGTGAAGTGATGACAGATATGCCCTATGCTAGCCATGCTGAAGGCTTTTACCAAGCTTTAATTGATTGTGGTGAGCTTGGCAAACCTGTTTACGTGACCGAGAACGGGATTGCCGATGAAAAAGATGATAGGAGAGAGCTTTTCATAAGAAAGTACCT
Source organism: Chlamydiota bacterium (assembly GCA_947478685.1). Lineage (GTDB taxonomy): Bacteria > Chlamydiota > Chlamydiia > Chlamydiales > 2-12-FULL-49-11 > VGMD01. The sequence goes on along the minus strand of CANJWO010000002.1, from coordinate 67,545 downwards.
CTACGCTCTTTCTAAGGCTATTGAAGATGGTGTCGATGTGAGAGGTTACTTCTATTGGACCCTCATCGACAATTTTGAATGGGCCGAAGGCTGGACAAAGAAATTCGGCCTCTTCGAGTGCGATCGAACGACGCAAGAGAGAAAGCTCCGAGAAGGCTCTAAAGCCTACAAAGAGATCGTCGCAAGAGCCGTTCCGGCTCTCCACGAATATGAAGTAGCCTCCTCATAACTAGTTAGAAGGTGACGGCTGTAGGGGCGTGGCCAGAGAAGTCGTGAGCTTGGAGACGGGCTAGAATGTCTGAGTTATCTGTGAGGTACTCGATAGCAGGGAGGACCTGTTCAAGACGACGTGAGAGCATCTCTTTTTGTTTTACCACGATAGGTGGGCCGAGTAAATGATTGATGAGGTGGGAAAGCTGTGCTTTATTGTCAGCCTGACCAGTTTTAATGAGGTGAAGTACAAGCTCTAAGAGAGCTTGGCCACCGCCGCGATCTAGGTCATCTTTGCAGGCAGTTACGTAGTAACTAATAGGGTGTGAGGCTTCTCCGAGGCTTGCTTTTAGATCCATCCTTTGAAAGGCGTAAAAGAAGAGGATGAACTTCTGCCAATCGCCTTCAGAGAGATTAGTTTTCCCATTGAAAAAGATGTTATGAACAGTATCAAAGATCTCTGGGAAAGTTTGTGTGTAATGATCTGGTAGTCTTGAAGGGAGAGCGCAGGTAGGGTCCTTTTTATTTCCAAAAAATTCATGTATTAAAGCCCCTTTGAGTTCGCGGAAAGTGGTTGCCCCTGCATAGACCCCTTTTTGGTTAAAAAAGTTGCCCTCTACAGGTTGTACCATGGCATGAAAATTAGGGTGTCTTGCTTGTAGGGCTAATATTGCTTTTGTCCTTGAGCTTTCGTCATCAAATCCGCCCCCTTGAAGACGTTGGTGAACGACGTAAAATACCCCCTGACGTCGTTTTGCGGCAGCAGAGATAAAAAGCTCGTAATTTGGGACGATCCCTTCGCTATCTTTGGCCCATGGATGATCTTTACCATGAGTAGGCGATCCGTGTCTGAGATAGGTAACTTCTCGGGAAGGGCCACCTGAAGTATTATAAGTCAATGTGGCTAAGCGATCTGGAGTGTTTTGTCCTTTTGTAAAATTCATTGTACCTGCAGTTCCTTGAAGTTTTTGCCAATTGAGGGCAAGCCATGATTTTCTAGCATGTGGTGAGGAGTGGGCTATTGCAGCATTGATTTCGCGCATACTATCTGGCAATTCAGCTAAGGTTTCGGGACGTAAGGGCTCTCCTGCAGCTAAATCAATCCTCTCTATAAAATGGCCTTCCATATTGACACCACTCCATCGATTGATGGCTAAGGTCTCTGCAATTTCGATGCAACGGAAAGTTTGACGGCTGCTGGATTCATTTAGTTTGTTCTCTATAATAAGGGTAGCAATTTCATCGAGTTTAGCTACAAATTTTTGGTAAGACTCTCTTGGATTTTCTTGATTTTGTAAACAAACGAGGCACTCAAGAAGAGGTTTTGCGATTGGGATGTGAGAGAAATTTTCTACCTCACTGATTAAGGAATCTAGATTTGATCCATCATCCTTATTTAAAAGAGTTGCATATTGAGTAAGAATGGTCTCATATTTTCTTAATTGGAGCTGATGGATACCATCAAATACAATGGCAGGAGCTTTTGCCTTAAATAATAGGGAGGCAACAAAAGTGACTAGTAACACTACTGATAAAAGAGTGCTCCGAATAGAATCTCCGATAGCTCTACCAAGGTGAGAAACAGCCTTTGATATATTTAAGGAAGCTACCTCTTTACAAGCTAGCCCAAAATTGTGAATGGGGGTGAGAACTATATTTAGAAGTGATTTGCCAAGTGCCAGAGCGACGTTTCCGCTAACCACATTTCTGGAGCTGCTTTCAAGAGCAGATTGGACGCTACTTTGAACCGATAGACCAGTAGATGTGACTAATAGACTCATTTGATTGCTCCAACTAGTTAATAATAGTTAAACTAATTATAGCATAATATTATTTTTAAATCAATTTATAATTAATATGGGAGAATTTTGACGAAAAGGGTGTTTTTGCGCTGTTTTAGATCGCGGGGGTCTTTGGCTGTGACGGGCTCGATACAGACAAATGAGGCGCCTGGAGGGTGGTAGAGCTGGAAGGCGTTTTCATCCGAGGCTGTTTTGTAGTGAATTTTAAGGTTGTGGGAGGGGGTTGTAAGGAGCGCTTCTCCAGAGAAATCGGAAGAGATGGGGGTAAATGTATAGTCGCTCTCTTCGCTTAGGTCAAAATTAACTTCGCCAGAGGGGGCTAACCATCTGGAGGGGATGTCTCGCCATTGACCTTTATCACCATATTGGTTTTTGCATTTCATTTTTACATGACCTGAATGATCTCCAAGAGCAAAGTAGTAGTGAAGGCCTGCTATGGAGGGTCTTCCTATGCTCTCTGTGTGCATCTCTATTTCAAGGCCATGTGCGGTTATATGTGCTTTGAACGTCATGAGGAAGTCAAAACCTTCGAGAGCAGCAAGGGTCATTCCGTGGTAGGTGTCCATTCCAGAGAGGTGGGCAGAGACCTCAGTCTCTGTGGCAGTGTAATTCCATGGAACATATCTTGCAATACCGTGAGAAAAGGGCTCTTTTGAGCCAGATTTTCGGATATGTGCAAGGTGGGGAAAAATAGTTTCGTCAGGAACAAAGGGGATATCGCCCTCTTTTCTATGGAAAAAGTGGGGCCCAATCAAGGGGCCAAAACCGCTTAAACGTTCATCAAATAGAGGTTTTGTCGATTGGTCGATGACTTCAATTTCCCCTTTCTTTAGACTGTAGAGGTTCATACCGTATTCGGGTAGAAAAGTTGCAGCAAGCAGAGTTCCGTCTTCTAAAGTATGTTTTAAAATAATTTCTTTCACAAAGAGAGTACGTAACAGAAAAATATTTATGGCGCAAGAAGTTATCATTGTAAAAGGAGCTGGCTAATGGCGAAAAAACTAAAATCTCTTTTAAGCCAGAAGGATTTAAAACTGACTATTCCAGAAGGTTATGTAGATTTATTAAATCAGCTTAAAGAAAAAATACGAAAAGCTCAGTTAAAAGCAGCAATAGCAGTTAATAATGAACTTGTCTTTCTGTATTGGGAGATTGGGAATATGCTCTCCGGAAAAATGAAAGAGGCAGGTTGGGGCGCTAAAGTTATTGATAGATTGGCAAACGATATAGGAAATGATTTTCCAGGAATTTCAGGATTTTCTCCAAGAAATTTACGTTATATGCGTAAGTTTTTTGAATCTTACTCTGATTTATCAATTTTGCAAGCAGTGCCTGCAAAATTACCGTGGTGGCATAACATTCTTCTTCTAGAGAAGTTAGATAGTCAAGAAGAGAGGATGTGGTACGCTCAGCAAACTATCGTAAACGGTTGGAGTGGAAGGGCTTTAGACGATTCAATTAAATCGAAGCTTTATTTAAGACAGGGAAAAGCTATTACTAATTTTCAGGATCGCTTACCTAGTCCTCATTCGAAACTTGCGCATGATATTTTGAAAAGTCCGTATAACTTTGGATTTTTAACTTTATCTAATGACTATATTGAGCACGAGCTTGAGTTAGGTCTTATTCAAAATATAGAAAAATTGATTTTGGAACTCGGACAAGGATTTGCTTTTATTGGAAGGCAATATCATCTTGAAATTGCTGGCGATGATTATTATCTCGATATGATTTTTTACCATATCAAACTGAGAGCATTTTGCGTTGTAGAGTTAAAAAGTACAGATTTTAAACCGGAGTATGCTGGGAAAATGAACTTTTATCTTGCTGCTGTTGATGAACAATTAAAGCATCCTACAGACAACCCTTCAATTGGGATGATCATTTGTAGAACAAAGAATGATCTTAAAGTTGAATATGCACTTAAACGAGTTTTGATGCCTATGAGTGTTTCTGGGTATGAAGTAAAAATTCATGACGCTTTGCCTGAGGAATTGCAAGGAACTTTACCAACTGCCGAAGAAATTGAGGCAGGATTGTCAGAACATCATATTGAAGATATTATTGATTAAATTAGAGACTTAAAATATTTATGGCGCAAGAAGTTATAGTTTTAATTAGAGATGTGACAATTTTGGGGGAAGGTGTAGGGACACATGAGGGTCTCACCATCTTTGTTGACGGGGCGTTGCCGGGCGAGACAGTTCGGGCAAGAATAACTCTCAAAAAACCCTCTTATGCAAAAGGAGAATTGCTCGAAATATTAGATCAATCTTTTGGCCGAGTAAAACCTATTTGTCCTGTTTTTGGCAAGTGTGGCGGGTGTCAAATTATGCACTTAGCATATGCTGAGCAATTAAATCTTAAGAGAAAACGGGTGATTGATGCATTTGAACGGATCGGAAAACTTAAAGGATTTACTGTTGCTCCCGTAGAACCCTCTCCTAAACCGCTCTATTACCGCAACAAGGTCCAATTGCCTGTCGATAAGAATCTAAAAGTGGGTCTCTATGCGAAGAGAAGTCATGATATTGTCCCAATTGAGATCTGCTACATTCAGAGTGATGCCGGAAATAAAATTTTAGAAGATATTGAGCTTGTCGATGGAATAAGAAATGTCTTGATTCGAACCAATCGTAAGGGGGAATCGCTTGTTGTCTTAGTTACAAGGGAGAGACCAACTCCGGAAATTCGAAAATTGGCAAAAACTGTTTCCCTCATGAATGGGGTTAAAGGGGTTCTTCATGGCCTGAATAGCAGAGATGATAATGTCTTATATAGTGATGCTTATACCCTCCTCTTTGGAGATGGTGTTCTTGAGGAAGAAGTGCTTGGGATCAAAGTTGAAATTTCTCCGGCATCTTTTTTTCAGGTCAATTTGGAGCAGGCGGAAAGTCTCTACAAAAAAGCAGCTGAGCTAGCTGATCTTAAAAAAGGTGAGAGGGCGTTAGATGCTTACTGTGGGATAGGAATTTTCTGTGCCTATTTATCCCAGCAAGAAGTCAATGTTACTGGTATCGAAATGGTAGAAAGTGCTGTTATTGATGCAAAAAAGAATGCGAAAGCAAATGGGGTAGATGTCGATTTTCATTTAGGAAAAGTAGAAGACCTTATTGGTGAGCTTGATGATTTTGATGTCATTTTTTTAAATCCCCCACGAAAGGGATGCGAAGAGAGTGTTTTAGAGGCATCTGTTAGAAAGAATCCAAAGAAAATTATTTATACGTCATGCGATCCTGCAACGTTAGCAAGAGATCTAAATTTTTTTGCTAGTTTTGGATATTCAAAAGTGGAGGCTTTCCCTTTTGATATGTTCCCGCAAACGATGCATGTAGAAGTTGTTGTCAAAATTGAAAAGGAGATCTCTAAATGATTCATTATGTTTTAGCAACTCTGTTTACTTTTTCATTACATGCTGAAGATCATGTTGAAACATATCTTAAATTTCTAACGGAGCATCAAGCTGTCTTGGGGAAAAAGGGGAACTTTAAAGAGGGTGAAATAGAAGTTGTTACCGATACATTAAGAATTCGAGATGTCGAAAAATTACAAAAGGCGCGCTGTTTAAAAAAAGGAATGAGTGAAGAGGATGCGATTTTAGCATCGAAAATAGGTCTAATTTCCGAGGATCTCTACTGGATATTCATAAGAGATGCAGTTATTTTTCCAACAGGGGCAGAAGGCTCTTACAATCGAATGATTAAGAAATGTTCTTTAGATAATGGACCTGCTGGAGTTGCAATTTTACCCCTTTTACCGGAAGGAAGGATTGCCGCAATTGTTGCTTTTCGGCATGCAACAAGAGTTTGGGAATTAGAAATTCCAAGAGGTGATAGACAACCCTCAGAGCCAATTGAAGTTGCTCTAAAAAGAGAATTGGAAGAGGAGACAGGGTTTTATACAAGTGAGTCGATCTATTTAGGAGATATGGCCCCGGATCCTGGTATGGCTAGCTCAATTGTACCAATCTATCTTGCTAAAGTTGACAAACAGGGGTTATCTAATCAAGATTATTCAGAGGCAATTTTAGGTGTAAGAACATTTACCATTGCTGAAATCAAAGAGGCTCTAGTAAAAGGATATCTTGATTTAGATGTGAAGGGAAAACAGGAAAAAGTCTATGTGCGCGACTCTTTCCTCACCTACGCCCTTTTCCTAGCAGAATGCAGAGGAATTATTTAGTGCTTCTTTCTAAGTCTGAAATGTCGGCGCCATGAGACTTGAGAACTTCTATAGCTTTTTCGCGTAGATTAGAATGGGCTAGATAATCTAAAAATCCGCTCGGGTATGAAGATAAAAGGGTTGGAAAAACGCCGCTATATAGAAAATTAAGATCGCAAACGAGTTTGATTAAAACCTCTTCGTGTTCTGTATGTGCAGAGGCATCATAAGTGCGAAATAGAGGGCAACAGACTTGGTCCACGATACGGTATAAGTTAATCCCATCGCACTCTTTTCCTGCGTTAATAATGCAGTAGGAGGCTGGGTTTTGTAATTTATGATAAGCGCGGAGAGTGTCAAATGCATCTGTTCTAGTTATTATGCTCATAATACGAATATTCTAGCAGTTGATGGATTAAAGACAACTATTTTTTTTAAAGTTGAGTGTTGCATCTGAAAGAGGGGGGAGTTAGACTAGAGGTATGGCGAAGCACTTTCCTCTAGGATTTCCAAATGAGTATAAGACTAGGCGGGCACTACTTCTATCAAGTCTCTTTAATGAGCCTTTTGTCTCGCTCTATCCGTTATTGCCATTTATTTTGTTGAAGAGCTTGGGAGCGACGGCGTTTCAAATTGTTTTATTGACGATGTTGAAGCCGGTAAGTTCAATTTTTTCTTTATATTGGAGCGAAAAGATTTCTCAAAACAGACATACGCTCCGAATGAGTCTTGTAGGTGCAGGGCTGCTCGCGAGACTTCCTTTTCTATTTGCCCTATTTTTTGACAATGTGTGGCTTTTGATCGGAGCATCAACTCTATATATGCTGTTTTCAAGGGCTGGAATTCCTGCCTGGATGGAAATTTTAAAAGTAAATTTACCTGATCGTGTCAGAGAAAAGTCATTCTCTTTTGGGTCTGCATTGGGGTATGCAGAGGGGGTCTTGATTGCTATTGGTATTGGATCTCTTTTAGATAAATCGGTTATCTCGTGGAAGATTTTTTTTGGATCTGCAATTTTGTTAGGAATTATAGCATTAGCGATTCAAGCGTTTGTCCCGATGGGAGAGACAAAAGAAGTGATCGCAAAGCCTGAAAGGTTAAGCCTGAAAGAGAGTTTTCTTAGACCGTGGATCGATTGTTATGAGTTAATGAAAAATCGGAGCGATTTTCGAAATTTTCAATGGGCATTTATGGTTGGTGGATTTGGATTGATGGTAATTCAGCCTGTTATTCCTATTTTCTTTATGGAGACATTGCAGATATCATTTAGAGATTTAATGATTGCCTATTCAATTTGTAAGGGGCTCGGATTTGTCCTTACCTCTTCATTATGGAGCCGTGCGTTAGGCTATTTCAGAGTTGGGACATTTACTGCATTTGTCCTTATTGGTTTTGCTCTCTTTCCATTACTTATTATAGCTGCGATAGCTCATCAATACTGGATCTATGTCGCCTATTTTGTTTATGGTATTGCTCAAGCGGGCAGTCATCTTATTTGGCATCTTTCAGGACCTCTATTTGCTGAAGGGGAAAAGAGTTCGCGCTATAGCGGAGTTAATATCGTAATGGTCGGTATAAGGGGAACTCTTGGGCCACCTCTCGGTGGGCTACTTGTTGCATTATTCGGGCCGATTGCTGTATTCATTATAAGCGCTCTTTTTTGTTTGAGTGGGGTTACAGCGCTTTTCGTGCGTGCACCAAAAACAGCTACTTCAGTTTAATTTTTAATTAGTGTATAACTTTTCTCTAAAACTAATAATTAAAGGGGAAGTATGGACAGTGTAACTGGCTCAAGTAGTATTGATTTAGAATTAGCAAGATTTATGCAAGCAATTGCTGATCTTGAAACGCCATTAAGTCCTAAAAGGACAATTGTTCTTCCTGTCATCCAAAGTACTCCTCAAGGTTTGAGAACGGCGGAAGAAGTAATAGTGACTACGGGGCTACGCATAAAATTAACTCCAAACAGAGATGGGATACTTAGAGATGGAATGAGAATTCTAAGGACATTTCCTATAGAATCTCAAAGAGAGCTTTACATTTCACGAGTAAGGGCGAAAATGCTTGGAGATGGTGTCCCTTTGAGCTCTCCGACAGCAGTAAAAAGGGTGCACGAATTACTACAGGGTCCAGGGGCAAGCTCTGCAAGCTTGGTAGTAACAGAAACAAATAGAGGATCTTCAATTAGGTTTGTGGCTATGGATCTTACACATATAGTTGATGGTCATTTTTGCCCGCTCACTGATCCTCGAAGAGGTCTTATAAAAGAATTCGTTGTCAACCCTGATTCTGGAGTTGGAGCAGGCTGGTATATGGATAAGTTTTCAACGTTTTTTCCAGATTCAATAGTAGACAAGGATCAATTGACGACAGCATTAACCATACCTTCTTGGGAGGTTTATAAAAAAGGGGGTGCAAACATAAAGGCTTTTTGTCAGGTTTCTGATGGGGCAAAAACTTTTTATGCGATACAACATCTTCAAAGTCATGGCGCTTCAATTCGTACATGCTACCCCCTTTTTTTTGCTAAAGATATAGATGAAATTGAGTCAGACATATCTGTTGAGGGAGTATTTTCTATAAAAAAAGATGATGTTATTGCATATTTTGAGCGGGCGGTCCGAAATCGGACGATTAAAGACCTGATAGTGTTCACTCTTAAAACAGGGCAATTATTAATAAGATTAGATGGATTTCCTGATATTCCACTACCAAAAGGGGTCTATCTTTTTGTTCGGCCTGAAGTTATTGGGCTGACGTAGCACCAGAGATCGCCCGATTTTTCGAAGAGGCTTTTTTCTCGAAAGCTTGTATCCTTGCCGAGGGTATTTAGAATGGCGTAGAAGGTGACGTGGGTCTCATCGGAGAATTCGATGCGGAGTCCTTGAAATTGTGTCGTCCGGCTAAATTCATGGATGGATGCAATCCAATCGGAACGATTTTTTTCAAATAGAGGACTATTCGGATGTGTTGATTTGATGATGTAATCGGCAAGGTCAAGTGCATATGCGCTGTAGCGTGAGCGCATAAGGTGAAGCGCTGTTTCGGGTAACTTCTGATTTTTGTGGTAGGGACCACAACAGAGGTCGTAATTTTTTCCACTATGACAAGGACATTTCATAAATATTGACTTATCAGTATAGTTGTTTTTATGGAAACTGTCATAGCTTTTTTGCATGGATGTCATTGGTCTGTTCCTATAATAGGAGTGTTTGGCTCTCTTATGCTTTTGCATATAGGTATTAATTTTCTATATAAAGTCCGTTATCCAAAGTATGCACATGAAGCTAAGCATGGTAGGCTTTTTATACTCAATGTATTGTACCATCCATTTAAATTGTTCATGTGGCTATTAGGCTTTTCTCTTCTTGCAACTCTTTACGCAGGAAGGCTCTTCCAGATGGGAATTGGAAACAGTGCAGTCATTTTATTGCAAATAGGGATTGTTTTTGCAATAGGATGGGCAGTCTATATTTTTTCTAGAGAAGGTGAGCGAGTTCTTTTAGAAAAATGGCATCAAGATTTGACAACGGTAGCTCTTTTTTCAAAAGTATGTCTCTTAGCTATTATTTTTATTACAATATTATTGATATTGCCGATATTAGGAATACCGATCGGAGGGCTGCTTGCATTTGGAGGGCTTGGAGGTATCGTTGTCGGTTTTGCTGCCAAAGATGCGCTGTCGAATATTTTTGGTGGAATTGTTTTAGCAGTCGATCGTCCTTTTAAGATTGGCGAGTGGATTCTCACTCCAGATGGGAAGATGGAGGGATGTGTTGAGGCAATTGGATGGCGCATCACAAAGTTAAGAACTCTTGATAAGAGAGTTCTATATGTTCCGAATAATTTATTTTCTTCAATGATATACATAAATCGGACAAGGATTACTCACTATAGAATTTGGAAGATAATCGCTCTTAGATATGAAGACGTAGATAAGATGCCTTCAATTTTAGAGAAGATAAGAATGTATATAGCTAATAGAACTGATCTGGATAGAAGCGAGATGAATTTTATCCATCTTGTAGATCTTGCTGATTCTGCATTTAATTTAGAACTGAGAGTTTATGTTAAAACAGCAGACTATAAAAAATACTTCCAGGTGATGGAAGAGATTTTATTGGAAATCTATCTAATTGTCCGAAACGGAGGAGGAGAACTTGCCTATCCTACGCAAACAATTCGTATGTCTAAAGAAGTATAAATATGTAATGGTTCCCCTTTTGATTGTTCTCGGGATTGCCCTCTCATTTGCAGCTGAGAATAAAGATCATTTGGTTGTTAGGGAGCCATCTTTTGCAACTGAAAAAAAAGAATTTAAGGTTTTTTTAAATGGTGAGTATGAAGACTATCTCGAATTCATAAGAGATCAACCAAAAGAAAAAAGATTAGAATGGAAACAATTTCAGGAGATTCGAGAGTTGTCTAATAAAATTGGTGATGCAATAGAAAAATCCGATCCAAAAATTGTTGCAATTTTGCAGTTGGGTAGAGAAAAAAACATTGAAGAGATGTTTAGGTTGTTGAAAGAGTGCTCTATCGCAAGAAAAGATGAATCTGTTTTTGAATCTACTTTTGAAGCCTCATTTTTTAAATACATGGCAAATTTGGGGGATAATGCTCCTGAGACTTTTACTAAGGAGCTCTATGCCGATCTTATAAGGATAAAAAAGGCCACATCGATATTAAAAACAGAGGGGGGGAGGGAAGCTTTCACATTTTATAAGGGACGGTTATCTAAACTTCTTGAGCTTGATATGGGGTCACCATTGAATCAGCACCTGTTAAGGGAGGCTTTGCAAAGACATATTTATACGGTAAGTGAAATTCAAAAAGTGAAGGCTTACCTTCTTTCACTTCCGTCGGATAAGCTTTGTGCAATTATCCATGGCGAATGTGAGGGGGAATATCATTTTGGGATAAGTCAAGAATGTCCCCAATCTCCGAAATAGCTACTTTTTTTTGAGAACGCAATTTCTCAGTCTTATGAAATTCCTCTCTTAAATTACCAAAGTTTGTCACGAGAACATGAAAGTCATTTTTTCGGATTGCAAGTAGTTCTGTATCTTCTAAACATTTTACTGTCGCATTTCTCTTTTTTTGTTTTAAAAGGGCCATTTCGCCGAAATATTCACCCTTACCAAGGATTGCCACTTGAATCTCTTTTTGATTTGAAATATCTAAAATTTCAACTTTCCCATCAACAACAATATAGAGAAAATCGCCAATATCACCCTTTCGGAAGATTGTCTCCCCTTTTGCATAGTGGAGATGGGTGATTCCGTTATGTACTTCAGCTTTTAATTGAACAAACTCTTGTGGTACAAGCATATCAAGAATCCATGAGAAACCTACCCTCATTTTTCTTGAAATACCTGGAAGCTTGGACCAGTAAATAAAACGCCAAAGAACCCAAGCGGGAAAACCAGATAATTTAATCTTACCAAAAATTTCAGCAATAGCTTTTCGATGCCCCAAAGAGGCCATCATACCTAACGCTTTAAATGTAAATGGCTTTTGAGTCGTTCCAAGACAGCTAGCATAAATGTTATAGGCAAGGCATTTTCCTTGTCTTACAGCAAATTGGGCAGTTGGAGGAGAAATTTGCTCTGAATTATGGATGGGAACAGCTGCACAATCGCCCAAAGCCCATACATTATCTATTCCGGAGACTCTTAAAAATGAATCTGTTATTAAGCGACCGCGTAGTTGCTCCAATGGGAGCCGTTCAACTAAAGGGTTAGGATTGGCAGGAACTGTCGATACGATAGTGCTTGAAGGAATCCTTGTCCCATCGTGCAGAATTGCCTCCTGAGGAGTAGCCGATCTCAGCTCAGTATTAAAAAGAATTTCTACACCCCGTTTTATTAAAAGTTTTTCTGCATATTTTCCAAGAGAAGGGCTAAGCTCTTTATCAACAAGACGATCTTTTTTATGGATCAAGACAACTCGAATTTCACTTGGAATAATTGTAGGGTATTTTTTAGCAAAAAGTCTGACCAAGTCATTGATTTCAGCTACAATTTCAACACCTGAAAATCCGCCGCCCCCTATAACAAAGGTTAAAAGTTGCTTTCGAATCTCTGGGCTTGCTTCAATAGCCGCCGATTCCATTACATCGATTAGGTGGTTTCGTAGCTTAATCGCATCCTTTAATGTCTTAAATGCAAGGGCATGCTCATGCAGGCCTCCAGGGCTTTTTCGAAAGTCGGTCACATTTCCAAGAGCGATGGCAAGATGGTCATAGGAGATTCTTAGATCAGTGTGGTGAAAATTAGGAGATAGAGTGACTGTCCGTTCAACTAAATCGATATTTGAAATTTCTCTAACATAAATAGTAGTATGTTTTAGCAGCGCTCGTATTGAACTAACTGAATCTAAAATACCTAAAGACCCTGCTACCACTTCAGCTAGCATAGGTTGATAGGTGAAATAGTTATCTCGACTAACAAGGATAATCTCATATTGATCACGATGCTTTTTAAAAAGCTTCTCTAAATAGGTCGCTGCGTAAATCCCAGCAAACCCACCACCTAAAATGACAATCCTTTTCATATTTTCACAGCATAGTTTTACAACTAATAAAGTCTATTTTTTTCTTAGAGAAATTGTAAAATTTTAATTATTAGTGACATATGCGATTTATTGGTAAGGGTATAATGAGGTTATGTATGCGGCAGTAATTGATCCTTTTTCTTTGATGTGGTGGAAGATGAATATAGGTGTTCTAGTCATTGGAATATTGATACTTATGATTGTCTCATGGATGCCTGAAAAAATGCGCCAAAAATCCTTGAAATATTTTGGGGTTTTCTTGCTATTTGATCTCTTTTTCTTTCAATTTGCTCTTTTCTATATGGGATCTTGGGATATTCACTGGGCTTTGCCTTTGCAATATTGCACAATTATGGAGTTTTGTGCAGCGCTAGTCCTTATTACAAGGTGGCAGTGGCTTTATGAAGTTGTTTTGTTTTTAGGGATGATTGGGCCAATACAAGCATTAATAGCACCAGGATTGCCCTATGAAGGCAATTACTTTTTCTATGAGTTTTATATCAGTCATTCAAGCTCGATTTTTGTGCCGATATTTCTTACGATTGTAGAGAGAATGAGGCCAAGAAGGGGAGCTTGGTGGAGAAGTGCATTTGCCTTCACATTACTTGCTAGTCTGATTTTTTGCTTTAATCTTCTAACCCATTCTAATTACATGTTTTTAATGGAAAAGCCCCCGCTTGAGCACCCATTCCTTAAAATTGGTACCTGGCCTTTCTATCTAATCCTGTGGTTCACTGTCCTTCTTAGCTGGAGCTTCCTAGTGCAGCTCCTGTTTTGGAGGTCACATAGAAGGTGTAGCGGATATCGGGAACAATAGTTACAACGTCAGAGATGTCAAAGTAGGTTTTAATTTTGTCTGTCCACCAAGGTAGGGGTTTTATTGTGAGGTGGAGTGTCTCTCCAATGAGGTTGCCGAAGGGTTCATCTTCTAAAAAAACTTGGAGGGCGCCCCCTTTTCTTGTTCGCTTTGATATGTGATTCAAGACGTCATCAACTTTCTCAGTTGGGATATGCTCCAAGACATCCATGCAGTAGCACCAGTCAGCTGAGGGGATATCATCTGGAAGATCCCATAAACAGGCATGAGTAAATTGAACTCTATCGGAAGCAAGGAGTGTAAGTGCTGCGATTTTATCTGCAAGAGCGTTTGTAGCTATATCGATGAGATGAACATTTAAGCCCTTTTCAAGAAAGGGAAGTGTGGTAAAGCCGCTTCCACAACCAAAGTCGATAATCGAATCACCAGCTAGAATAAGCTTCTCAAAAAATTTGAGAAAGGTCTCAGTTTGTAAAAATCCGGGCGAAGTGTGCCGATAACTTGGAACATTCCACATCGATTCGTATTTATCTTGTTCTTGTTTAGTAAGTGGGTTGTCCATTGTCAATTACTGGTATCTCTATTTTTTCTTCTACAAGATTTTTTAGTTTCCATTTTCCCTGTAGGAAACGGAATAAAACTATTCCTAGTGCGGTTGCTGAGTAGACAATCCAAATGATAAAGGAGTATGCAACGTTTGCTTTTGGAAGGACAATGAAGAGGTAGGTTGGAACTAGAAGTAAAAACCAGACAGTTATAGCGCCAGAGGTGAGGAGAAATAGGGTGTCGCCTGCAGCAGTTAAAATGCCGTTTAAAATCCAGCGGATATTTTCAAGTAAGATATAAAAAGTGATAAAAATAAGACCGATTCTAATAAGAAATTTAGCTTCTATGACATCAATACTTAAAAGATTCACGCCCGGCTCTAACAGGGCTGGATTTTGTAAAAACCAATTAATGAGAGGATCGGGATAGACAATAAGAAAAAGGGCAGAGATGCAAGTGAATGAGGTTACAAGTTTTAATCCTGAGGCTAATACATTTGCAACTTTAGATTTCTCTTTGCTACCAATGAAATTTCCCGTTATTGCAATAGCCCCTTTTTCAATACCCATTCCAAAAAAGAGGAAGAGGAGTAAAATGGTTTGGCAGACAGATGCCACAAAAATATGCATGGGGCTAATTTGGGCCATAAAATTATAAAAGATAGCCCATCCCATAAGTTCCAGGCAGATAAAAATAGCGGGAGGGAGACCAACTTTAATTGTCTTCATAAAGAGGCATTTCTCAAAGGAGTACTTTAAGGTTCCAAATGTAACGCGATGTTCTTTACGCATAAAAAGATAGAATAGTAGCATAGCTTCTACTAAACTTCCGACTCCTGTCGCAATTGCAGCTCCTTTAATTCCCATAGAAGGGATGATGTCACTCACTCCAAAAATAAGAATTGGATCAAGTATGACGTTTACAACATTTCCTAAAATAGCCATCCATTGCATGATTTGCGTCTTGCCCCGTCCGATATAAAATCCACCAATAGCGGGGATTAAGGCAAAGACTGGACCAAAATACATTAGGATTTTAAAGAAGTAATATTCATTGGGGCTTACTATTGGGTCATAAAGTAGGGAAGTGCCAAAGGCTGCTACTGGAATATAGAAAAGATAGGAGGCTAGTGTGAGCCAGATGGTTTGCCAAACAGGGGAGCCGATTTTGGAAAATTTCCCAGCTCCATTATATTGAGCAACAAACACTTCCGACATGCTGGCGAGTGTAATCAAACCTAGGATAAACCCCCATGCTAGAGTGCCCGCAGTTGTCGCTGCATTAAAAGCTTCTGTTGAATACCAAGATAAGAAGATCCTGTCAACGAAGACCATAAGCATCATTGAAAAAAAACTTACCATCATTGGATAAGAGACTTTCCAAAGTTCAGCAACACTGCCAGTTTTTAGTTCTGTCATAAGATTAATCTATAATTAACATAATATAATTTTTACAAGTAATACATTTAGAAAGGATCATGATCCTGAACAACCAGTATTCTCTAGAAATCCATTTTTGTCCATTTTAAAATAAAAGTAGAAATATAAACAAACAGGTTGAAAAAAAACCGACTCTGATTTATCGTTGTTGCTTATTCTTGCTTCGCGAAAGTTAATCGAAGTGGGGGTTTAGCTCAGTTGGTAGAGCGTCTGATTTGCATTCAGAAGGCCAGGAGTTCGAATCTCCTAACCTCCATCGATTAACCGCGGTTATAGCTCAGTTGGTTAGAGCGCGACACTGATAATGTCGAGGTCCCAAGTTCAAATCTTGGTAACCGCAATCTTGTTAGTTCACTTACACAAAAAATAATGGAAAAATAGACAATTTTTTTTTGTGTAAGGTAAGTTGTTAATTAAAAAAGTATTCTCCCTCGAATCCCGTAAGTTTTTTGACTTGGGAATGTGTATCAGGGATGTCCCAGATATGTGACCTTCCAAGCTGAGCACACCTAGAAACAAAGCAGAAGCTATCCTCGTCATCAATTTGATCGATAAGAATTAATGTGTGCGGGGGCTCTTCATTCCGTTTTTTAAAGCTATGATATAGAGAGACATTATTGGCGATAATATAATCTTTAGAAGCGAAGATAATCTTGGTTCGATTTTTTATCTTTTTTACTGCGCTATAGGAATCGAGTTTCCACCACTGATCCACAATGCAAGCAATGATGTCACGATAGATAGGGATCCAGAAAAATGCTTTTACAGCTTCACGGAGAGTTTCAAAGGAACGGTCAGATATAAAGCGACGAATTTGTATGTTGCGCTGCAAAAAATGCACCATAACTTGAGCTCCTACACCTCCACCTAAAGAGTGGCCATAGATGACGATATTATTTGGGTTCACTCCATGATCAAGGAGTTTTTGCACCATAGCAATTCCATCACAAATAAGATCGTCAGACGATCTACAATATCCACTGCTTGCTCCAACTCCGCGGTAGTTAAAACTGACGACGTTTGCTTTTTGCTGTTCAGTCATCCTTTTTAAACTTTCATGATTTTTTTCCCATGAGCCTGTATTTCCATTCATGGCAACAATCCAATTGCTACTCCCTTGAAAAATTTGGACTCCGTTTAATTGTACCCCATCTTTTGTTGTAGTTGAAATTTGATCTTTTACCTCGGCTCGTATCTCGGCTCGGATTTTCGGATCCATTGAAAGGGCAGGTAGACCTAAGGTTTTAGCTAAAAGCTCTTGAATGGTGTGTCCTGAGAAGAAACAATAAACTGCAGCTGAAACTAGAGTTATAAGTGCAACTAATGGAAGAGCTGCCCAAGCGATGGGTGTAATTACAAATCTCCAGAAATTACTATAGTAGAGTGCAGTCGATGGTTCAGGGGTAACATAGTGAGAAAGTTGCCCAGGAATGTGAGTCTCACATTGGGGGGGGTGGAGAGGGGTAAACAAGGTTGATTTTACTGACATAATTAGAGCATTATAATGAATAGTGCTATAGAAATCAAAAAAAAGAACTTTTACTATTAATTAAAATTTTGTATTAATAGTAGTATGAAGCGTCATTTAAATTATTTATTAATAACTGTTGCATTAACTCTAGTTTTTGCTACATATTTCATTCTTAGTAGCGATGGCAAAGAGAGCGTAATTGTTTCAACTGAAAATAACCATACAGAAAGTATTGTTTTTAAAGTAGGTGAAGAGGAGGGCGAAGTTATTCGAGAACTGATCATAACAATGGCCCGTACAAATCCCGCCGTCCTCGCCTTTAAAAAAGGTAGATTAGAGGCTTTAGGAGTAAAATTACGCTCTAAAGTAACTACATTTGAATTTCTTGCGTTTGTTTTCAGAGATCCTCAGCTTGCAAAAGAGATGAAACTTCTACAGGAGAGTTCGATCAAATATAAAAGATTTGTCGAAGGATTCTTTCCTAAAATGTTAAAAGAATATGAGAAAGAGGGTTTTTACCTTAGAGCCGAGCATTTTGCAAATCATCTAGAAATTGATCAATTGGAATTCATTCAAATCTTAAAAGAGTGTCTAGGGTCTGCTCAATCTGGAGATAGAGGTGCCTTCAAACCGCTTATTGATTATTTAATAGCCGTCAAAAATCAATAGATATTATAGTCATTTAAATTTATAATTTCACTTAGGCTAAAAGATCGCTTCGCCTTTTTATCAACCATTAGGTGATGTTGAAGCAGGGCTCTGTTTTTACAGGCCCGATGCAAGCAGATAAAAAGCCGAAGATGATCTTGACGCATATGTGAAATTTTACTTTTAAATGACTATATGTCTGTAGAGAACTTGTTCTTGGTCTAAATAGACGTGAGTCTCGAAAGTGTGAATTCTCTCAGGATTATGCCGATTTGCTTCGAGACCAACTTTATATGTCCCTGATATTAATAATCCTAAGCTGGTTCTTTCAAGTTTAAAAACTAGCTGGTCGTCGGTGAGTTTTTTTCTGCCAGATTGTTGTTCTGCTGCAAGCTCAAGTTCTGTCTGGCAGAAATCAGACGCGTATAACATTGGATGTGATTGACATAAAAGTTCAAGAGCTTTAAAAACTTTAGGTTTATTAGAGCTATAAAATTCATCAAGTATTTTTAATGTCATTTCCAGTTGCTTATATCCTTTATCAGGATATGAGGTTGAACATTGAGTAGGTTGGTCTAAATAGTCTTCTACCCATTTCTTGCTGTTTATAGTTGCTCTCATACTTGAAGAGGGAAGTTCGATAGTTTGAGTCCTAGAAAAATCAGCTAGGAATTGTTCACAGGCTCGCAATTCTCTTAGAGCTCCGCTAGCGCTAGTTAATGAGAAATAAGTTGCTAAATTCTCTTTTGGCAAGACGTCAAACCCAGTAAATCTGGATGAAAGGGTTCTTTGAAAAATAAGGGTGATAATTCCGATTGGGATAAGAAGTAGGCATTTGACCATATCCTCGGCCCCAATTTTTATTTCAGTAGCTGCCTTTGAGAATCTGCCCTGCAGAAGGTAGTGTGTGGAGCGTCCTACAGTCATTATGGGTGTAGTTATTAAACTGATGGCTGCTAGAAAGATAGCTTTTATAAGATTTGTGGAGGCTGAACATGAGAATCTATTATCGGGATTTTTTAGATTATAGATTTGAAGTTCTTTATTTATGTGATAGTTGTCATTTGTAATTAATAGCATATCTTCTTAAGTCTCTCTTAAATATGAATCAATTATAACTCTATCCAATTATTATTTGGTATGAAAAACAATTTCTATGAGGTAAAGAGGTAGCCTTGACGCTTCTCTTCGCGGTAAACGATGCTTAGGCCAATGAGGACGATGAGTGTGGAGAGAAAGATTGGGGGTGAGAGAGGTTCACCAAGGAGGAAGTAGCTGTGGATCGAGGCAAATAGAGGGGAGAGGAGGCCAATGAGGGAGAGGAAGGTGGCTGTAAACTTCTTAAGGAGGTAACCATAGAGGTTATAGCAGAGGACGTTGGAGAGGAGGGAGAGGAATACGAGCGAAGATCCTAGCTGGACGAAGCTTCCAGGTGCAATAGGGAGGGGGCTCCAGCTTTCTAGAAAATAGGATGAAAGGAGGGCTAGTATGCCGCCTATGAGCATGCTTGATCCGTTTGCAAAGAGGATAGGGATCTCTTCGTTCTTAACAATTAGCCTTAACATGATCCAGCCATAGACCGAGAAAAAGGCCGCAGCAAACATCGAGAGTTCGGGCCATGTAAAGTATCCAAATGCCTGCAAAAGTCCTTCAGTCCCTGTCTTATTCATGATTACGGGGATAAAGCCAAAACAGCCTAAAGTTAATCCAATCCATTTAAGGCGCGTCATTTTTTCTTTAAAATGGATATAGGATAAAAGGGCCGTTATAAAAGGGGAGAGGCCGTAGATAAAACAAGTTTTAGCAGCGGAAAGGTGAGAGAGGCTCCAAAATTCTAAAATATTTGCTAAATAGATACTGAACAGGGCTAAAATAAAGAGCGAGGTCCAACCCTTTTTTGAAACCTTAGGTATTTTGTTTTTTAATAACAGGTAACCAATTAATATAAAGCCCGATATGAGCATTCGCGCCCCTGTCAAAAACATAGGGGAGCTGAACTGGAGCATGTATTTTCCCACCGGAAAGGAGAGAGTCCATAGTGCAAATAGGAGAAATGATAGTAAAAGGCCCATAATCTGGGCAATAGCTTAACAGTCTAGCTTCATAGGAAGCAAGTTAATTTTCATCAAAAGAAAATCTTGAATCGACTCTTCCCTTATCTAAATAGACTCGGGTTTCTAAAGTGCGGCTCTTACTTGTTTCGTCATGAATCACTTGATATTTTCCAGAGATGATCAAGCCATTTTCAGGTGTAATTTTAATTTCAAAATTATTAGATTTAGTAAAATCTGGCGTATCGCATAATTGTATTTTAAAATGCTCAATCGCTTTATATGCTTGTTCGTCGACCAGAAAATGAGATTGAGTTATAAGAGCGAGACATTCGAAGATTTTCTCTTGATTTTGTCCATAATATTCACTGAGTTGATCTACTATATTCGCAAGAGCAGTTAATGCACGTTTGGAGTCGCCTAACCCGTCTGCCATCTCTAGATATTTCTCTATCTTCTCACGTGAAATATAGGCTTGTAATTTAGTGATTATTTCTTCAACAGTTAGATCTGTCGTTGGTTTTGGAAGTTTAACCTTAAAGTCTCTTGCGTAATCTTCTATAAACTTATCTAAAATATAATCTCTCTTATAGACTCCACCTTCTTTAAAAGGGACTAGATGATTTACTAAGTTGTTGGTTGGAAGCTTTTTAAATTGAGCGCTTCGCTCGCTACGGCGTGGATGTAAATGTTCATCGATTAAGCGATAGCGTGGGTCTGCTTTAGTGTGATCGCGCACATGTTTAGCGGCAACTAGAAGGTGTCTTCCGTCCCCATTGATATCATCAGAATCAAGATTGAAAGTCTCGGCAAAGTTTAAATTTTGAATTTCAAGCCATTTGACGCGGAAGGGGAGCGACCAGATCATCTTAAAAAAATCTATTTGATAAGATCCACTTTTCTTTTTAAACTTTCTAGCTACCGGGATGGTTCCTAAAATCAAAGCAACATAATAGACGGTAACTAAAAGAGGGAGAAAAAGGGCTAGGGCTGCAAGCGCGGCAACTCGTGATTTGGTGCCTCTAGTCAATATGGATGGTTTTTTGTCCTTGTCTGGGAAAAAGGGGAGGGCGCCCGTTGCAGCTAAGAGGCCTGATTTTAAGTTTAAACCTAAGGCAGCTCTTCCGACAAGGCTTCCATCTGGACGAATACCTAGCCTTGCATCCCTAGAGACCTGATGATTGATATTCATAAAGGAGACAAAAAACTTTTTATATTCTGGGTGAGTAAGGAGGTGGTGGATAGCAAAACGGCCTTTATCGTCTATTGGAACATCTATTAAGCGATCATGCTTGATGAAATGATTCGCCATGGCGACGCTAGATGCAACAGATGTTCTATCGACAATGCTTTTGCAATGATGGACAATAGGTAGGTCACATATCCTTGTTAGAAAATCAACGATGATTAGCCGCTCAGAAACAGAGAGTGAACTATCTTGAAGGTAAGTAACAGTATCTGCTATGAGTTTCTTTTTATAATCGGCCTCACCTATCAGTTTCTCTTTACGATCGGCCTCTGTCGTATTAGCTAACGTTTTAGCTAACGTTTCATCTATCGTTTTAGGTAACGTTCCAGCATACTTGATAAGTGATTCATAACCTTTTTTATTAATTTCCCTTTCAACATCTTTGCCATTTAGGCTGTCAGGGAGGATTCTTCCAAGCTCCCCAAATACGCTCAATGTGTGATGAACATGGATTGGCCTTACATTTACTATGCAGTCCTTTCCATCGATATTGATTATAAGAGGCTTTTTCTTAAGCTCTGAAAGAGCTTGCATTTCGTCCAGGAGAGATGTCCTCTCATCAAGAAGGGATGGATTTTGAATTTTTACCGGGTTAGTTAATGAGTCAACCACATATGTGAGGGTGTATTCTTTGGTTTTTGGATCATAGAGAAGGCCTTTCTTGTGACTGGCTTTTTCGGTGCGGAAAATATCTTCGGCTTGGGTTCTAGCTCTTGAATCTGTATCGGGCCTACTCCCATAGCAAATGGATTCCCCCTTAGATCTCCCTTCCGCATTATCAACAAGCACTTTTGCCATATGAGAATCATCAGAAGATCTATCCCAGCTCGAAGTGATTGAATGGTAAACTCGATGGATTTTTCCAGTATCATCTCTGTATTGCTTTCCTTCAAAGGAGGTAGCAGAAGTGTGATGAAAATAGTTATTTCTCACCTTATAAGTTTTTCTGTTGTAGGTCACTTCGCCTTCAAAGTCAGCTACTGCAAGGTGGCTAAAAGCTGCATGATCGATTTTTTTTCTGTTAGCACTAGGATCGCGTAACATGTCTTCCAGTGAATAGAAGGTGTGCGCCTCGGGATCAGCGGCCGGTTCTTTGGGCAGGGGACATCTTGTGACATGGGTTTGCATATCATCATTATAATAGTCAACATCGTCACTGACGAAATCGTCGTGACTGGGAAGAGGAGGAGGAGGAATAGGTGTTCCTCTTTGAGAGTCTAAAAGTGGAGTATCCATGATATAATTATACTAAATATTTGAATAAAAATCAATCAGATTCGATCTTCTAATATGCTCTGCCTGAAGGATTTCATCAATTCTACCATGAAATGGAGGTTATGAATCGAGGCGAGCGATAAAGCTGTAAGTTCATTAGCCTTAAATAGATGATGTAAATAGGCTAGGGTGTAGTTTTGGCAGGTGGGGCAGGTGCAGTCTGGATCGATTGGCGAGAAGGATCGGGCATAGATCCCTTTTGTGATCTTTATAGCCCCTTTTTTGTGGAGAAGGGAGCCGTGGCGGGCAGCTTTGGTTGGGTAGGAGGCGTCGAAGGTGTCTAGACCAAGGGGGATGCACGCCTCTAGAGAGGTCAAATCGGCAATGCCTAGAAGGTGGGTTGGTCTATTTTGGGGAAGGTGGGGTTTGAGGGAGGAGAGCATGGTAATCATCTCCTCTTTTGTTTTTCCGACGCTACCACCTATTGCAAAGCCATCAAACGGGTGTTCTCTAAGCGTTAGGGCGCTCTCTTTTCTAAACTCATCATCTACCCCTCCGTGAATGACGGCGTAGATGGCCTGTCCATTTGGGTTTTTTAGGTGAGTTTCAAGCGATCTAATCTCCCATCTGTGCGTCCTTGCGAGAGACTCTTTTAGTCGCTCTTTCTGAATATGATAGGGGGGTAGTTCATCAAGCGGTATAATAATGTCTGCACCAAAGTCTTTCTGAGCCTCTATGGAGCTTTCTGGAGTGAGGAGGACTTTGCTCCCGTCTCTATAAGATCTAAAAAGGACCCCATCCTCGCTGATCTTTAATACCTGGCCATCGGCCTTTTTGGTCCCCTTGCTCTTCAGTTCATTTGCAACAGAGCCGTAGGCTAAGCTAAAGACCTGAAAGCCTCCAGAATCGGTAATAATGGGGAGAGTTCGATTGATGAATTTGTGGAGGCCACCAGCGGCTTTGACTACTTCTCGTCCCGGTTGTAACAAGAGGTGGTAAGTGTTGCAAAACATGAGTTCAAGACCAATTTGAGTCACGGTCACATTATCAATGCCCTTCAATGTGCCATTTGTCCCAACGGCTACGAAATTGGGCGTATTAATGATCCCATGCGGCGTATGAATCCGTCCTACTCTTGCTTTCGATTTTTTTGACTGATGAATAATTTCAAATTTCATATTTTATTTAGCCTTCTTAATGAGAGCTGTTAGTGGTGCCATGCTAAAGAGGGTAATCAGCTTGATTGCATAGCTCATGATAATGATTGAAAAAAGAGAGTGGACAATTCCATAAAGGGCGAGGTAGGAGAATAAAATAGTGTCGGCTCCTTGAGAGATCGCAAGAGAAAATATCATTGCAATAGGTAGGGCAAGCCTCTTTCTAAATAGCCCAAATAGTTCAACATCTAGTTTCTGTGAAATAAAAAAGGTTATAATAGACGATAGAAAAATTCTTGGACTTACCGATAAAATAGTGAAAAATGAGGGGTGAAAGGAGTCATATAGAGAGGGTTTATAAGCGATCTGTATGACTGAAACAAGCATGAAAAAGACAAGGATAAAGGTGTTAATTGATAATACTTTTTTTGCCTCATCCTTTCCAAAATATTCCTGCAATACATTCATCCCGACAAGCGATCCAATCATATACGCATCTGTTGCGGTCACATCGAGCCCAAATAGGGTAATCTGCTTTGTTACAAACAGATTTGCGAGGACCACCTGTAAAGAAATAATTACAGCTAAAGCCTCCTTGCCAAATCTCTTCGCTAGGGCAACCGCCCCAAACAGAAGTAAAATATGTGTAAAAAAGATGCACTCATTCATAAGAATGAGCGCGATTTTACAGGATCGCCCCTTTTGGTGCCACCTCGATATATTTACGAGATATGCTTACTCTTAGCTGCGAGGGGTAATTTGGACAAATACTCGAGCAAGGGAAGGGATCAGATCATTGGGTTTCATTGGTTTAGGTATTGATTCTATACGATCGTCATCGAGACTTGTCCCTTTCATCATAACATTTATCAATCCAGCATTATCCGGATTGGCTTCTATCCATGCTTTAACTTGATTCATTAAATGCTGGGCTGATTGAATAGTGCTCGGATTTACATCAGCATATTTAATTTCTTCGCCAATATGTATTTCGATTTCAAATGGTCTTCCGCCTGCTCCTGCTCCGCCTGCTGGTGCGCTCATAATTACCTCCTAAAAAATGTTTATATAATCTATAGGCTGCATAGAGTCGAATTAATTGGAATAATATAATTTATTTATTTGGATGGAAAAGACTTGCGGAATTCGTCTTGCTCCTTGGCGGCTCTGATGCGGCGGGTGCGGCGGTGGCCCGCCTCTTCGAAGCGACGTTTTTCGTCAGTAGTTTCGGGAAGGACGGAGGGGACGGGGGTTGGTTTGCCACTTTCATCTAGGGCGACAAAGGTGAAGTAAGCGGAGAGGATGTGGTGGCACTCTCCTGAAAAAGCATTTTCAGCTTTGACTCTCAGGCCGATTTCCATTGATGAGGTCCACGATCGATTGATTTTGGCTTGAATAATTAAGTTGTCCCCTTTTTTAGCTGCAGCAAGAAAGTGAACTGCATCGATAGAGGCTGTGACGCACACTTTTGCGCTATGCCTTTCTGCCACAACGAGGGCGATTCGATCAAGCAGAGCAGTAATCGTACCGCCAAAGGCAGTCCCTTGAGAATTAAGATCATTGGGGAAGATTTTATAAACATAGTCATCCACATGGGATTCTTTAGGGGTCTTACTGATCTTCATAATTTTGATTAACGGGAAGAGACTATTTAAAGACAACGGTTTTGTGCTTGTCTATAAACACCTTGCCGTCAACTACATACTTGACTGCTTTGGAGAGGACCACAGCCTCAACATCAGAGCCGTTTCGCGCTAACTCCTGAGCTGTGTAAGAGTGGTCGACAGAAATTGTCTCTTGATGGATGATCGGACCTTCGTCTAGATTCGGGGTAACAAAATGGGCGGTCGCTCCAATTACTTTTACCCCCCGTTCATAGGCCTGAAGGTAGGGGTTTGCCCCCTTAAAAGAGGGGAGGAACGAGTGATGAATATTGATGATTTTTCCCGGATAAGCCTCGCAAAACTCAGGCGAGAGGATTTGCATATAACGAGCTAAGACGATGTAGTCGATCTCATATTCAGAAACAAGATCCTTAATTTGAGCTTCTTGTGCCTGCTTTGTCTCTTTAGTAATGGGGAGATAGTGGTAAGGGAGATTGTACCAACCAGCCATTTCCTCCAATAGATTGTGATTAGAGACAATTGCTCTAATCTCAGCTGCAAGCAGGCCTGTTTTCTGCTTATTGAGTAAGTCATTTAGGCAGTGGCGCTCTTTTGAACAGAGAATCAGTAGTTTAGGTTTATTTTCTAAATTCCTAAGCTCCCACTTAATGTTAAATTTTTTAAAAGAGTGCTCAAGCTCATTCGTAATTGTTCTGTCAGTTTCAAAAACGCACCGCATAAAAAATTCTTTTGTATCAGGATCGCTAAACTGATCAAAGGTAGTGATAAATCCGCCCAAATGGAAAATAGCCGTAGATAACTCGGATACAATGCCCGCCTTATCTAGGCAGGTGATCTTTAATAAGTACTTTTTCTTTTGCATAATAAGGTCTATTTTTACCATAGTCGGCTTTAAAAGGGAAGGGATGGTATGAGGGCGCCTATTAGAGTTGCAGTTTCGGGAGCGGCGGGTCAAATAGGGTATAGTTTGATCTATCGGATTGCGGCGGGTGACATGTTTGGCAAGGATCAACCCATTATTCTTCATCTACTTGAGATTCCGCAGGCTTTGACTTCCTTGAAAGGAGTTGAAATGGAGCTTGATGATTGCGCCTTCCCTTTATTAGAGGGGATTGTGACTGGAAGTGATCCTATGAAAGTGTTTGAAGGGGCTGAGTGGGCTATTTTGGTTGGGGCAAAACCAAGGGGCAAGGGAATGGAGCGAAAGGACTTGCTAGCTGACAATGCTAAAATCTTCGTAGATCAGGGCAAAGCTCTGAATCGGAAAGATGTAAAGGTTCTCGTCGTAGGTAATCCTGCTAACACAAATGCTTTAGTTTTAGCTCATAATGCCAAAGATCTTCCAAAAGAAAATATCCGTTCAATGATGAGGCTTGATCAAAATAGGGCGATCATACAGCTTGCTAAAAAGGCAGGTGTTCTTGCAAGGGATGTAAAATCTGTTGCTGTGTATGGAAATCATTCACCTACAATGGTTCCCGATTATAATAATGCGACAATTCAGGGAAGAAAGGTGGAAGATGTAATTAAGGATAAGACTTGGCTTCAAGGTGAATTTATGACGACAGTGAAAAAGCGTGGAGCTCAAATCATTGAGGCTAGAGGATTGTCATCCTCAGCGTCGGCAGCAAATGCAGCTATTCAGACAATACAAGATTGGATTTTGCCTACACCTAAAGATGATCTTTTTTGTGCAGGCATTTATAATGCAGAGAGAGATCTTTTTTTTGGCGCTGCCTTAAAAGATCAGAAGATTGTACTTGGTCTAAAAATTGATTCATTTTTAGAAGAGCAAGTGAAAATTACAGAAAAAGAGCTTCTCGAAGAGAGAGAAGCGGTGAGGCAATATCTATGACCAAAGTTATCTTTGAAATTACCGAAGAGGCATTAGAATCGGGTCTTCGCGGATTTCCTGTGGGTTATTGTACAACATCGAAAGTTGATCCCGAACTCGGACTTCACTACCGCGGAAAAGCTGTTAGAGAGTTTGCTCATTTTAAGCCTGAGGAGGTTATGTATTGCATTATGGAGGGGAAGTTAGAAAATAGTTCTCCCGGATTTAAAACATTTTGCGGGGAGCTAGAAAAACGGGCACCCCTTCATCCGAAAGTAAAAGAGCACATTTGTAAATTGCCGAGAGAGAGCCACCCGATGAAGCTGTTGATAGCGGCACTTACGATCATGTCTCCATTTGAAGCCGAGAATAAATATCCTGAAGACTGCCTCAATGTGATTGCAAAGATCCCCGAGGTTGTCGCCATTTTAATTAATTACCATGCGGGTTGGGGGGAGACACCACCATCGAATCCAAAGCTTGGATACATGGAAAACTTTTGTCACATGCTAAGAACTCCCAATGTCCAAGACAAAAAAGTGTTCAACGAAGTGATGCGCCTATTTAATGTTCTCCATTACGATCACGGAGGTGGCAACCTTTCAACATTTGTTGGGAAAGCGGTCGCATCAGGTCATGAAGATATGTATGGCTCCCTTGCTGCAAGTATGTGCGCATTAGAAGGCCCACTTCACGGTAAGGCCAATCAAGTCTGTCTAGCTTTCTTGCAAGAGATTCATAAAGAGGTCGGAGATAAAGTTACAGGCGATCAAATGGAGGCCCTAATAAGAAAACGCCTCGATGCTGGAAAACTTCTCTACGGCTTTGGACATGCCGTCCTAAGAAAAGAGGACACAAGAGCAACCCTCCTCTGTGAAGCTGGTGAAAAATACTTTCCGAACCATCCACTCGTTAGAATAGGACTTCTCTTGCGGGAACGTGCCCCGAAAGTCCTCTCCGAAAACCCGAAAATACAAGATCCCTACGCAAACGTCGACCTCATGTCAGGCTCAGTCCTCTCCGCAGCCGGCTTTCCCTACCCCGACTACTTCACCGTCCTCTTTGGACTCTCCCGCATTGTCGGCATCGCCCGCCAAATCGTCTATGAGCGCTGCGAAGCCCGTGGCGGAAAAGGAACTCCCATTATCCGTCCTAAGTATCTCTATAAGTCTGCATAAATTAGACAAGTTGTGAGAGAAATGTTTGAGCAGGAACTAAGATAGGACCTGATTCCTCGAAGCAATTTTTGTTTATAAAGGGGAGGTCGAAGGCGACTTGGAAAGCGTGGGGAGCCCCAAGTTCTTTTTGAAAGTGATAGAGGGCAGGGGAGAGACCTTTGGCTTTAGTTTTCACTTCAACAAGAAACCATGGTTTATCATTTTTTGTAACAAGAAAATCGGTCTCAAGTTGGTCTTTGGTACGTAAATAATAGAGTCCATAGTCTCCTAAACCTCTGTCGCTCCAGAAATGGGTCGCTTTTAACAAGTGACTTGCTACAATATTTTCATTTCGATGTCCCTCATCATCTATTAATGACCAATCCCATAGATAAAGCTTAGGTTCTTTGATGAGTGATCTTGTAACGTTTTTCGACCAAGGTTGGATGGTGAAGCAATAATAGAAAGATTTTAAAATCTCAATCCACCTTCTAACGGTATCTGTAGATACTCTGATTTTAGTAGCAAGAGAGTGATATGTTAGTGATTCAGCTGCCTGTCTCCGGAGACATTCAGCTAACAGTTCAAGCTCGGCTATTTCTTGAATTTTAGTTCCATCTCTAATGTCCTCTCGAAAAAGTTGGTCTTTGCGGAGATTTTTCAGCCGGAGAGAAAATGACTTAGATCTTTGAATGAATGGTTCAGGGAATCCTCCGTGCTCCAAAAGAGCTTCCCAATCACTTACGCTTATCGGTGAGGGAGATCTGATTTCTTCTTCAATAAGTGTTGGACTAACAATTTCTGCAACAGATAAAGGGTGAAGACGATAATAAAAATAACGCCCCATCAAGCTGTCGCCCCCTTTTTTGTAGATATTTAGGCGAGCGCTCCCTGTTACAATAATTTTGGTTCTTTTTTCATAAAGATCAAAAAAACCTTTCAAAAAGTTTTTCCACTTTCCAAATTTATGGATTTCATCAAAAATGAGTACCGGACTTTCCGTCATCAGCACATCTAACCCGGCCTGTTTAGCAATAGCAGTGGGCCCTTCGATAAAAAGGAGCTTTTCCTGAGCATTATCCCAGTTAAAATAGAAATGTTTTGACCACTCTCCTGCGGCTGCAAGACTAACAGTAGTTTTGCCCGCCTGGCGTGGGCCCATTAAAAAGGCCATTTGCCGAAACTCGGAAAGGTGTTTAGCAAGGAGTTCCAGATAGATCCTCTTCATACGACTAATTTACGACATATCGTATTTTAGTTGCGACTAAAATACGATATGTCGTAAATTAGTCAATCTTAATAGGTTAAAATTAAGGCTGTTGTGGATTCAAAAACCACAATAATTTACTTTGATATAAAATGCTTCTAAAAATTTATTGTTTGTAATGGGGGATTGGAATAATCTTTTTGGAAGGTAAATAGGTGGGATTTGTGACCTTTCAGGAAGTAGAAGAGATCTTTAATCGCTCGTGGCGGTTTGCATTTTCCAAGAAGAAATTTTTGCTTGTGTTTGCGAGTTTGCTTGCTTGTGGAGTTTTGGTCGTTTTTTGTAAGACGTTATCGTTTGCTGCGGGACCATGGGTGATGATGAGTTTGTCATTTTTGCCGGTATTTTTGTGTACAGGGGTCTTACTCGGGACGGGTGTTTTATTGAGCCGGATCTACTATCATGAGGTGAAGGGGAATAGCATTCAGTTTCGGAAGTTATTGATAGATTCTTTTGAAGTTTTTATGGGGGCAGCCTATCTATCTTTGCCAATGGCCTTGGGTTATTTATTGTTATGGACGCTTATGGGGATTTTTTATCTCTTGAAGTCGCTCCCTATGATTGGTGAGGGGATTGGTATTTTGTTATCATTTGGGCCGTTTCTACTAGTGCTTGCATCGCTCCTTTTGGGTCTATTTAGTCTGCTTGTGTTATTTTATGCGACTCCCCACATTGCATTAAAAAAGCAGGTCCAATTTTATATTGCAGAAGAGATTTTGGACAGATTGAAGATTAGCCCTTTTTCAAACATTATATTATTGCTAATTGGGTTAGCGCCGGTCCTTGTTTGCGTCGGTTTTTTGACGCTCGCAGCCTATTTGACAGGTCTTGGTTATGTCACTGCCAAAGCAGTTTTGGGCGTGTCTTTGCAATGGTTTTTTATCATGATCCCTTTTTCTCTTTTGCTTACCCCTTTTGTTGTCTTCTTCTTTAACTTTGCTACGGAGAGCTTTGGGCTCTTTTCAAGAAGAACTCGCAGTAAAGAAAGGGTTCCAGGTGAAGAGTGCGCGTCGCAGTTGTAGGAGCCGGGTTAGCTGGTCTTGGGGCAACCTATTTTCTGATTAAAAAAGGGTGCTCGGTCACTCTGTTTGATGAGCTGGGAGTTGGTGGTGGCGCTTCGGGGATTCCTATTGGCCTTTGTCATCCCTATTTAGGAAGAAGTGGAAAGCCATCAAAATTTGCTGATGAGGCTATGTCTGTGACAAGAGAGTTAATCGATGTGGCAGAAAGTACATCCGGGAAAAGACTTGCTGACAGAAGTGGGATTTTGCGGACAGATTGGAATCCAACCCTGTGGTATCCCGATTTAGAAAATGTGGAAGGGGGGATTCTCATCAAGTCTGGGATGACTGTCTTAATGCGAGAGTATGTGAATGCCTTGTATGCATCTTTTAGTGATGTTGAGCTTGTGAAACGGAGGATTTCATCTGAAGATGAATTGAAAGAGTTTGATAGGATCATATTTGCTTGTGGTTCAGGAACAGGCGATTTAGGATTTGATCTTCCGTTGAGTTTTGTTAAAGGGCAAGTTCTTATCGGGAAATTTAATAAGTCTTTGGAGCGGACTATCATGAAAGCTCGGGGTCATCTATCGCCATTTAAGGATGGTAGGGTGCAGCTTGGTTCGACTTATGAGCATCATTTTTCTTCTAGTAAACCAGATCAAGTCGTTGCTATTAGAGATTTGCAGTCTAAAATGGATGCTTTTTTTTTAAATCAAGACGAGTTTGTTTTTGAAGAGTGTTTTTCTGGGGTAAGAGCTTGTGTCAAAGAGGGGTACTTGCCTATTGTGGAGCGTATGAGTGAGAAAGCTTTTGTATTTACTGGACTTGGGTCAAGAGGACTTCTCTATCATGCATATTATGGACGCCATTTAGCGGATATGGTAATATGATTCTATGAAATTTTTGTTTTTGGGTACAGGCGCTTCTGCTGGGGTTCCAGTCGTTGGTTGTAAATGCTCAGTTTGCAAGAGTGGTGATTTTAGAAATAATCGTCTAAGGGCGTCAGGTTTATTGCAGGTAGGTGAGTTAAATTTTCTTATTGATGTCTCTCCAGATATCCGATTTGTTGCCTTGAAGTATGAGATTACTCAGCTTAATGGAGTTTTTCTTACCCATCCTCATGAAGATCATATTGGCGGGATGAATGATCTTAGGTCATATTCGTTTTTAAACCACAATAAATTGATGCCTCTTTTTTTATCAGAGACTACAAATGCTGTGCTTCATGCACGATTTAACTATCTCCTAGACCGGTTTGATAGAACTATTTTGAAAGAGAAGCGAGGGCGAGTCTCTATTGATGGAGTAGATGTGATCTATTTTACATATAGCCAACAAGGTCTATTGGTAAATGGATTTCGTTTCGATAAATTTGCATATCTAACAGATATTAAGGATTATGACAGCTCTATATTTGATGAGCTCGATGGGGTTGAAACTCTTGTCCTTGGAGCTATTAACGAAAAGGATTCTCGCATGCATTTTTCTATTAAAGAGGCTTGTGAGTTCAAAGAAAAAATTAGAAGTGTGAAGAGCTGTTATTTAACACATCTTTCGCACGAAGTAGATTATGAAACAATTAGTAAGGCTTTACCGAAAGGGGTCTTACTAGCTTATGATGGATTAAATATAAATGTCTGAAATTGAAGAGAATCAGCAAGAGAGATACGACTTAACCGAGGTAAAAAGAGTTGCTCTCGTCGGAGTCTACAAGTCGGGTAAACCTACATCCTATTGCATGGAGTGCTTAGAGGAATTAGAGGCACTTGCCGAAACATATGGATTTGAAACGAAGAAAGTTTTTGCATGCCCTATTAAAGCTTATACTGCGGCAACCTATATTGGAAAAGGGAAGGCAGCAGAGATTGGGGAAATTCTTCAAGATGAGGGGATTGATGCGGTCATTTTTGATGATGAAATATCGCCCAATCAGCAGAAAAATTTAGAAGAAATCATGCAAAAGCCTGTCCTCGATCGAACGGAACTTATTTTAGAAGTTTTTGGTTCAAGAGCTGAGACGAAAGAGGCGATGCTCCAAATTGAGCTTGCCAAAGTAAGATACCAAATGCCGAGGCTGAAGGGGATGTGGACCCATTTGTCTCGTCAAAAAACAGGCGGCGGCGGCGGTGGTAGTGCATCTTTGAGAGGTGAGGGTGAAAAACAGATTGAGATCGATAAGAGGATTTTAAAAGATAGAGTCAATATCCTTGAAAAAGAGATTAAAGCGATCAAAGCTCAAAGAGAAGTGGAGCGAAGAGCAAGAATTCGGACTAACATTCCAACATTTGCAATTGTAGGTTATACCAATGCAGGAAAATCGACTCTCTTAAACGCGCTCACAGGTGCAAATGTACTTGTCGAAGACAAACTCTTTGCAACGCTCGATCCAACGGCACGTAAATTTACCCTTCCAAATAAGCAGAATATTGTACTAGTCGACACAGTAGGTTTTATTCGTAAATTGCCGCATACCCTTGTTACAGCGTTTCGAAGCACATTAGAAGAGGCTGCATTTACTGATATTCTCCTTCATGTTATCGACGTCTCTCATCCATCTGCAATGGATCAGGCGCTAACTACAATGAAAGTATTAGAAGAGATTGGCGTCAAGAATAAGCCGGTAATTACCCTGTTTAACAAAGTTGATAAGTGTGAATCAGACGAAACTATGATAAAGCTCCGTCTTAAATATCCGAAGACGGTTCGTATTTCTGCAACGAACAGAACAGGCTTTGAAGAACTTATTGAAATGATGCTGAGTGAAATTGCTAAGCTTCGTAAAGTGGTTAAGCTCCGTATACCGCAAAGCCATTACATCCTAGCAAGCGAACTGATGCGCGAGGGAAGGGTGATTTTCTCTGATTATGAGGATAATGACATTTTGCTTGAAATCGAGATTCCTGCCGAACTAGAACATAAGGTAATACCCTTTTATGATGAACATCCCTCTCGAGGAGAGGCCTAGAGAGAGGCTCCTTGAGCACGGCGTATCCGCTCTTAAAGTAAGTGAGCTATTGGCTATTATTTTAGGGAGCGGTACAAAAGGGATCTCTGCAATCGACCTCGGAGAAACGCTTCTAAATCATTTCGGCGATCTAGAAGCCCTTGTGGACGCCTCCATCTCCGATCTTATTCAAATAAAAGGGATCGGTAAAGCTAAAGCGATAGAACTTAAAGCTGTCTTTGGGCTAGCAAAAAAACTGCTCGCCACTACTAAACAAGAACGCGCTCCCGTTCTCACATCACTCAATGCCCACAAAGCCCTAATCGATCTTTTCTATGGGGAAAAACAAGAACTGCTCGCAGTTCTCCTCCTTGATGCCAAGCTAAATCCCTATCACCGCGAAATCATCGGCAGAGGAATCCTCACCGAGGTGCTCGTCCACCCCCGCGAAGTCTTTGCTCCAGCTCTCCGCAACCACGCTCACAAACTGATCATTGCCCACAATCACCCAAGTGGCGACACTACTCCATCAGCCGTTGATCTCCGCATGACCAAACTCCTCACGTCCTGCGGCGAAATCCTTGGCATCCCTCTCGTCGACCACCTCATCCTCGCAGGTCAATCGTACTATTCTTTTAAAGACAATCACTTGCTCATTTAATGGATTCTGTAAAGTGACTGCTCAGCATTTTTGAGACCTCGTCTACAATAAAATTGGAGCAATCTTGTTCCTCAATGATGGATCGATTAAAATTTGTAAAAGCTAAAGCCTTAGATGGGTCAGAATATAGAGAAGCTAATCTATCAGCCATTTCTGGAAATGGAGATTCAAAAGCTCCGAATCCGAAAGTAGGAGCTGGTTCTGCGGAAAATTTTATGTACGCTTGACTTAAACCTATGCTTAGAGCGGTCTTGTGGAGTAAAGCTTCATATCCATATCTTTTTCTTATGCAACTTATTGCCTCGCTCAAGCTTTGATCACCCGTAGTTATTGTCTCGTCTTCAGAACATTTCCATAATGTAAGGGAGTCTGAATATGAAATCGGACCTATAATTAGAGTAATTGTTTTAGGGGATTCAGAAAATTTAACGCTTTCTAATATTTTATTAGCAGTCGATTTTACAATTAGATTTCCATAATTTTGCTCTCTTAAGTATTTTAAAAGTCCAAGATATGTTTCTTTTCCAACTTGGTCTGTAAAAGAGATAATTTTAATAGGGAGAATTAGGGTAGGATTTTTTATAGGATCTTTCATTTGATCTATCTTGCTAATTGCTGCGACATAAGATAGCGCTGTGGATATATAACAAGAATAACCGTAATAGAGTCTGTTGGAGGCGTCAAACTCCATAAGAATCGCGTCTTCAGGTGTTTCTGTCTCTAGAATAACTCTAGTCAAATCAGGGCTGATTTTTTTAAGTTGAAAGATTCTATTTATTGAACTTGTACTATCTTCTCTCAAACCCCACTCTTTAAGCTCTTCTGAAATTAAAATGCCTCTTTCATCAGCTTTATCTGTTGGCTCGCCGCTAACTATTATTCCCATTCTTGCTGCTTTGAACGCTTCAAAACCTTCATGAGATGCTGGAAGCCTTGGTAGTGGATCGCCCCAATTATACTCGGATAGAGATAGGAGCGGGCTTGCTTTAGAAATTTTTTTCTTTAATTCACAGAATTTTTCTGTGTTATTAAGGGGGGCGATTATATAGCAGGCTATGTCAATATCTCTTAATGCAGAAATGTCAGGGTGATGCGGAAAGTTGTATTTTTCGTTAAATCGTGCTATAGATTCATCAAAAGAGGCTATATTAAGAATAATATTAGCTACAGGAATGCCGAGACGTTCATGGATTAATGTTGCAACTTTAATTGCGCAAACGGTATCGCCGAAGCCAGATTGACCTGAAGCTGTGGCAATAATAATTTTATGATCATGAAGTCTCTCTATATCTATATGTAAATGGCTAGCTGCAATTGCTGATGACATAGTAAAATCCTTCTGTTAGTTCGGTGATATGCGCGCAATTATATAATAATTAATAATTTATACCACATTTTTTGTCTTTGAGTGTGAAAGGCGTTGCTGTTTTTTTGAGGAGAATTAACTAATTTAAGAGGGGAGTCTTGTTAATGTGGCTAAGAAATCAGATGACTTAAATATTGAAGAAGCAAGGGGGAGGCATTTATCACGTTCTTCTGGAGTTATATCTAGTAGAAGGGGACCTCTTGCTATAGTATTATTTTCTTCAGCAGTAATTCTGCTAACAAATAATTCAAAAAATTGGAGGGAAGGGTAGGGAGCTTCTTGGCTAAGTCTTTCTAAATAATCATTTAGGGCTTGAGGGAAAATGAAGATGAAAAAATCGATTGCCTGTTCGCCTGGATAGAGGATGGTAGTGTGAGCTGATAGATAGTTTCGTTTAAGATTTTCAGTAAATATATTACTAACGTCACTTATTTGAGAGTGTCGATCTAGTGTGCAAGGTAGCATTTCAACACCTTTTTTATTTAGATTGGGGGGTAACGAGTTCCTGAGGGGGCTTTGGTGTACAGTCAAAGTTTAGTTTTACTTGTTGGATAATGCCGGAGGCGATCATTTGGACTGAGACAAGGCACATGAGGAGTCCGCCGAAGCGTTCAAAGGCAATCAGTCCTTTCTCTCCAATAACATTCTTTATCGATGAGGCTGTTAGGACAATGATTAGAGAGGGAATCCATGCGAGTAAAATAACTACAGGCATTTTCCAGGCAAGGTCAAATTGGGTGGCATAGAGCATGACTGCGGATAGAGTTCCTGGGCCTGCCATTCCTGGAATTGCAATTGGTACAATCATAGGTTCGTGTAGAAGGTCGACCTGAGGTCCGGAGGCTTGTTTTGGAAAAACCATAGTGAGTGCAACAATAAAGAGGAGCACCCCACCTGCAATGCC
This sequence comes from Chlamydiota bacterium, assembly GCA_947478685.1. Lineage (GTDB taxonomy): Bacteria > Chlamydiota > Chlamydiia > Chlamydiales > 2-12-FULL-49-11 > VGMD01. The sequence goes on along the minus strand of CANJWO010000002.1, from coordinate 31,462 downwards.
GATGATTCCATGGCTGATACCTAAGAAGTGCATGATATTGTCGCCAAAAAATCCGAATAAAAAGAGGAGAAAGAGAGCTATAAGCATTTCACGTATTAGAATAATTTTTTGTCTTCGAGGTGAAAAAGGCTTTAATAAAGCGATGTAAAGTGCCAGGTTTCCTAAAACGTTATATACGAGGAATAGTGAAAATGCTGCAGTAAAAATGGTCATGCCAATAATATTATGTATTCGGGTCTTTTTTTTAAAGGAAGAAAGTAGGTATACTGTTCATGTGATTAAAATAGCAGATAGATTCAGACCATTTTCGCATAAGCCTGGAGAGAGTTGCATGATACCGTGCAGTTCTTGGGCAGTGGAAGCCTACCCAACAGAGATTCGGATTTTTGGCGATGAGGCGAGCTTCTCTCTTCAATTAAATCTTACAGGTCCGGTGGAAGGTTTTACATTGGAGCAGGATTTAGAAAAAAACGTGGTTAGAGTTTTTGGAAGGGCAAAAGAGGGCTATTTTAGTTTTCAGATAGTACATGTTGGCAAGACTATCATGATCTCACTTAAACGGGGAAAATCGATATCTTATCAATTTGATGGGAAGAGCGGGGTTTTAGAAAAGGACCAATTTTTAGAGATTCAGGCAGAGGATGCTTTTATCCAATCTCATTTAGAAAGACTCTCTCTTGGAATGAACAAGAAACTTGATTGGGAACTTGTTTCAAGAAGAGGGGATTTAAAAGAGATCCTCCCCATACTTTTTTTCTTAGGACAGAAAGCTGAGTGTGTAGAGGTTCCTATTATAATTGGTGAGTTAGATATTTTTTTAAAAAGACATTTTAATCATATTCTTTTCCCTAAGAGGGTAATTGATAAACGTTTAGGTATTTCAGGTCAAGATATTCCTTCGCAGTTCTCTTTAGCAGCAATACTATATAAGAGCTATGAGACGATCCGTTCTCTCTTTCTTAAAGAGGAAAATGGTGAAGTTTTAATTCTCCCTCATCTTCCTGCGCAATTCATTTATGGAAGAATGACGGGTCTGAAAACAGCTAAGGCAAATTTTGATCTTGAGTGGACAAAACGAAAGCTTCGTAAAGTTCGAATTGAGGCATTAGTTAGCGGGCCGCTTGCGATCAAATGGCCGAAAGATGTTGATTCCTTCCGTATAAAGAATCGCCCGCAAGAAAAGGGTGAAATGATTTCTCGTTCAGATGAGATCGTCCTTAGGCCTGGTCAAATTTACTACCTGGACAAATTTCAGAAGTAACTATATACACCAATTTAAGTTTAAACTTACTTGTGGTAGTACTATATATGTCTCAGGAATTAGCCGTTTTACAGGGTGAAGTTGGTCAATTAAAGGGTGGAAATCATGATAATCCGCACAGATTTTTGGGGTTGCATGATAGTTCTGTAGGCGAGAAAGTCATTCGTATATGGGCTCCCAGGAAGAGTGAACTCTCGTTTGAATATTTAGGTGAAATTGTATCACTTACTTTGACCGATCCTGCGGGACTTTTTACATATCATGTTCCGAAAAAGACAACATTCCTGGATTATAGAGTATTTCATGCAGATGGGGTTTTGGGTTATGATCCCTATTCATTTATTCCAACAGTATCTTTTGTAGATGCTCATCTTTTTCATAGAGGGATTCATTATGCTATTTATGAAGTTCTTGGGTCTCATTATACAGAACATCAAGGGATTGTAGGTGTAAAATTTGCAATTTGGGCTCCGAATGCATCTAGAGTCTCTCTCATTGGAGATTGCAATCATTGGAAAGAGCATGTCAATCCAATGAGAAAAATCGGAGAGAGTGGGATTTGGGAGATTTTCATTCCAGGCGAGCGAAAAGGGATGATCTATAAGTATGCAATTCGGACAGCTTACGGTAATGTCTTTTTTAAGACAGATCCATATGGGAATCAGTTTGAGTTTAGGCCAAATACTGCTGCAGTAGTAACAGCAACAAATGAGTTCTGTTTTCGAGATCATGAATGGATGGAAAAAAGGGCTAGAACAAATTCTTTAAATGGTCCGATGAATATTTATGAGGTCCATCTCGGCTCTTGGATGAAGAGAGGGGATCAGTTTTTAAATTACCGCGAGCTTGCAGGAGAAATTGTCCCTTATATAAAAGAGATGGGATATACGCACGTTGAGCTTATGCCAATTATGGAGCATCCTTTAGATGAATCGTGGGGCTATCAAACGACCGGATATTTTGCTCCAACAAGTAGGTTTGGGAATTTCGAGGATTTTCAATATTTTGTCAACCATCTTCACATGCATCAGATTGGTGTCATTTTAGATTGGTCTCCAGGTCATTTTCCTGATGATGAATTTGCCCTTTCTTATTTTGATGGGACCCATCTTTATGAGAAGGATCATCCCATAATGGGAAGGCATCCTGAATGGCGTACAAGAATTTTTAACTACGGAAGGAAAGAGGTCTCAAATTTTCTGATCGCAAGTGCCCTTTTCTGGTTTGATAAGTTGCATGTCGATGGTTTAAGGGTTGATGCTGTCCAATCTATGCTCTACTTAGATTATGGAAGGAGAGGTGGGTATTGGATTCCAAATTCACTCGGGGGCAAAGAAAATCTTGAGGCTATTGAATTTATGAAGCACCTCAATTCTATCGTCCATCAAAAATTTCCTGGTGTCTTGATGATTGCAGAGGATGCATCTCTATTTGAGGGGGTTACAAGACCGCTTGAATGGAATGGGCTTGGCTTTGATATGAAGTGGAGTATCGGTTGGATGAATGATACACTTACATTTATGAAAAAAGATCCGATCCATAGAAAGCATCATATGGACGATTTGACCAGAAGTTTTTGCTATGGTTTTAGTGAGAGATATCTCCTGCCTATTTCTCATGATGAAGTAGTTCATGGAAAAGGGGCTTTATTTGAAAAGATGCCGCTTGATGAGTGGAATAAGTTTTCTCAAATGAGACTCTATTATAGTGCAGCCCTTTCACATCCGGGAAAGAATCTATTTTTTATGGGTTATGAGCTAGCTGTTTGGAGAGAGTGGAATTGCAAAGGGAGTCTTGATTGGGACCTTTTAATGGATCCAAACAGGAGAAAATGGAAAAGATTTGTTCGTGAGATGAATCATTTCTATTTAGCCCAGCCTGCTCTTTGGCAAATAGATTTCGACCACAAAGGGTTTGCTTGGATTGATTACAAAGATTATAATCACTCTGTCATTAGTTATATAAGGCAGGGGATCTCTTCAAAACTCATTTGCGTTCATAACTATACGCAATCGCAGTTTGATGAGTATGTGATTCGCATTCCTAATGTGAAATCGGTTCGCGAAGTGTTAAATAGCGACGATGAGCGTTACGGAGGATCGGGCAGATTGAATCGGGAGATTCATGTGCTTGGCGATAAAAGCGGCTTTTGTGTGAAAATGCCGGCCCTTGCCACAATGTTTTTTGAGGTGGTGTTTGAAGGTGAGCCAGAAGGATGAGTACAATAGACTTGTTGAAGATGCAAAAAAGCATGATGCTCTATATTACATAGAGACAAAGCCGGTCATCACTGATTACGAATATGATCACCTGATCAAATCGATTGAGGGAATTGAGAGAGAGCATCCCGAATGGATCAAGTCTGATTCACCCACCCAAAAAGTTTCAAGTGATATTCAATCAGGATTTAAGCAGGTAGAACATTCAAGACCTATGCTTTCATTGATGAATACCTATTCTGAAGAGGAGCTTTCCGACTTTGTTAAGCGGATGGAAAAAATTCTTGGCCAGAGTGATTTTGCATTTACAACCGAGCTTAAAATTGATGGTATTGCCGCCGCGATTCGATATGAAAAAGGGAAGTTTGTTCAGGCGGTCACAAGAGGTGATGGTAAGAAAGGGGACGATGTCACAGAAAATGTGAGGACAATTCAATGCTTGCCACATCAATTGAAGGGAAATAATATTCCAGATGTCTTGGAACTTCGTGGAGAAGTTTTTCTCCCACTTACAGTGTTTCATCAGCTAAATGCTGAAAAAGAAGAGGCAGGTGAAGATGTCTATGCAAATCCCAGAAATGCAGCGGCAGGTTCCTTAAAGTTATTAGATCCAAGAGAGACGAAAGAGCGGAAATTAGCAATTATCATTTATGATGTGGTTGATGGTGAGTTAGAGAGGCAATCAGAAGTTGCAGGTTATTTAAAATCGCTTGGGCTCCCTGTCTTTTCAAAAGAGCAGAGTTGCCTCTGTAAGAATGTGTCAGAGATTTTAGAATTTGCAAAAGGGATTGAGGAAAAACGGCGCACATTCGCATTTGAGATCGACGGCATTGTGATTAAGTTTGATGATATCGATAAAAGAGAAGAGATCGGTTACACCGGTAAAAGTCCAAGATGGGCCGTTGCATACAAATTTGCCCCGGAACAGGCGATTACAAAGATTGAAGAGATCACTGTTCAAGTAGGGCGCACCGGTGTCTTGACCCCTGTTGCAGAATTAACCCCTGTAAAACTTGCCGGAAGTACTATTTCAAGAGCCACCCTTCACAATCAAGATGAGATCGATCGAAAAGATATCCGCATTGGCGACACAGTCATTATTGAAAAAGGGGGCGATGTAATTCCCAAAGTGGTCTCTGTCGATCTAAATAAAAGGCCTTCGAATTCTCATAAATGGCACATGCCAAAAAACTGCCCCAGCTGCGGAAGTCATGTAGTGCACATAGAAGGTGAGGTTGCAGTTCGGTGTATGAATCCCTCATGTGGCGCAAAAAACCTTAAGAGGATCGTATTCTTTGCCGCTAAAGATGCGATGGACATTGATCATCTCGGTGTAAAGGTAATTGAGAAGCTTGTAAAAAATGGCTATGTAAAGCGAATTTCCGACATCTACCGCCTGACTGAAGCGGAGCTATCTCAAGTTGAAGGGTTTAAAGAGAAGTCAGTTAATAACATATTAGCAAGCATCGAAAGATCGAAAGAGACAACCCTTGCAAGATTTATCTTTGCCCTCGGAATCAAGCACATCGGCGAAATTGCTGCAGAAGAGATTGCCGAAACAGTTGCTGCTGTCGATAAGTTTCTACAGCTTACAGAAGAGAAGCTTTTAGAAATCGATGGGATCGGAAAAATTGTCTCGCAATCTCTTGTAGAATTTCTCGGGGACCCGGCAAACATTACCGAGATTCAAGAGCTTATCAAACTCGGCGTCCACCCAAAAGGGCGAGTCAAAATCGACCACCCCTTCTCAGGCAAAACCTTCGTCCTCACAGGAACCCTAACCAAATATGGGAGATCCGAGGCCGGCGAATTGATCAAACAGCGGGGTGGCAAAGTCTCAAGCTCTGTCGGCCCCGGTACTGACTACCTCATCGCGGGTGAAGAAGCCGGCTCTAAACTCGCCAAAGCTAAAAAGCTCGGCATTGGCATTTTAGATGAGGCTGAGTTTATACGATTGTGCCAATAAGCGTTTGGTGATTGAAGCTGTGGGGAGTGACGTGGACGAGGGTGCCGATGAGGGAGGCAGGGCCTTCGGTGACTACTTTTTTCCAGCAGCGGGTGCGCCCTTTAAGCTGGCCTGTTTCGGTGCATTTTTCGATAAGAACTTCGAGGGGTTTGCCAAGTAGGCTTGCCCGCTCTTGAATGGATTGTTCGGTGTGGAGGGCGGTGAGGCGCTGATGGCGGTCCTCTTTGACAGCTTCGGGGACATCGTCTTTCCAGCGGAGGGCGGGAGTTCCCTGTCTTGCGCTAAATGTGTAGACAAAGGCGATTGAGTAAGGGATTTTCTTAAAGACATCGAGAGTCTCCTGAAAATCTTCTTCGGTTTCAGTGGGAAAGCCTACGATAATGTCGGTGCCGAGGGAGGCGTTTGGGACGATCTCTTTCAGCATTGCCACTTTTTCAAAATACTCTTCTCTAGTATAGATCCGATGCATTTTTTTGAGAATGCGGTTAGAGCCTGCTTGGATGGGGAAATGGACGAACTCGCAGACAGAGGGGAGATCACGAATAGCAAACATTAATTCTTTTGTAATATCGACCGGGTGGCTGGTAAGAAAGCGGATCCGCTCAATTCCCTCTATTTTGTCGAGCTTATAGAGGAGGTCGTGAAAAAGGGTTGCCGATTCACGCTTATCTTTGCCATAACTATTTACGTTTTGTCCAAGGAGGGTGATCTCTTTATACCCTTTGTCTGCAAGCATCCGGACTTCGGTCTCGATATCAACTGCTGGCCTTGAAACCTCTTTTCCCCGAGTATAAGGGACAACACAATAGGTGCAGAATTTATCGCAGCCGCGGATGATGGATACGTGGGCCTTGAGGTTATCTTCCCTCTCTGCGATGAGATAATCTAGGTTCTCTTCAAATGCGCTATCTGTGCGCAGTGTCTGCTTGCCAGTATGTATGACATCGTTTAAAACTTCGTTGAGATCGGCAATATTATTAGTGCCCAGGACAAAATCGACATGGGGTAATTTTTTGAAAATAGCCTCTTTTTTAGCCACTGCCATGCAGCCAGTGACCCCAATCAGCTGTTTTTTATTTTTAGATTTACCAAGTAGGCCAAGCTTTCCCATAACTTTTCGTTCGGCAAGGTCTCTGATGGAGCAAGTATTATAGATAAGGAGATCGGCCAATTCCTCTTCATGGACTCTTTTTAAGCCCCGTTGCATGAGCTGGCCCACCATAATTTCGGTGTCCAGTTCGTTCATTTGGCATCCGTAGGTACGGATAAAAAAAGATTTAGGTTCTTCCTTCATAAGTCAAATAGTTTATGCGAAAGAGGCTCTTTTTGGCTACCTGGAAAAATTAATCAGGGATAATGTAAATAAAAATATTTTTTACCACAGAGAGCACAGAGGTCACAGAGGCGCTACGCGCGAAGAATTTGTTGTTTTTTCTCGGTGTTCTCTGTGCGCTCTGTGGTGGATTCTTTCTTCTTTGCTTGGGTAGGAAGTTTTCTCTTGGCAAATAAGCGGTGATCATAGTATTCTCTATCTCAATTTTTAAATGTTAAAAGGTGTAAAATGTCAGTGCAAGGTAAGCAGCCAACGAAATTTTTTAAAACGAAACAGTCTGAGTTGAATTGGTATCTTTTCGACGCTAAGGGTAAGACATTAGGAAGACTTGCTTCTGAGATTGTAAAGGTTCTTAGAGGAAAGCATAAGCCTCAATATACTCCGAATATGGATTGCGGAGATGGCGTAATTGTCATCAATGCTAAAGAAGTAAGAGTAACTGGATCAAAAGAGGCTCAAAAAATCTATTTTAGATATTCTGGTTTTCCAGGTGGTCTTAAAGAAATTCCTTATCGTATGATGAAAGAGAGACATCCAGAGAGAATTATCGAGCTTGCTGTCAAAGGAATGATGCCGACAAAGACGCCACTTGGCAGACAAATGTTAAAAAAGCTTCGCGTTTATGCAGATGATCAGCATAATATGGTTGCACAACAGCCAATTATAGCGGGAAACTAAAGGGTAGGACATGAAAAAAAACGTAAACATTTCTATAGGAACTGGAAGAAGAAAGACTGCTGTAGCTAGAATCTACATGAGAAAAGGTGCTGGTGTTATCACTGTAAATGGAAAAGATCTTGATGCATATTTCCCACTTCCTCTTCAAAGAAAAGTAGTTAAATCACCACTTGAAGTTTGTAATGTCGCCGACGTTGATTTAGTTATCAATGTACAAGGTGGCGGTTTAGAAGGGCAATCAGTTGCTGTTAGACACGCACTCTCACGAGCTCTTGTAAAAGCTGACGAAGATCGTAGATCTCTTCTTAAAGAGAAAGGCTTTCTTACACGTGACCCAAGAAAGAGGGAGCGTAAGAAGTACGGACAACCTGGTGCTCGTAAGAAATTCCAATTCTGTAAACGATAATCTCATTTTCAATACAGTCAAATTATTTAAACCCACCTTACAATGGTGGGTTTTTTTTATAAAATATTCATAGCAGCTTGATTTTCTCTAAAAAATCTCCCGAAAAGTGATCAAGAATTGATTTTTAAATGACTATATGTATTGAAGTTGTCTATTCCATGTCTACGTAAATAGAGTTCGGTCTTGGCGGCAGTTCCGCTTAATTCAAAATCAGGGATTTCTGCATTGAAAATTCCTTTTCTTTGAATTTCTCTCAGTATATGAGCATTTGCGGCTAGTAATTGTTACTGTGGCTAAATAATGTTATGGATAAACGATTAATTAGCGTATATTTTTTCAAAATAATAATTCGGATTTTAATATGCATTTATTGTCGCAAAGCTTATCAGATTCTTCATTAGGGATTTTTGCAATTCAAGAGGTTATATCGGAATCTCCAAGAATTGAGGAATCTTTTCCATCAATTGCAGAATGTGGATCTCTATGCGCTGCTGAAGTATTTTTAGAGGCGGCTAGAAGGGTGGATGATTTGAGAGTTTCAAAAGCTGTTGCAGTAGAATGGGGATCTATTGCTGACATCTCCGGTATGTGGTGGACTCTTGCTATTAAAATTGATGACATGATGAAAGAGTCTGTAGGAATTTATGAGGCGATTAGACAATCTCTTTTTGGATTTTGTCGGAATCCTAAGGAGGCAAGAGATACTATTGTGTATGTGTGTAGAGACATATGTGATAATGTTCAGGCGATTGCCTTATATGATAAAAAGGAAAGGGAGCTTGTCGCTTTAGCTAGCAATCCAATCAATAGATTCCGTGGTGCGGGAAAGGCTATTATGCAGCAGCTTGTGAATCAAGCTTTTCGCGAAGGATCAATTTTAAAAGTCTATCCTACTCATTCAGCTGCAGGGTACTATAGGGAAAAATTTCATTTTGAGGCGATTGCATCTGCTTCCGGTTACCTAGGTTTAACTTCAGTAAAAATTAAGGCGCTAAAAGATTCAGGAACTTTTTTATTTTAATTCACTATAAGGTATTTAGATGTGAGGTAACTGATGTATGGGTCGGCAGTGAAGGGAGCTCCAGTCAGATTTTCGACGAGGGGCTTCGGTGCGAATTGTCTGCCGTATTGATGTATGTGGGTGTTTAAAAACTCTTTAATGAAGAGGAGGTCACCTGAGGTAATTCTCTTATCCCAATCGGGGAAGGTTTTAGTGAGGGAGTTAAAGAGTGTTCCGGCGTAGAGATTTCCTAGTGTATAAGAGGGGAAGTAACCTATAAGTCCGAGAGACCAGTGGATATCTTGAAGGCAGCCTTCTGCGTCATTTGCAGGGGTGATGCCGAGGAGAGTTTGCATTTGGCTATTCCATAGTTCAGAAAGGTCTTTAGGTGATAGGGAGCCGTCAAGAAAGCCCTTTTCAAGCTCATAGCGGAGGATGATGTGGAGGTTGTAGGTTACTTCATCTGAAAAGATACGGATGAGTGAGGGCTTTACAAAATTGACATGGCCGTAGAAGTCGTTAAGAGAGGTCTGAGCTAAAGCTTCAGGAAAGGCTGCTTGTAGTTTTGGATAGAAGTAGTTCCAAAAAGGTTTAGAGTGACCGATGCAGGTCTCCCAGATGCGCGATTGACTCTCATGAATGCCGTGCGAAGCAGCTTCTCCAAGTGGTGTTCCAAAATGAGCTTTTGGAAGTCCTGCTTCATAAAGTCCGTGACCCCCTTCATGCATGGTAGCAAGGAAGGCTTGTAAAAAATTTTTTTCATTAAAATGTGTCGTTAGTCTGATATCATCTGGATATAGAGCCATACAGAATGGGTGTGCTGTCTCTGAAAGATGGTGGTTTTCAGTAGTTAGGCCCATTTTAAGGAGAATATCTGAACAAACTTTTTTTTGGGCTTCAACTGGAAAGATCTTGTTTTTAAGGAGATTTTCAAGTTTTGGATCTTGTTTTGATTCGACTTTTTGCAATAGGGGGAGTATTTTAGCTTTTAATGATGCAAATAGAGGGTCGAGTAGCGCTACTGTTGTGTCAGGTTCATAAATATCGAGAAGGGCATTGTATGGGTGTTCCTGATATCCGAGAAGATCGGCTTTTTTACGTGTCAGGGAGATGATTTTTTCAAGATGGGGGAGAAACAATTTAAATGAATTTGTTTTTCGAGCTTTTTTCCAAGCATCAAGTGAGAGAGTAGTTGCTTCTGTGAATTTTTTTAGAAAGGTGCTATTTAATTTACTTGTGTGAAGATAGTCTCTTCGCATTTCTTTGACCGAAGCTGTTTCATTTGGCTTTAAATCGGTAGTTAAAAGAGTCCCTGTTTCAATGTCAATAAATTGGGAGAGGAGCTTTACATATCTTTTACTAGTCATTTGCTTATGAACTAGCTCGTGGAGTAATTTGTTCTGTTCAGTCTTAAGTTCTATGCCGAGGGCGGGCATATTTGTCTCTTGATCCCACTCAATTAATCTTAGTGCTGAAGATAGAAGTGCTGCTGGTCTAACTAGATTGCAGAGTTTTTTGTAATTTTTTTCGGATGCCGTCAAGACCATATATGCTCCTCAGAATTGTTTGTAATAAGGTTTTATAGATCGGGGTATAAAAAAACCAAGCTAAATTAAAAAGGGCTAGAGGTAGACTTCCTAAGAAGAAATCGCTTGACCAGTGCGCGCCTACCAATAATCTTGGGAGGAAAAAAGGGATTGAGGCAAATATAGAAAGAAGGCCAATTCTAGATCCCATTAAATAGAATGTAGAGAGGATAAACATAAAAATAGTTGAGCCGTGGTCGGATGGATATGAAACAGAAGTGAATACTTTTACTTTTGTCCAGGTAATTACCTGGGAAAGGCGGAAAAAGTCTGGGAGTACACCTGATGGACTCAATGATTGATAATGTAAATGTCTTGTTAGATAGCGATTGAAGAGAAAGTAACAAAGAAGGCTAAGGGCGACTATCAATATTGTAGTGACAAATCTCTCAAGCCATTTCTCTTTTTTACCAAAACATATATAGGGGACGATAAAAAAGGCCATGAGAACGTCATAGAGCCAATTTCCCATTTTTGAATTTAGATAGGCGCAAGTGTCGTGAAGGGATGGATGGAGCCGAATGATGTCATTGAAAAAATAGGCCAGAGAGATGTCGATTTCTTTAATAAAAGGGAGGGAGCGCAAAAAAAATGCTAGGGGAAGCAAAAGAATAGTGATCGGGAGTATAAATTTTAATTTTTGCATAGCTTATATGTTAATGCTCCTTGTATTCCAATAGGAACCAAAAAGACTGTAATCCAAGGAGAAATTAAATAGTTCTCTCCTAGAATTGTAAAAGTTTTCATCATTGAATAAAAGAGAAGATAACAAAAAATTCCAATCAAAAAGGAGAAATAAGAGTTTTTTGATTTGGAGGGAAGTAGAAATGCTAATATTGCAGTCATAAAAATTAGGGGGAACCAAGGATGAATGAGCTTGTAAATAAATGCGGTTAAAAACTTTGCTCTATCAACAGATATCATTAGAGATTCATTAGTAAGGTAGACATAAACTTTTGAAAGGGGAGATTTTTCAGGAAGAATAAATCTTTCTGCACAATCATCAAAAAGAAAAGGAAGATTGTAATTTAAAAATGAGTCGCTTTTTTCGAATCGCCCTAAGGGGTTTTGTTTTAATATATCAACAAAATGTCCTACTAAATGCGTGTTATCTTGAATGACCTCTTTGCAATGCCAAATTTCTTTATCTGAAATAATCCAATATAGATCGAAGATTTTAGAGCCATCTTCTTGATAAATAAGTCTGCTCTGGTCAGGAAGATATTTTACTTCAAAAGGGGAGACATGAGCTGCTTTTTTTCTATGAGAGGATTTTAGTTTCCATTTAAGGGCGGTACTGACTCCATATTCTGTATTCCAGCAAGAGAATAATGCAAGGAAGAGAGTTAACGTAAAGAAGGGGAGGGAAAGTCGAAATTTAGAAATGCCGCTAACTTGGAGAGCTGTGAGCTCACCATGCTGTTTGAGTGATTGAAGGGTGTGAATAGCTGTTAATAAAAAACTAAATGTGATAAAAAAATCAGATTTTGAGAGTGATAGACTTAAAAAATGGAAAAGAAGTTTGCTATTACTTGGGAGGGAAGAGAAGGTTAAAAGCTCCAGACAAAAATAGGCTGCCATTACAGAAAAGTGAATGATCAGGAAAAGTGAAAGGAGTTTTCGAAAAATATACTGAAAATAGAGGGGGATTCTCAAATTTCACCCTCCACTATTTTTTTCTGTCTCATAAATGAAAAAAAAGTAATGAGGAGGTGAGGTCCGAGCGTATAGAAAATAGCTAAAAAAAGTGGGATAGAGGCATTCTTAAGGGCAAAGAAGGAGGCAAAATATCCAAATGTAGATAAGAGTAAAAATGTTAAATTTTGCTTATGAAGTTTTTTTCTACTAAGTAAACCTGCACTTAATCCTAGGATTGTAAATGTAAAGGGGTAGAATATTTTAGAAATTCTTTGAAATAGTTCAGATTTTGCAGAGGGTCTAGAACTTTCTAGAAGTGCTTGTAATGAAAAGACATCATAATCTCTCACTTTTGAGGGCCTATTTAATAGGGAGATAAAAAAGGATTCGGGCGACGATGTTTCTGCTTGATTATCAATAATTAAATGGTCAAAAAGATCAGGTTCAGAAGGGAAATAGGAGATTAGGGCTACTTTTTTACCTTCTAAGGTCTTATTCGCGTAATTCAAATTTTCAGCCAAAAGAAGAGCGATTTTCTTTTCGGTTTCGAGGAAATAGGCTATTAATACATTGTTTGATTCAGAGCCTGTGGAGCTTAAGTTCATTTCAGTGTAAACATTTTTTAATATAGGAAGGGCGTTTTTTCTTAAGAGAACAAGGGGGTTTATTGTTTGTGATTCCTGATATAGCTTATTTACAAGGAGTTTTGAATATGGAATAACTTCGAAGACTAGAAAGATATTTACTAACATTAAAAACCCTCCGGCAAAGTAGATGGGGGTAAAAATTCTAGAAAAACTAAGGCCACTTGCTCGTAATGAGGTGATTTCACCAGAAGAGTTTAATTTGTAAGCTGTTAACAATGACGAAATAAAACTGCATATTCCGATTATATGTGGCAAGGTAATGCTTAGCATGCAGAGTGCTAAAAGAAAAGCTTGTTTGTAAGTGGCTCCAGCTACAATAAGAAGGGTAAGCTTCTTATGTTTAATGAGGAAACTGAGTCCAAAAAGGGTTGCCAAAGTGAGGGCGAAGATTTTTAGATAGGTTTTTGTGACGTAGCGCCATATAATAGGCATAAGCTTTAAATACCGGATGAATTGATTTGATATCATGATAGAGAAGATGTTGGAAAAAACAAAACAATATTTAGAAAAAACTCTTTCAAAAGAGGGTAAGTACCTTCTGGCGTTGTCAGGAGGGCCAGATTCACTAGCTCTTTTTTATATACTTATAGAGGGGGGATGGAATTTCCATATTTGTCATGTTGATCATGGATGGCGAAAAGAGAGCTCAGCAGAGGCAAGCAAGCTTCATCTCTTGGCGCAAAAATACTCAATCCCTTTTTACCTCCATAAAATTGATCCAAATGAGCTCGTTGAGGGGAATTTAGAGGATAGCTGTCGAAAAAAACGGCTTTTATTTTTTAAACAAGAATATGTGCGGGGTGATTTTGATGCTCTATTTACGGGTCATCATGCAGATGATCAAGTTGAGACGATTTTAAAGAGGGTTTTTGAAGGGAGTTTTCTCACGCACATATCAGCTATGAAAGAGGAGTCCAATTTTGAGGGGATGAGGCTAGTTAGGCCGCTCCTTTGCGTATTTAAAAAAGAGATCCTTAAATATCTTGAAGTGAATAACATAGAGTTTTTCGAGGATTCGACTAATAGTGATCCAAAATTTTTGAGAAGTCGCATGCGTATGGATATGATTCCCTATTTGGAGGAGATGTTTGGCAAAGGGATAAAGGGTAATATCCTCCTTTTAGGAAAACGAATTGAAGAGTGCATGCATTATGTAAATAAGCAGGTTGAAGAGAAATTTAACTATATCTACCCTGGCCCTTTTGGGTACTATTTAGCGACATCCCTATTAAAAAAGGAACTTGAGGGTGAGACCCTTTTAAGAGAGATTCTCCAAAAAGAGAAAATAGATATCTCTAGAGGTGAAATGGAGCAACTTCTTGTGCTTATAAGAGATAGGAAAGATCAAAAAAAAATTATAAAAGGTGATTGGAAGCTGGTTTTGGAGCGAGATCATCTTTTTGTCTTAAAACTACCTCTACTTCCATGTTATACTATTTCTGAGCTCCCCTCTTACCGTCCTCCGGATGATTGGAAGGGGATTTGGGGAGGCAGTTCAGCTGTATACTTCCCGGAACTAGATTGCCTTTTGGGGCCACCAAAGCTTAGCAATAAATTACCAAACGGGATGGAATTGAGGGAGTGGTATCGTATTCATAAAGTCCCTGTATTCCTACGTTCTTGGATGCCAGTGATTTGGGATAAAGGTCAGATTGTTGGGGAGTGCCTAACAGGAAAGAGTTGTCTGAATAATCAACCTATATATGCAAATCATCTTTTGACCTTAAAATGAGAATTGAATACCATATAGACTTGCAGTAGTAGTAAACATATTTTACTTGTTTATCATATCAATTAAGTGTAATTAATATATTAATTGAGCGAAAACAATAACATTAAATATATAAGATATTAATTATGAAAAATGACAACAATATGAAGCCAGACAATAAAAAAAGTTTTCCAGGGATCTTTCTCTTTTTTGTAGTGGGATTGATAGCTATTTTGATTTTTCAAAATCTATCAGACACAAAAGGGGCGGGAGTTTCATTTAGTCATCAAGTGGAACATCTTGTAAATCTTGACCTGCTAGACACTAAAGAGAGTAGAAAGACCTCTTTAAATGACAATTTGGTTACTTTCTCTGGTGTTTTTCATGAGAACCTATCTGATTCTGCTAAAGAACGATATCGCTATTTGAGCCTCTTAAATCAAAATCATGATCTTACTAGTCAGCAATCAAATCTACTGGAAGAATTGAAAGTTCTTCAAAATCAGGTTTTTGAGTCAGCTGTCTATTTTCTTGGGCTTGCTGGAATAAAAATCCCTGAAGGGGGGTTTGTTGTTATTTCTAAAAGTTATGATAGTTCGGATCGTCTAAATTCAGTTGTTATTAAAGAAGTGCCTAAAGGTACAGCGGCAATTACTTTACCTCAAATTAAGGCGCTATTTGACGCAGCATCTAAAGATAAAACAAGTGGCAATCTTGCTCTTTTAGGAAAGGGTTTACAAAGTTTCTTGGAAGAGATCCGTTCTTCAAAACTTGGAATTGGAAATGAGACGATAAAAAGAAGCTTAAGAGAAATTGAGATTTCAGTAGAGAGGGCGTTAGCAGATCCTTCTACAACGCTAGCGATGCAGTATGACTCTTTCTCTATGGCAGTTAATAGTCTTGAGATGATTGTAGGAGATTTAGTAAAAGATCAGGAAAATGCAAGACTTTATGATCTTAGATCGACAAGGAATTATCTTGAATATCTCGTTCAATTTGAAAAAGTAAACGGTGATTTGAAGAAAAACTTGGCTCAGCTTGATAAGGCGCGAGCTAAAGTTGCTACAGCTATTTGGTTTTTTCACAATCAAGAAATCTCAACGAAGGCTTTAGAAAAAATTAATCCCGACGAATATGCTAGATGGTTTGCTCAAAGTGATAGAGAGTGGCAAGCATTTGCTGAAAATAAGGGGCTTGCGTTCAAAGCTCCCGACCAACCAAGGTCGGCTGTTCTTGAGAGAACTTTTAAAAGCGAAGAACCAGCTCCTAACTACCTTAATTACCTATTCACCTTTTTACCAATTATTCTAGTAGCCCTCCTTTTATACTTTATATTTTCACGCCAGATGAAAGGTGTTGGCTCTTCTGCAATGAGTTTTGGTAAGTCGCCTGCTAAGTTGCTAAATAAGAGTACCCAGAAAATTACATTTGATGATGTCGCTGGAATTGATGAAGCAAAAGAGGAATTGGAAGAAATTGTTGACTTTCTGAAAGATCCTGGAAAATATACGAGACTGGGTGCAAAGATTCCTAAAGGCGTTCTATTAGTTGGTGCACCAGGTACAGGAAAAACTCTTATAGCGAAGGCTGTATCAGGAGAAGCTGGTGTCCCATTCTATTCAATATCGGGCTCTGATTTTGTTGAGATGTTTGTTGGTGTTGGTGCTTCTCGAGTTAGAGATCTTTTTGAGCAAGCTCGGAAAACTGCCCCTTGTATCATTTTTATAGATGAAATAGATGCTGTGGGACGTCATAGAGGATCTGGGCTTGGTGGCGGGCATGATGAGCGCGAGCAGACACTTAATCAATTGCTTGTAGAAGTGGATGGGATGGATTCGACGGAAGGCGTTATTATGATTGCCGCAACAAATAGGCCGGATGTTCTTGATAAAGCGTTGCTTAGGCCTGGTAGATTTGATAGAAGTGTGTATGTAAACCTTCCTGACTATATGGGAAGGGTGGCTATTTTTAAAGTTCATGTTAAAAAAGTTAAAGTTGCAGATCATGTTAATTTAAAAGAACTTGCTAAAAGATCGGCGGGACTTGCTGGAGCTGATATTGCTAATATGGTCAATGAAGCAGCCCTTTATGCAGCAAAAAAGAATAGACAAGCTGTCACTCAAGAAGATTTTACTTATGCGCAAGAAAAAGTGATGTTTGGAAAAGAGAGAAGAAGTCTAGAGATGGAAGATAAAGATCTTCTAATAACAGCGTGGCATGAAGCGGGGCATGCGCTGATTGCTCTAATTTTGAAAACAACTAATGCAGTTACTAAAGTTACAATTATTCCTAGAGGGAGAAGTTTAGGGGCAACGCACTTTGCGCCAGATGCAAAGAACGTAGTAAATTATGGGAAAAATGGACTTTTGGATCAGCTTGTTGTACTAATGGGTGGTCGAGTTGCTGAAGAGATCTCCAATAGTGATCCTTCTAGTGGCGCTCAGATGGATATAAAACAGGCGACACAACTTGCCCGTTCAATGGTTTGCGAATGGGGTATGTCTGAAAAAGTGGGTATGATTAGCTTTACAGATAATGGAGATGGCAACCTTATTTCAGGATTTCATGAAAAAGCCTATTCTGAAGAGACGGCCCGAATGATCGATAGTGAAATTAAGAGTCTGTTAGATAATGCATATACTAGAGCTGGAGTAATTCTGCGTGAGCAGTATGAAAAGTTGAAGTTGATTGCCGATATGCTTGTAGAGTTTGAGACTCTTGAAAGGGAGGATCTTGATCAGATAATGGCAGGGACTTTTGATACAAAAGAGAAACAAGCAAGACAAGATGAATTTGAAAATGTTAGCAAAAAGTTACCGCCACCAATTCCATCGGCTGTTCTGAAAAAAAGTAAGAAAAGACCATTCAACGAGCAGCAGCCAAAGCCAATATAAGAACCCGCCGCAAGGGGTCTTGAGCTTCGCGCATTTAACCTTTATGTTAAAGTGGGTCTGCTCTCTGTAGAGGGGATAAATCCCATTTACAGCCTCGCAGTCCCCTAATTTGAGTGTTGTTAAACCAGCATAATGAAGCTAGGTTGTCCCAAGCGGCAGGAAAAGTTCCATTTTAACGCTAGATTTCAAAAAAGGCAAGATTTTTTCAGTTGATTAAAGCTAGGGGTTCTTTTTCAGTAACAACCTTAGATATAATGATAAAGGTCGATTCGGTGATGTCAGGGATGAATATTCCTTGTGAAAGGAGTTTTTTGAGTGCGTCCTTATCGACAACTTCTTCTATTTTAATGGCGTCAAATATTTTAGCATCCTTTAGGGAGGTCTTAATGATTAGGCGAGAAAATCTCTTTACTTGAAGGTTTTGAATGCGAAGGGTCTCTGCATTTCTAGGCATAAGCATAAGGATTTCTTGAGAGAGGAGCTTTTTTTCTGATTCGAGTTCAGCAATTTTAAGTGCTAATTCGCGGTAAGAGATAACTTTTTCTTCAAGACTCATGGTAATAAATTATATCTCATTGTTATAATTTAGAAGAATTTCTTTCTGGAGGAAAAACTGTGAAAGTATTTACACTGGCGCTTTGCGCTTTATCAATACATTTAATGGCAGGAGATAATATGTCAAAATTTACAGAACCCAAACAAGTTATGTCTTTTGAAAAAGGAAAGGCTTATCGTGCAATCATTAAAACTTCCAAAGGGGAAGTGGTTTGTGAATTGAACTATGAGAAGGCACCTTTATCTGTAACAAATTTTATTCAATTGGCAAACGGTGGCTTTTATAATGGACTCACATTCCATAGAGTAGTTCCTAATTTTGTAGTTCAGGGCGGAGATCCTCAAGGAACAGGTAGCGGTGGACCTGGATACACAATACCGGCTGAAATTGGTCTTCCACACGACCAAGGTGCGCTTGCTTGGGCAAGATTGGGTGATGGGGCAAATCCACAAAAAAAATCGAGTGGATCTCAATTTTACATCACATTAGAAAAAACTCCATTTCTTGACGGTGAGTACACCGTTTTTGGAAAAACGCTTTCAGGTATGGATGTCGTGAAAAAGATTCAGCAAGGTGATAAAATTGAATCGATTGAAATCACTCTTAATTAGGGAACATTTGTAAAATCGACCAGTCCACTTTTGAAAAGTCCCCTAAGACTTTTTCTTCTGTTCTATGAGATAGTCAAAAAAGGGTTTGAGGCCAGTATTACTAGTTTGTAGTGCTTCAAGCCCTTGTCTTAAGATATCTACTGTTTTTTCGGGGTCAAGATTTAAGAAAACGGCAAAGCAGTGACCTACTTTAAGGAAAGCCTCTTTATCTTTATTATAGGATGCAAGAATTGAAGTTCTACCGCCGCTAATAAATGGGTTATACTTCATGGAGCTTTTTTGAATGATTCGCATATCATCGGCCAGCTTCGGGCGAGAAAAGATATAGAACCAAAATTGTAGGAAAGCAACTTCCTTATCTACATCTTCACCAAGTTGCTTTAAATGTTTCTCTTTGCCCCATAAAGATAGGACTCTAGTATGAGCAACAGTCGATACAATTTCAGAGATTTTTGCGCCAGTCGGTTTGCTTACATCAAAATAGTCGCGATCACAGCTGGCGGAAACCTCAGTTAGATTAGCAAAAAATGCCAGAAGCAGAAATATAAGAAACTTTCCATAATTCTTCATATAATCTAGTTTCTACCGGACAGCTTAGTTTTCTGCAATCCCAAATTTGAACAGTTTTATTTTTTGTGGAAAGTGTAGTAACAGAGTTTTCATGGACATCATAAAATGAGTCATCGGTACATGGAAGATAGGCTACTGGATTTTGAATACGAAAGTCTCGCAAACTCGGAGTTCTATTTTGAAGAAAAGAGGCGGTCACATTACAGCAAAACGCGATTGTTTCGATAGGTAATTTAACGTCATCATTGGAATTAGAAGCGAAATCAACTTTCACAGAAGAGCTCCAAAGTTCAACTATTTCAGATGGGTTTTTTAATGATTCAAGCCAACTCATGTTCTCTCCAAAGTTACTATTTATTAGATTGATAAAGACTATATAAAAATTAAACATATTGTTCAATTGAAATTCAACAGGAAGAGGTATATCCTGCTTTTTTATATCGAGGGAAATAAGATGAAATCAAGAAGGATTCTTGGGTCAAGTATTTTAGGTAACGCGTTAGAGTTTTATGACTTTACATTGTATGGTTTTTTTACCTGTATTATTGCTAATTATTATTTCCCCGGAAGTAGTGAATCAGCGAAGCTTTTGGCAAGTCTTGCAGCATTTGGTGCAGGCTTTTTAACAAGGCCATTTGGTGGTATGCTATTTGGATATATAGGCGATCGATATGGGAGGAAGATAGCATTATCATCTTCGATTTTATTAATGGGGCTTCCGACACTTTGTATTGGAGTTATGCCCGGATATGAGAGGATTGGCATTTGGGCTTCGGTTGTTATTTTTCTTTGTAGGTTATTGCAGGGGCTTTGTACCGGTGGGGAATATAATGGAGCTGCAATATTTTCAATTGAACATCTAGGTAGAAAATCGCCTGGATTTATTGGGGGGTGTATTGCAGGTTCTTGCGCGCTCGGAGCATTTTTTGCATCCTTTTTGGGTGCTCTTTCTCAAAGGCCTGGGATGCCGGAGTGGTCTTGGCGTATCCCTTTTATTGTAGGAGGAGCGATTAGTTTTTTTGGTTATTTTATGAGACGAAATTTAACTGAGACACCTGAGTTTGAGAAGCTTTTAATAAATCGAGGCTCTTCTAGGGCATCAGTTTTGACGGCCTTTGCTGCAAATCCTAAGTCATGTTTAATCACCTTTGCTCTAGGAAGTTTTAATGGAGCTCTAAGCTATACGCTTCTTAGTTTTCTAACGATATATCTTACAAGATATTTACACTTACCTTTGAGCCAAGTTTTGCAGTTTAATATGATGGGTATGTTCGGTTTTTTGGTGGGCAGTCCCATTATGGGAGCTGTTTTTGATAGAGTAGAGGCTAGAAAATTTTATCGAGTAGTAGCATTTCTTATATTTGTGTTAGCGATCCCCCTTTTTATGGCCATCGATTCATTAAATCCGAGTTTGATTTTGCTTGGTGAATTGCTTCTAGGAATAGCTGCAGGCAGTATTGCAGGCAGCGGGCACGCCTTTATGCAAACGCTATTTCCTGCTAAGGATCGATATTTGGGAATTTCATTTAATTTTAGTGTAGGAATGGCTCTATTTGGGAGTATGACCCCGATTGTTTATGTTCAGATGTTTGAAAGATATCAAGTGAGTCTACTTTTTCCTGCCTATTTCTTGATGTTTTTAGCCGTAATATTTGCAATTACAGTGACAGGATGGAGAATGAAGAGGATAGCTGTTGATTTGTTTAAATAAAAAAGATAGACTCCAAATTAGTATGAAAAAATTGAATTTTCTTTTGGCTATAGGTGCAGCCATTCTCTCTGCTGAAGAAGGGATGGAATTTACGCCATCATTTCAGTCGGGTATGCCGCTCCCAAAAGAAGATGTCGTTGCTATTATTTCGCAAAGTACAAGAGAAGAGAATAGCTGGAAATTTAGCATAAGTGCAAACTTTAATGAGTATCAAGCTACGACTGATTCAATGGAGCTTGCTTATCCTAGTAATACATCAAATGGCCTCTTTCCTACTTTTTTTGCCCCGGAAGGTCCGATTGTTACAATGGATTTCGATTACCATCCAGGCTTTCAAGTTGGATTTATTTTGGATACACCATATGATACTTGGAGTTTTGGAGGGGGCTATCTTTGGTATAGAGGACATTCTCACGGTTCTGCAGAGCCTGTTTCAAGTACATATTATCGCTCCCCTATTTTTGTAGGACCTTTTGAAGCATCTCTAAATTCTATCAATGCTGATTGGCACTTAGATATCGACATGATCGATATCTATTTAGCAAGGCCCTATTTTTCAGGAAGAAAGCTAAGTGTCAATCCATTTTTAGGCCTTAAAAGCGGTTGGATTCGTCAAGATTTTGATCTTTCGGCAACTATTTTTACAGCACCATCTAATATTCAAACAGCAAGTACCGATTCAAGAGCGTGGATGATCGGTCCTAAACTTGGGTTTCAAAGCAATTATTTAATAGGGGCTAGATTTAGTCTCTTTGGTAATTTAGCCACTAGCTTTTTATACACACGATATAATACGCTTACATTAAATTACCTAAACGCAATAGATGAGTCTTCATTTTTAAGCAATAGCGGTATGAATACATTTAGATCTATTATGGATGCTGGGCTTGGAATTAATTGGGTATCTAATGGTCGATTCAAAATTAATATCAATGCGGCATACAATCTCTCTATTCTATTTTCTCAAAATATGGATAGGGCATTAATAGCAATAGCAGGTACGCAGCACGTCGCTCCTGCCAATCTCTATTTGAGTGGATTATCTGTAGGTACATCGTTTGTCTTCTAAAGGGGTTGGTATGAAAAGATTGATTATATTTTCTATGACTGGTGTATCACTCCTAGCTTCTTTACAAGATCCTTCTGATATTAATAAATTAGCTCGAGAGTTTTCAGAGAGTGCAAGATGTGAGACGAGAGATCCAATAGGGCTAAGCATTAATGTTGCTTTTAATGAATATGCTGCAATGCAGGATGCAAATGAGATTGGTTTTAAAGGTAATACTGCAGACTCTTTTTATCCAACTCATAACGCTCCCGAAGGATCTGTTGTTAGGTTTGGCAATAACTATCATCCTGGCTTTCAAGTCGGATTTTCTCTCAATACTCCATTGGATAAGTGGAATTTTGGTGGAGAATATCTTTGGTATCGGGGACATTCTAGCAAAGAGGCAGATGCTACAGGAACAGAGTACTATATTTCACCTCTCTTTATCGGTACCTATTCAGTAGCTCTAACATCTTTAAACGCCGATTGGCATTTAAGTCTCGATCTGATCGATCTCTATTTAACAAGACCCTATTATTCAGGAAGAAAACTTACAGTAGAGCCCCTTTTGGGCCTTAAATTTGGCTCAATCCGACAAAAATATGAGCTAAATGCAGATGTTTTGGATGAAGCATGGGATAGTCAAACTGTTGAAACAAAATCAAGGTCATTTGGTGTAGGTCCAAAACTTGGATGTCAAAGTAATTTTCTTATGGGAAAGGGATTTAGCATCATTGGAGATCTTTTTACAACCCTCCTTTATACACGTTATACAAGTATAGATGCCAATTATACTAATTCTGTAGGGCAGGCAGCTTTTATAACAGAAAATAACTATGGAACCGTAAGGCCGATTTTGGATGCTGGTATTGGTCTTGGATGGAAAGGGTATTTTGGAATGGGTTCTGGCGATTACTCTTGGCACAAAACTTTTTATATGAGTTTGACAGCTGCTTACAATTTCTCCCTCTTTTTTTCACAAAACATGGAGATGGCTATTGTATCCATTGCTGATCAAACTCAATCAACACCTGGGAATCTCTATTTGCAAGGGTTGTCAGTAGGGCTAGATTTTATCTTTTAAGGTGAGTTAAGTGATGCGTATGAAAAGAGTGTTTTTGAGTCTAATTGCATTTGTCTCTCTAACTGCAGAAGATTCAATTGAGAGAGGGAGACCATTAAAATTAGATCAAATCGGGTCAGGGATTTCAGAGAGCGCAAGATTTGAATTAAGAGATTCATGGAGTTTAGGGATAAACGTCCATTTTAATGAATATGCAGCCTCTCAGGATTCTATGGAGATTGCATACATAGGCAATGCGAGTTTTAATCCTGAAGGGTCCGCCCTTGTTTTTGATTCAGACTTTAAACCGGGGTTTGAAGTTGGGTTTATTTTGAATACACCATACGATCATTGGAATATTGGGGGTGAGTATCTCTGGTTTCAAAGTAGCGAAAATGTCTCAAAAGGGGCCGATTCGCCATACTTCTATCTCTCACCGCTTAATATAGTTTCGGATAGCCAATTGATTAGGTCACTTGCTTCTAGTCTGGATATAAACATTAATGTTGCCGACTTGTATTTGACTCGTGCCTATTATTCTGGATTAAATTTGACGATCGAACCATTAATGGGGCTTAAAGCTACTTTTATTAAGCAAAATTTTGATCTATCATCAACCCTTGCTAGTTTTTCTTGGGGGAGTCAAACCCTTTCTACTAAGGCGATATCTTGGGGAATTGGTCCAAGACTTGGATTGCAAGCTAATTACCTTCTAGGTCTAGGGTTTAGCCTCTTTGGTGATCTTTCAACCTCTTTACTTTACACAACTTATAATAAGCTTCATCTAGATTATGCAAATTCTGCAGGAGCCTCTTCATTTGCAACAAACAATAATGCCCAGTTGATACAACCCATTATTGATACTGGAATTGGCCTTAGCTTTGGCTCTTACATCAGGCGTAAAAGTCTCTATGTCAATCTTACTGCCGCCTACAATTTTTCAGCCTTTTTTTCTCAAAACATGAGTCGGGCTCTAGTCTCTACAAGCAGTGCGAATCAGGGAATACCTGCTAATCTCTATCTACAAGGCGTCTCAGTCGGTCTAGCTCTTCTATTTTAAAGCGCTTTATTATCAACATGTTGTGCTTGTTTGGGTTTTTGATAGTATTACATTATGGATGAAACGCCAAAAACCAATTATTCATATTATAGTGAATTAAATTTATCAATGTAAATTTAATTCACTATATCAATAAGGGGGCGTCATGGGAGATCAGTGGCACGCCCATTCAAGCTATGAATTTACAATTAGAGAATGATCTGAGCTTTGTCCTAAATCGTATTTCAAATTTAAAGGGAGCTTTAGCTGGAGAATTATAGTGAATTAAATTTACATTGATAAGTTTACACAGTATGTGCCCTTGGCTTTCATTAGGCATTTGCCGGCGCTGAAGCAGGCCGTGTGTTTTCACACGAGCGATGCAAGCGAATGGAATCCAAGGAATACAGACGCAGTAAAATTATCAATGCAAATTTAATTCGCTATAATGTTAACTAAAAATGTTATGACTATCCCTGTGAGCTATCTAGATATTGTTTCAAGCAATTGGTTACAGATTTTAAATAATTCGATGAAGTCTATTCCTATCATAATGGCCCTTCATCAAGATAATCTAAGAGTCTTATAGTGAATTAAATTTACATTGATAAGTTTACACAGTATGTGCCCTTGGCTTTCATTAGGCATTAGCCGGCGCTGAAGCAGGCCGTGTGTTTTCACACGAGCGATGCAAGCGAATGGAACCCAAGGGATACAGACGCAGTAAAATTATCAATGCAAATTTAATTCGCTATAAATGCATTTATTCTGGCATTGCACTCTTTGGTGGCTGTCCAGCAATAGAGACTTCGTAGATGAGAAGGTGATTTGCGGAGCTGCCTGATTTAGTCTTACTGAAGCCATAATCGGGATGAATATAGATTTTTCTCCTCTCTCCGATGCGTGCCCCTTCGATCCCAATTTTGAATCCTTTGGCCATTTTTGAGAGGGGAATGCATGAGGGTTCGGATTCGCCAGTATCTTTGATCAACTTACCACTTTCATCATACTGTTTAAGATGGAGGAAGATGTTTGTTTCAGGCACGATTGGATCACCGCTCCCTTCCCCAAGAATTTCGATGTAAATTTTTTTATCGACTACAGGGAGAATGGTTTCACTTTTAGCAAGTCGGTCTAAGTAATCTTCTGATTTTTTCAAATTTGCTAGAGCCTTTCGATTGGCTTTTTTAGCTACTAATTGGAGAAGGACTTCGTCATATTTTTGTTTTTCTAGCTTTGTATAATGTCCAGTCTCAATTTGTGATATCATTGCAGTCACTTTTTCTATATCGCAATTATCTGTATATCTTTGGAAGTTGTCATAGAGCATTTCCGCAAGAACACTCTCTTCTAGAGTAGCTTTGTTTGGTGTGTGTACTTGTGGTGACCAGTAAATAAGTGTAGCTAGACTAACACCCCCCAAAAAACTGGCCACTGAGTATAACATTATTTTGTAAGTAGTCTTTTGAGTCTTTATCATAGGGACAATTTAAAATGTCTACTCTTTTCTGTCAAAGGTTCATTGCCTTTATTTTTAATAGGAGGTATAGGGAAACTATGAGAAAAAATATTCTTATTTCGGTGCTTTCAATTGCTTTGGTAGTGGCGGTTGTATTGTGGATTTACACGATCTTTCGGGTCAAAGAGGATCCTGATTTGATCACGCTGTACGGCAATGTCGATGTTAGGCAGGTCGATATTGGCTTTAGAGTGAGTGGGCAGGTTTCAAAACTTGTTTATGAAGAGGGTGACAGGGTTTTAGAAGGGGCATTAATGTGCACTTTAGATCCGTCTCCCTATGACAGTCAATTGGAAGAGGCTATTGCTGCAGCTTTAGCGCTTAAAGTAAATTTAGATAATGCAGAAGTCCTTTTGCAGAGACGCTTAGAACTGATCGGAATTGGAGCTGTTTCAATGGAAGATCTCGATAATGCAAGGGCAAATAGAGATCAGCTTGTAGCTAATTTGGTTCAGGCGGAGGCTGCAATTGTAGGGGCACAAGACAATATGGAATATACAAGGGCGTATGCGCCGACTGAGGGCATTATTTTGACCCGTATTCGGGAGCCTGGAACTGTAGTTAACCCTTCAAGTCCTGTCTATACGCTCTCTGTGAGCTCTCCTGTATGGATTAGAGCTTTTGTAAATGAGCCGCATTTAGGAAGGGTTCATTATGGGATGAGCGCAGAAGTTTTTACTGATATCGGAAAAAGCTATAGCGGCAAAATTGGTTTTATCTCTCCGGTTGCAGAGTTTACACCTAAAACTGTTCAAACTTCAGAGTTACGCACCGATCTTGTCTACCGTCTCCGTATCTATGTAGACAATCCCGATCATGAGCTTGTTCAAGGGATGCCTGTAACAGTAAAACTTAATGTGAAGGCGAAGAGATCTTGAATGAAATTGTATCGATTAAGGGGCTTTTAAAACAATTTTCTAGGGCGACACCTCCTGCTTTAAAAGATATTAATGTCTCAATTCCAAAGGGTAAAATTGTTGGATTAGTGGGGCCTGATGGTGCTGGAAAGACCACTCTGATTAGACTGATCGCGGGCCTGTTAACTCCTACAAAGGGTACAATTACTGTAGAGGGTTATGACACTATAAAGGATGCCGAAGAGATCCATCTTCTTACAAGTTATATGCCGCAAAAATTTGGCCTCTATGAAGATCTAACAGTGATGCAAAACTTAAACCTCTATGCAGATTTACGAAATGTGCTTGGCCAAGAAAAAACAGCAGTCTATGAAAAAAACCTTCACTTCACTGGACTTAAAAATTTTACCGGTTTTTTAGCAAAAAATTTGTCGGGGGGGATGAAGCAAAAGCTAGGGCTTGCTTGCGCTCTTATAAAGAGACCGAATCTCCTTTTACTTGATGAGCCAAGTGTGGGTGTAGATCCGATCTCAAGGCGCGAGCTTTGGGAAATGGTAAAAATCTTAATTGAAGACGGGATCACTGTAATTTGGAGCACCGCCTATTTAGAAGAGGCTGAGCGCTGTGATACCGTTCTTTTACTAAATAATGGAGAGTTGCTTTATCAGGGTGATCCTAAGGCTCTTACAGACAAGATGATAGGTAGGTCATTTGAAATTACTGATATAGAAGGAGATAAAAGACAACTCCTATTTAAGCTACTAAAAGATAAAAATGTAATAGATGGGGTTATTAGAGGAAGGGATCTTCGGATCGTCCTAAAAGAAAATACAAAAGCCCTGGCCGATATGCAGTCTAATATTTATTTAAAAAGTGTTCCTCCGAGATTTGAAGATGCATTTATTGATATTTTAGGAGGAGGTCCTGGAGGAGGATCGGAACTTGCAGAGAGGGCACCGATTGTTAAAGGTGAAGTAAAAACTCCAATTCTAGCGCGTGAATTAACTAAAATATTTGGATCTTACACTGCAGTAAATAAGATTGATATAGAAGTGAGAAAAGGGGAGATTTTTGGATTACTTGGACCAAATGGTGCGGGTAAAACGACAACATTTAAAATGCTCTGTGGGCTTTTAACTCCAACACTTGGCGACGCATTTATTTATGATGTAGACCTTAAAAAGGCGCCATCAGAAGCTAGAGCTCGAATTGGTTACATGGCTCAAAAGTTTTCACTCTACGGCAATCTAAGTGTAAAACAAAATCTCGATTTTTTTGCAGGAATATATAATCTTAAACATTCAAAAAAGCAGGCTGCAGTTGATGAGATGATAGAGGTGTTTGGATTAAAGGAATATCTCTCAGTCTCATCTGAAATGCTCCCATTAGGTTACAAGCAGAGACTTAGTTTGGCTTGTGCAAATATGCACCATCCAGAAGTTTTGTTTTTGGATGAACCGACCTCTGGAGTTGACCCAGTTACTAGAAGAGAATTTTGGAATCATATTAATGGCCTTGTTGCTAAAGGGGTAACGATCATGGTCACTACCCATTTTATGGAAGAGGCTGAGTATTGTGATCGAATAGCTCTGATATACAAGGGGAAAATTATTAATATGAATACTCCGAATAATCTTAAGGACCAGGTCAAATCAGAGGAAAATTCGAATCCTACATTAGAGGATGCCTTTATAAATATGATTGAGGCCTATGATCGATCAAAATAGAAAAGGACGAGTTAGGCGAGTAAGAGCTCTTATGGTAAAAGAGTTCTATCAAATCATTCGTGATCCAAGCACCCTTTTGATCACAATTTTCCTGCCACTATTATTAATTTTTCTCTATGGATCAGGGGTCTCTTTAGATTTGGATCACTTAAGAATGGGTCTTGTCATGGAGGATACAGCGCCAGATGCACAAAGTTTTGCCAAGTCACTTACAGATTCGACCTATTTCGATATTGAGATTGTCCGTGATAAAAGGGAGCTTACAGATCAATTGACAAGGGGGGAGATTCGAGGCTTTTTTGTTATTCCCTCCTATTTTACTCAATATCGTAACCGCCCTGATAAAATAGCCCCTATTCAGGTGATTGCTGATGGAAGTGAGACAAATACAGCAAATTTTGTCCTCACATATGCCCAAGGTGTCTTTAGAAATTGGCTTACGCAAGAGGCCATTACAGCGGGGGTTTCAAGTGAACTCCCTCTTATTACTACAGAGCCAAGAGTTTGGTATAATGAAACTCTCCAAAGTAGGTTTTTCCTCCTTTCAGGTTCCCTTGCTATTATTATGACGCTTATTGGTGCGCTCTTAACGGCACTAGTTGTAGCAAGGGAGTGGGAGAGGGGGACTATGGAGGCTCTCATATCTACACCAGTTGGCATTAGAGAGCTTGTGATTGCAAAAGTGATACCCTATTTTTTTCTTGGAATGATTTCAATGGTGATGTGTGTGGTTATATCTATTGTTTTCTATGATCTCCCATTAAGAGGCTCTTTTCTTTTGCTTTTGCTTGTCTCTGCTATTTTCTTAATTAGCTCTTTAGGCTTTGGGTTAATGATTTCAACCATCACAAAAAATCAGATTCTTGCTTATCAAATTACTTTGATTGTGGGGTTTTTGCCCGCCTATATTTTATCGGGATTCCTTTTTGAAATTCCAAGTATGCCAATTTGGATACAGTGGATAACATATGCAATCCCTGCAAAATATTTTGTACAAAGCTTGCAAAGCATTTTTTTAGTTGGAAATGTTTGGGGTTTAATTTTATATGATATGGCTCCAATCATAGCACTCGGGATTTTGTTTTTTACGATTACTGCATTTAAAACAGCTAAGAGGCTAGATTGATGAGGGTTAGATCACTAATTTGGAAAGAGTTATTGGCAGTGCTTCGGGACCCTAAGGTTCGTATATCGATTTTAGTACCTCCCATAATTCAGCTCTGTATCTTTACTTTTGCGGCAACACTTGATGTAAAAAATGTCTCAATAGGAATTCTAAATAGAGATTCAGGTGAGCAAGGATTTGAGCTTGTTGAAAGATTTTATGGGAGCAAAATTTTTAACTACAATATTCAGTTTCTTCAAGGTGTAGAACAGATTGTCCCATTTATGGATAATCAAAAAGGGTTAATGGTAGTCTCAATTGATGAGCAATTCTCTAGAAATCTTGATGCTGGAAAACCTGCAACAGTACAACTAATTTTTGATGGAAGAAAGACAAATACATCGCAAATAGTAGCTGGCTATACAGAGCAGATCATTAACAACTTTAATAATGATTTTGTTGCAAAGACAAATACTAGAGTTCAGAATGTCTACCTTACATCGAGAGTTTGGTACAATCCTAATATCTTTTACGTCTGGTATAATATCCCATGTCTTGTCGCTATTTTAGCAATGCTCACATGCCTTGTCGTCACAACACAATCTGTTGCTAGAGAGAGGGAGCTTGGAACATTTGATCAACTACTAGTCTCTCCTCTTGTTCCATTTGAAATTCTTGTAGGCAAGATCATTCCGGGAATTATCATTGGACTGATTGAAGGATTATTGATGGTCGCTATTGGCGTTTTTATTCTTGGAGTCCCTTTTACAGGCTCCTTTTTGTTGTATCTCTTCAGTCTCTTTATTTTTGTCCTTTCAATTAGTGGTGTGGGTCTGTTTATTTCATCGATCTCATCGACACAGCAACAGGCAATGCTTGGAACGTTTATCTTTATGATGCCCTCGATATTACTCGCTGGTTATGCAACTCCAATTGAAAACATGCCTAACTGGCTTCAACCGATTACCTATTTGATCCCCCTCAAATACATGCTTATCATCTCTAAAGGGATTTTTCTTAAAGCGATGCCACTAAAAATAGTCCTTGAAAACATTTGGTTTTTACTCGTCATCGGCCTCTTCAATACTGTCGGAGCCGGTCTATTTTTCCGCAGGAGACTACAATGAAAAAACAGCAAGCCGCTCATTTCGATTTATTCACAATCTTTACCGCCACCCCATAAGGTTCCTTTAAAAGGAGGTCAAGCTTCTCTGTTTTAGGATTTGCAGTGTAATAAAAAAGGTTGTTCTTTTCTAAATAAGCCACAGCAATACTTCCATCAAGATAGTTTGAGCCATCTTCTTTTTGATAGGAAATTGAAATACTTGTATTAGCTGGTTTAAATGGATACTCTGATAGAAGGGGTCTAATTTTTTTGTGAGTATTTATCCGCTCTAGTAATGCTTCAGTCATTTTTACTTCAAGAGTTCTTGCTTCTTCAAGAGTCCCTTTTCGATAAGCAATAAAATTAATTTCTGCCATATTATAAGAAAACCCAAGACAGGTTCCCATAAAAGTTAAATTAAATTGTTTTTCACACTCTTTGATAAATGTTTCCATAATCTCTTTTGAGTACTTAATATAAGTATCGGTATTGTCTTCTTGAGATGCATACATCTGTCCTCCAATAGCCAAAAGAGCTATTATAAAAATATATTTTTTAACGTTTTCTAGAATCATAAAATCCATAATCTTTTCTTAATTGTTTAATTTGATCTGTTGTGGAGGCACTGTAAGTGCGGCCGGTAAAGTAATGGTCGGCGGTGTAGGCGATTCGTTCGGAGCGAGGGGTTATGCATTTAGTGTAACTAATATTATAGTCAGGATTACTTAGATATTCTTTTCCGTAGCGATCTGTTATTCCGTCTTTGTCGGAGTAAATGTTGTCGGCTCGAAAGCAGTGTTGCCGGGAGATGGGTTCTAGGGGGGCGACGGCAAAGACAATGAGCTGGTTTTTGAGGAGGGCTTTTTGGTGGGACCCGAGCATGGTGTAACCGAGGTTGAAGAGGAGCCCGGCTTCGCTATGGGGGACGTGGAGCCAGTAGGATTGAGATTGGATTTTGCCTAGGGAGTCGGCGATGATTCCAAGAAATTGACCTGTGTTAGTTGCTTGCGGGGTCATGATTCTGTATTTTCGCTCGATTTCAACTCTTGAACTATCTTTACTTAGCCCTTCGGATCTGTTATGGAGGCCTATAAAAAGGGGGGCTTCGGGTATATTTCTTGTAAGGCTTAAGCAGTTGTCTAGAAAATCGTTGCGTGTGGTGTAGATGCCATTTTGAGCGGTGACTATATCTATGGTGCCCGAGTTTTTTGG
>CANJWO010000001.1 GCA_947478685.1 Chlamydiota bacterium | reverse complement strand
GCGCCCTCGCAAAAGAATCTAAATGCAAAGATATTCTCAGGCTCCCTCTTCTTTCTGTTACAGATGACACGCGAGAAGAGATCCACGCCGCCCTAACCAACTTTTTAACAGCATCACTAAATAAATAAAAAATATTCACCACAGAGATCACAGAGGACACAGAGAAAAAATAATAAATTCTTTGCGCGTAGCGCCTCTGTGTTCTCTGTGCTCTCTGTGGTGAAAAATTCTTATTACTAATAGGTTATTAAGTGGTGCGGATGTTTTTGAGTTCGGTGGGGGAGAGCCAGTCGGTGAGGATGGGGGAGAGTTCTCCGTCGATCATTTTTTGGTAGAGGCGGGAGGCTTGGTAGTGGATTATAACAACATTTTCTTGTGGTGTGAGCTGGTCTTTTGGATGGTCGATGATTTGAAGGTAGCCAGGGGGAAGTTCACAGGCTGTGATTTCGGGCATTTTTTCAAAAAGGATTTTTGCTAGAATGGCTTGATCAAAAATAAGTGGATTGTGTTTTAGGGCACTTTGACAATCGTCTTTCCAAAAACGCAATAGTTTCTTTACAGCTGCTGTATTATTAATAAATAGTGTTCCTGTAAGGATTTTTGATTTTGCATCAACTGGGAGGTCGTGGTTGATTTTTAAAGCGATATCCGATTTGCAGGTATCGAAAAAAATTGGTTTATTTACAAACACGCTATCTACATCTGTCCAAATCAGAGGGCGGTTATGTTTTTCTAGAAGGTTTAAGAGAAACTCGGGTTTATAACAACAATTAGCGCTCCAAGAACCGAGATTGGGAACTTTGGAAATTTCATGTTCTATTCCAAACTCTAAACAGGAGGAGGCAAGATCTGTTGCCTCCTTTTCGTAAGGTGTCCCTTCTGTGTAATAACTAACAACAAGAGGGTTCAAACTTTATACGCTCGCTTGAAGAGCTTCAAGTCTTGATAGTTTGTAGTGAACTACAACTGCATTGTCAGGGAATGAAGAGCGATCTTCTACATCATCTGTAACTGTTACATAAGTTGAAGGTAGACGCTTAATTTCAACCATTGTTGGATAGTGAAGAATGACTCTGCGTAATGCAACTTGATCAAAAACAGGCCCTTCTTGCTTTAAAAGTTTTTCACACTCTTTTTTCCAAAAATTCAATAATTTTTTGGTAGAGGCAGTGTTATTGATAAACATTGTATTTGAAAGAATTTTTAAAGGGGAATCGACAGGGACGTTATCGTTAATTCTTAAAGCGACATCAGCCTTGCAATCTTCAAAAATTGTAGGGTTTTGAAAAAACATACTATCGATATCTGTCCATACTATTGGACGATTATATTTTTCTAAGCAGTTAAGGAGAAATTCTGGCTTAAAGCAGCAATTTGCTTCCTTAGAACCTTTGTTTGGGATCGCTTCAATTTCATACTCTAATCCAAATTTTTTACATGAGGCAATTAAGTCTCCAGCTTCTTTCTCGTAGGGCGTCTCCTCGGTATAATAACTAACAATAAGTGGGTGATTACTCAAGATGGTACTCCTTAATAATAAAACTAATAAAAGGTTATGATGCAGTTTAATTAAAATCTGAAAGTCACTATACAAAAATCAGAGACAATTGTCGAGAACGTTTTATTAAAGTTTCTTAACAAATGCTTTCAAAAGCATTTCAATTTTTTTCTTTTCTATCTTGGAAGGGGCCCAATTCTTCTCTTCGACCTGCTCGATGAGTCTTGAAAGGGAGAGAATGATATGCTCAGAAAATTTTTGTTTACGTCTATCTGTTTGGGGGAGGGGAAATATTGTCCGAATTCTAGCTAGAATTAGGTGTTTTGGCTCACCTTGATAAGATTGTATAATTAATTCTTTTTTTTCGGCATCGCCTGCCCTGCTAGCAAGGGTATATACGGCCTGCTTTGGCATGTCTAATAGTTTGGGTCTTAATCTCTCTGTAAGAGAGAGATAAAACTCATAATATTGGAGAAAATTGTAGGGGGTCTGCCTATTGCCGTAAACGGTGAGGAGCCATTCGGTAAAAGCGCCGTCTTTGTAGGGTTTCAAAAGAAATTGGGCTTTTTTGATCCGTTCGCCATGTAAAATAATAGCTTGAGTCTGAATCGCTTTAATTTCTTGCGTTAAAATTTTTAGTGAATCCAAATCATCTTCTAAATCAGCGCCAGAAGTTTTGTTCTCAAAAAGAATTTTATGGAGGGCAAATGTCTCTCCTTCAGAAAGGGGGGTAGTCTTAAAAAAACCACCCATGCTAGGAGCTGCAAAATTCTTATCCGCTAAAGTTTGAAGTCTTGTCTGATTCTTATGTTCTAATTTCTCAGTCAGAAGAGAATTTAAATCTTTCATGATACGAAGTAAGAAGTTAAAGAACGGTCTTTAAATTCTTTTTCAGCACTCTCCAAAAACTTTTTAAGAGGCATCTCTCCATAAACCACGTTATCGCGGGATCTAAGAGAAACTGTCTTGTTCTCACATTCGTGATCGCCTATTGTCAACATATAATTGACTTGGTCCATTTGTGCAAGTCGAACTTTTTTTGATACCGATTCATTTGTATCATCTACTTCAACAGGAAGGCCAGCATCCTCAATCTCTGCAGCAACTTGTTTTGCATACTCAGCATGTCTGTCAGCTACGCAAAGAACTCTAACTGCTCTGGGGTTTAACCAGAGAGGAAATCGTCCAGCAAAATGTTCAATTAAAAGGGCTAAGAATCTCTCAATCGATCCATACAGAACCCTATGAATCATGACCGGTCTTTTTTCTGTCCCATCACTATCCGTATACTTGAGCTCAAATCTTTGTGGCAAAGCCATATCAAGCTGAATAGTTCCGCATTGCCAAGTTCGTTTAAGGGTATCTTCAACATGGAGATCGATCTTAGGTCCGTAGAATGCGCCATCACCTTCGTTGATTCTATAAGGCATGCCCCATTCTTCGAGAGCATCTTTCAATCCATCTGTTGCTAAGCGCCAATCTTCATCAGTTCCGATCGTATTTTTTTCAGGCCGAGTAGAGAGCTCAATTTTATAGGTAAGGCCAAAAGTTTTGTAGACTTGATCGACAAGCTTCAGTACGCCAAGAATTTCACTTTTGATATCACAAGGTCTCATAAAAATATGGGCATCATCTTGGTGAAATGCACGTACTCTAAGTAAGCCTGTAAGCGAGCCCGATAGCTCATGTCTGTGAACGTGGCCAATTTCGCCAATTCTTAAAGGGAGATCTCTGTAGCTATGGCTTTTTGAGCTAAAGTAGAGCATGCATGCGGGACAGTTCATTGGTTTGATTGCGTAAGTGTGCTCATCAATCTCACTGATATACATATTTTGTCTGTAGTTATCCCAGTGTCCCGATATCTCCCACAGTTTGCGGTCCATCATTGCAGGTGTTTTAATCTCTTTGTAGCGGGCTTTTCTGTGAAGGATTCTCCAAAAGTCTAATAGCTGATTCCAAATATACATCCCATTCGGTTGGATAATCGGCATCCCAGGAGCTACATCAAAAAATGAGAAGAGTTCAAGTTTTGAACCAAGGACTCTGTGATCCCGTTTTTTGGCTTCTTCAAGGAGTGTAATATAATCTTTTAATAGTTTGCGGTCAGGAAAGGAGATAGCATAGACTCGAGTCAACATTTCTCTTGTCGAATCGCCGCGCCAGTAAGCGCTTGAAGTTTTAGTCACTTTAAGTGCTTTAACTTTTCCGATAGAAGAGAGGTGTGGACCTCTGCAAAGGTCAAAAAATTCGCCCTGCTTGTAGCCAGTGATAGGGGCATCGTCCGGTAATTCTCTGATGAGCTCTTGTTTGTAAGGATTATCTTTAAAGCGTTCTAAAGCCTCTTTCTTATCTTTGAATAGATATTTTTCCGGTCTGTAGTTCTCTTTTACGATCTTTTGGATCTCTTCCTCTATCTTTGGAAAGTCGTCTTCACTTAATGAAAGATTTGCAAAGTCGTAGTAAAAGCCAGCATCAATGGGAGGGCCTATTGTCGGTTTTGCATCTGGCCATAGACGGAGTATCGCTTGAGCTAAAACGTGAGCTGATGAGTGCCAGAAAACCTCTTTTCCTCTTGGATCATCAAAGGAGAGAATCTCTACTTGATCGCCTGGGTGAATAGTCTCTTTGAAGTCTTTTGCTTTGCCATTTATATATAGAGCAACGGCTTGAGAAGGATCACTTAGATTCATTTTTTGAGCAAGATCGCTTCCAGCTTGCGCGCCATCAAGTTCTAATTCTTTTTCATTACATGATATTTTCATAATCTTGTATATAGTGGAGGTTATGGATTTCTTTAGAATAACAGAAGATAGCGAGCTTTGCAAGCGCTCTATTGCTGAAGGGAATTTTGAGATTGAGAGCTTCCGTATTTGTAGGTTTTCAAGGCTAATTGCAGAGTATATTGTTAATGAAAAAGGTGAGGTAGATCCTTTAAGAGCAAAAGAGGTAATAGAGAAGTTTCAAATCCAATCCTATGGCGTGTTAGATACCCTTTTCCCACTGCATGTTAAGCAAATTCTTGAGTTACTAATTCAAAAAAATATTGCACTTAAATTGCGACAACTCAGTCTGCCCCTTGCCAATCGGTGGGTAGAAGAGTTAATGAAAGTTTCAGGTAACAAACGGAATATCGTTGTAGCTCTTATCGAAGCCCTCCTTATTTTTTTACGTCAAACAGTCGGTTCTTGTTTTGCAACAGCTCCAATTATTTTGATACAGACAAATGACCCTGAATTTCTGTTTGAGGATCTCTATGGCTTGATTACAAGAGGATTGCTCAAAAGGGTGATCGATGGAGTAGAGTACAAAGTGCCAATTAGTATTAAAGCTTCTGCGAGAGCAGGTTTTGAGTCACCCCTTTTAAAGTGTTATGAATATACTGTTGCATCGTTTGCCGATTGGAAAACCGAGTTTTACAAGTGGAATATGTATACAGGTTTAGGGCTCGATACAAAAGATGCGTTTGGAATTGGATCTGCTATATTTAGTTATTTAGAGGAAAGACTAGAGATAGAAAACAAGGCTGTGCAAAAGCTTCAAGAAGAGGTCTTCCATGCAGAGGATCGGTATAAAACTACAGAGGCTCTATTTAGAAATGTAACGAGAGAGGATGAAGCAAGGAGGTTACAAGCAGAGGCTAAGGCAGAGGCGCATCATTTTTTTGTCTCAAGAGATATGATGGATGAAAAAAGAGAGAAGGCTGAAAAAGTTGCCAAATTTTACCCTTTTTTTATCGACCAACTTCTTCGACTTTTCCCTGTCTATTTTCAAGAGGTATTCGACCCTGAAATGACTATAGCAGGAGGTGAGATTCTTGAAGACAGGCCAGCCGGGTTTCGTCTTGTCTTTAAACACGGGAGGAGCGATCCCACTGTTTGGACAATGATATATGAAGAGAAGGAGTATTTAAAATCCCTCGAAGAATTTTTCCGGTTAATTGAAGCAGATATAGGATATTCGGCCGATTGGGAAGGGGCAAGGGAGATCGTTCAAGGGGTGATAGACAGGGTGATTCAAACTATCTGGGAAAAAACGTTTTTACAAAATGCTTTTCTTAGAATCAGAGAGATGCACAAAAAACAATTGGGTCAAGTTCAGTCGCTAGAACCTTGGGCCTACATTTCAGGCGGTAATTTAGAATCGCTCGCAGCCTGTTATTTCTCCCTAAAAAATCCCCTTATTAAAAGGGAATTCTTCCCTGAGAGCCCTTTAGAGCTCTGTACGTTTCTTATCGACTATATGAAAGACCTACCTTACAAAGAGGCTAAACAATTTGAAGATGATCCCTTAAAAGCAATTCTTATGACAAATCAGGTTCACGCATTTCTCTTTAAACCGGGAATTAAGTCCTTTCTAGATGCCTGGCAAGATCGGGGGAATACATATACTTATATAAGAGACTATCAAGGGA
The DNA here is from genome assembly GCA_947478685.1 of Chlamydiota bacterium. Lineage (GTDB taxonomy): Bacteria > Chlamydiota > Chlamydiia > Chlamydiales > 2-12-FULL-49-11 > VGMD01. The sequence goes on along the minus strand of CANJWO010000001.1, from coordinate 115,127 downwards.
TTATATCATTTGCAGACACAAATTGGGGAAGTGAATTCTTTGCTTTTGCCCAGAACCCTAAAACAAATAAACTTCAGCTCTATCGAAAAAGCACCTTTGAGCTTAGACCATTGCCAGAATCTTGGAACGGATACTTCTCAAAAACAACGCCTTGGACTCTCTGGAAGCCTCAAATTGCATAACGGCCTGGTTTTGAATGACCTTTAAATGGATCATACTTTGATGTTTGAATATAGACATCATTACATAAAATAGAGAGTATTTTGACTTCTGTAATAGGAGGGTCACTTGTTTGAAAACAGGAGAGAGCTGCTGCTGAATAATCCCACATGCTATATGTATCAGTCTCGACGCCATTGAGTAAAATTATTGCGCCAATAGAAACTTTAAATGACTCTGATTTATAGGTTATAGTCGTTTCAGAGGTGGCGCCTAGAGTTTCTTGAAAAATTTTTGATAAGGCTGATATTGCTGCTTTTTTAAAGTTAGTCTCGAAAAAAACTGGAGATATTGTTGTGGTTATTGCTAAAGCTGACATAGAAGGTGTATTGTGAAGATTTAGTTAATTATTGTCAATGGCGGGCTTTATTCTGTAGATCTCTTCAAGTTGATCAATATGAGAGAATGAATTAGAGAGGTCTTTAATTTTACCAGTTGAGAGATCATAGACCCAGCTGTGGATGAAGAGGGGTTGTTTTTTTGACCATGCGACCTGAACAATTGTCGTGTGTGAGATGTTTTGAACTTGCCTGATTACGTTAAGTTCAACTAGGCGATTCATTCGCACTCTTGGGTCGGAGATTTTTTCAAGCTCTTCTTTGTTAGTGAAATAGACGTCCCGTACATGGCGAAGCCAATTATCAACGAGGCCTAAATGGTGCTCCTCCATTGCAGCCTTAATCCCTCCGCAGCCATAATGGCCGCAAACAATTACATGTCTTACTTTTAGTATCATAACCGCATATTCGAGGACGGAGAGAAAGCTAAAGTCGGTATGTGTGCACAAATTGGCAATGTTTCTATGAACAAAGATCTGCCCTGATTCTAGCCCAGTCACCTGTATTGCTGGGACTCTACTATCTGAGCAACCAATCCAAAGATATGGGGGAACCTGCTCCTTTGCACTGACAGCAAAGTAGTTAGGATCATCAATCGCCTTCTTCTTTGCCCACTCCTCATTATTTTTTAAAAGCGGCGCTAACTCATTTTTCCATTCAGGTTCCATTTCCCCTACAATAGGAAACCGCCAATATTAATACTAGCTTGAAGAAGAAAATCAGCCTGCTCGCGTGCAAGATGCAACTCAAAACAAGACTAACCAAATAACAATATGACACATACAAAATAGTAAATTGGTGTCAGACACCAAAATCGGCACCAAAAGTCTCTAGGGTTTATTATAGTTCTCTAATTAAGCCAGCGCAGGGCGAGGTTGGAGGTGGGGTGTGAGGTTTGCTTGAGGATGTTACGAAGAGTTTCGGGGTCAGCGGCTATGGTGACGCTTAGTTTGGCCCTTGTGACGGCTGTGTAGATTAGTTCTTTACCGAAGATTTCGCAGCCGGGTGGGAGGAGGACGATGACGTGCTCGAATTCGCTTCCTTGGCTTTTGTGGATCGAGATGGCCCAAGCGAGATCGTACTCTGCGAGAAGGGGGAGGGAAATTTTTTGCGGAAAGAGACCGAAAGAGCCCTCTTTAATCCCTATATCACCATTCATTAGATTAAATTTGTAGTCATTTTTTGTGATGATGAGGGGAGTTTTGATGGAGGCTTTTTTATTGGCCTCGATATAGTCATTGCAAAAAGTTGATCCGAAGTGTCCTTTACGAAAAGGGGTTAGTAGAGTGACGCTACTATCAATCGGGACTGGAGGCTGTTTCGGAAGGGGGACAAGTTTGACGTCCGGGAAATCTGGATCGGCAAGAAGGGAGAAAACGGCATCGATTTCATTTTGCTTGATATGTTTTGCAAGCGTTAGAATGCCCCTTCGATCGCTTCGCATCGATTGATCGAGACGGATTTTGGGTAACTCATTTATAGAGAAGAATTCTGGGAAGACAAAGCCTGCCTCAACGGGTGGGAGCTGATCCGGATCGCCCATTAAGATCACGCAAGTTCCAGAAGGGATCGATGAGAGCAGAAGAGAGAAGAGTTTCGCGTCAATCATCGAACACTCATCTACGATGATGAAGTCATAAATGAGAGGTCTAGCTTCAAAATTGTCGGGCATTTTCTCTCTGAGACCGAGCAAATTATGCAGGGTCCCTTGAGTGATTCTAGGGTGCTTAATCCTGAAAGCAGCCTTGCCAGTAGGTGCTGTAAATAAAATAGAGGCATCTTGTTTATGCGCGAGGAGTGAATCGATGAGAGCATTTGCGAGGTATGTTTTTCCTGTACCAGGCCCACCTGAAATAAGGAGAATGCCATTATTAAATGCTTTTGATAATGCCTCCTTTTGTGCGGCATATAGGGGCGCTTTTGAAATAGGGACAAATGAGAACTTAGATTTCGCATTGTAAAGCCGTTTTACATGATGGATAATTGATGTTTCAAGATCAAAATTTCTCCTTAAATAGTAGTGGTCCTTATAGAAGGCAATCGGACTCTTTTCTCCTTGAATAAGATGGGATATCTTATCCAAAATAGTAGGATTATGGACGCAAAGATGTCCCTCTCTTGTCCTCTTCATCAACAATGCAACAAACTCATGCAGTTCTGCATCCCTATTTTCTTTTAGTAGCGCAGCTGCAAACAACGTATCAATCATAATTTTATAACTCCAGTTTGTTTGCCGCGGAGGAAGAAATAGAAGGTGTTACCAAAGGGGTGATCTTTGAGGGAGCGCTCTATCGCCTCTTTGTAGATGGCACCTTGCGTGAAGTAGGAGTGCTCGGTCATGGCAAGCTTTATGCTATCTGGATCATAGGAGGGGAGAAGATTCATTTTCCAATCTAGAATGTAGTATTGATTATTGTGGAGAAAGACTAGGTCGATAAACCCTTTCATGTAGGATCCTTCATCTAGTTTGTAGCAAAAGGGGTGCTCTTGGAGCATACATTCGGGCGGGACATCCTTCAGAGAAAATGTCGATAGAGTTGTATAGAAAGCTGCATGTAAAAGATCGTAGACAACTAATTTATACTCTTCTAAATGGGTTCTAAATAGTTCTTTTTCAATAGATGCTCTAATTTTTTCCTCATCCCAATCATAGTAGGCACCAGTTTCGATCATTTTCTCTAATAGAAGATGAAAGAGATTTCCTGTCTCAGGACCAGGTGGTAAGTCGCTCTCTTTTGGGACTGGGGAGGCTTTGTGTGAGGATGTGAGTGAAGAAAAAGATGAGAAGTGTTTTGGAGGGGGGAATGGCGGAAGAATTATTGTGGGCGGCTCTTGAAGAACCTTCTTAGAAATAATTTTATTAACTAGCAGGGGAGAGTCTAGCTGCAAGAAGGGGAATTGATTAAGTAGCAGCACAGCTTTGATCTCTTCTAATGTGAGATTTGGTAGCGAGTTATAAGATGCATGTGGAGCTTTAAGCTTTGCTAAGAGAAGCTCAATTGGCGCTCTAGATCCTTGTGCTAGCTCATCTTTAGTGATTTTGATAAAGAGGTAAAGTTTTTCTTTGGCCCTTGTTGCTGCAACATAAAAAAGACGAAGCTTCTCAAGATCTTGATCAAGCGGGGCTTTAAGAGGAGAGGGCTTTTGTCTAATCGATGTTCCAAGGGCGAAAACTACATCGAACTCGAGCCCTTTGCTCATGTGAGAAGTCATGATATGTATTTTGCTAGTATCGATTAGTGGCTTCTGTTTAAGGTAGGGGTGATCATCAGGATCGAGGAGGGATAATTTCTCTAAATATTTATGGAGTGATTCAGGATTTGATTCGAGGATGAGGCTTGTAATCTGCATTAGATCGGCATAGTCTTCACGGCACTCTACGTTTGTTAGTTTTAATAGCTGCGTTAAAAATGAGGCTAAGCCGTTATCTCGAGCGATTTCACTGAGCTCAATAAATTTTGTGAGGGCATCTCCAAAATCACTATCTTCTAATCCAAGTTTTAATTTTTCTAAAGGCCATCCAATAAAAGGGTGAGACAGGAGCTCTTTTGCAAGGCTCATATTTTTTGGTGATTTAATTAGTTTTGAGGATAAGATGAGAAACTTAAATGCAGCCCCTTCTGTAATATTCGCTGTTGCTGTCGTCAGAACAAGCAGGCCTAAATTTTGTAGATAGGCGGTAAGCCTGAATGCTTCATACCTGTCTTTTACAAGCACAGCAAAAGAGAGGTCGCCCTTAATTCTCATAATCTCAGAGGCGATGTAGGAAAAAGATGTCTCTTCTTCTTCGGAATTAGAGATGACAAATTGAAATGAATCTTCTGGAAGCTTTCCGGATGGCACTTTCTTTGCTAGAAGAGGTTCATATGAGAAATCGAGCCCTTTTTCAGAGAGGGTAAAAAGGGAGTCTATTTGAAATAATTTATTTAGAGAGGCGATGAGAGATGGGTCACTTCGATAGTTAGAGGAGAGTCTATAATGAGAGGCGAACTCTTTTTTTGCTTTTAGAAATGTTTGCAAATCGGCCCCTCTAAAAGCGTAGATCGATTGCTTTGGATCTCCTACTACTAACAGAAGCTCAGGTGTAAGAGCGGAAAAAATGCTCCATTGAAGGGGATCTGTATCTTGAAATTCATCAATGATGAGCGCCCTAAATTTTCCTGAAACTTTTTGTTTGAATTCTGACAGGGAGAGTGCATTTGCCATTGTTTCAAGGAGAATATTTGGTCCCTCATTTCTTGTTTCAAGGAGCTTTTGAACTTTTTTTGCAACTCTACAAAAGAGGATAAAGGGATCACTTGCCTCATGAACAATGGTGAAAAGAGCCTCTATGATCGGATGAGTCTCTACAGAAGAGCTTTTTTTTCTATTATCTTCCTGGAAAATATCAAAAATTGAGGGGGAAGATAGGATGATTTTATCGAATTCTTTTTTAGAAAGGGCATCAATTTGCTCCTCCACAAATAAATGGAGAGCTCCTCCTCTACTACATGTCTTATTATAGAAAGGGGCAATTGCTAAAAGCTCTTCTCTGACATCGTTTTTGAAACCGCTTATAATATTTTTAAATTGAGTCTCAAGTGTTATATAATCTGAATAATCAGGAACTTCTGGATTAGATGAGAGAAAGCCTACCATTTTTTTGACAAAATTTTTCGTCTCTCTTTGAAAAGGGGCCATTAATCTTGAAAGTTGTGAGGGGCTAAATTCATCTGAATTGACGATCATTCTCAATACATCGAGTGCTGCTATTTCCAAAGTCTCTTTTCTAAACCCCTTCTCGGGATCAATTAGTCCGACATCGATGTTCGCCTCAAAAGAGAATTCGGAGAGCATCCTGTGGCAAAAGGAGTGGATTGTATAAATTTGAGCCTCATCTATCAAACGGAGGGCGTTTTTTAAAGAAAGTTTAGCACTCCTCTCTTGAAATGCCGCTAAATAGGGAGGTGGCGAATCACCCTCAAGTAAATTCTGTAAATTTTGATAGATCCGTGTTTTTAAATCGCGAACACCCGCGTTGGTAAATGTAGTAATCAAAATCTTATCGATCGGAAATTTTTGTAAAATTAACCTAGCAACCACATGTTCAATCGCAAACGTCTTTCCCGTACCTGCCGATGCCTCAACAAATATTCTCCCAACAAGTGGTGTCTCCAAAGCTAAGCAATCAAATTCTTTCATATATACCGCTCCTATTATAGAATAGGAGCGTTTTTTTTATAAGGAGTTTAATATGGCGAATTCAGTGAGAGCGAGATCAGGAACACTCGGAAATTACAGTCCTATTATTGAAGTTGAGGATGAAGAAAATTCATCTGATGATGAAGTTGCAATAGTCATTGTAGCTAATGATGCATTCAATAGAGTGGGTATTCCACAAGGGAGACTCTTCTGCATCGGTAGTTGTGTAGTTATAACAGGAACCGTTATTACAGGTGTAGCGCTTTGGATTACTAATTTACTTGCCTCATATAACAGGGGTTGTTAAGAAATGCCGTAGCTTTTTGATTTGGCTATGGCGAGGAAGATCTGAAGGTGATCCATCGATTTGAGTTCGAGTGCAGGATCTAGATGAAGCTCGTTAAAGACTCGTTCATCCAAGGTGGCGGGATTGGGATCAATTAGTGCTAGTTGTCCACGAAGCCCTGCGAGACGGGTTTCAATTTCTGTGACTAGTGAACTCTCTCTAAAAGCTTTAAACTGGCTGTAGAGCGAAGCTGGCATAGAGCTATGTAGCCAGGTTGAAAGACATTTGGCGGAACAATTGCCGATTTGTCCTTGAGGATAGTAGGGGCGCATTGCCTTTTGTATCGAGGTGGGTAAAGGGAGGGCAAGAGCCTCTTGCAATGAGGGATTAGAAAAAAATGCCTGAATTGTCTCATTTTCCAGCCCTTCCAAAGCCTCCCGATTAGTTAATAGAAGTCCTCGGATATAGGGATCGGCTGTTACTGATTCAAAAGAGATTGGATCTGTATACATTATTTTCGAAATTGCACTTATGCAGAGATTCATGGCTGATGAACCGGTCTCACTTTGAGTACCTAGATGAGAAAGAGAACTATAAAACTCTTCGCAGGGGTTAGCTCTGCTTGAAGCTAAAGGATTCCCCGGAAATTTCGCACCAGTTAAATTTGAAAAGAAATCTTCATCTAGAGAACTCGGATCAATTCCAGAAATAATCAATGGATAAACTCGGTCATCCCAGTCGTCTTGATGAAGATGGGACCTACTAGTTCCAAAACCTGAGTTAAATACAAGCATTGTAAAAGTGCCATTTTCCTCTTTTGTAAGTTCAATTGCAACCGAATGTTGACCAAAACTTGTAGCTATATTGATCGGAATGAGCCAAGGACCGGGCTCACTTTTAATTAATCTTGGATAGTCATCGCACTCAAGATGACATAAGGTAGCTTCATCTAATTGGTCAATCAACCTCTCAATCTCTTGGAGGTTAATATCATCAGGTGGTAGAGACTCTTGAAGCGCGCTTAAATTTTTTCTCATATCTGCAATAACTGCACGCGTATTTGTCCCTAAATGTGGGGCGCATAGCCCAAATTTTCTTGATCTTGAGCTCCCAGTTATGAGAAAGAGGAACTCTATCTTGCCTGTTAAAGTGGGGGGATAGGAAAACATGATTTTCTCATAAAAATAGGGGTTAGAGAGCAAGGCCTTTATCCCAAGCTTTGACCCGTGATGAGCAGTAAATCGTAAAATTTCGATACTGTCAGAAAATCTTAGATTTAAACCACTTATTTTAAGCTCAGCATCTTTTGAGAGGTAGCAGGAGATGATTACTTCTTTAGCTCTATTAGCAGCTGGGGAGTCTTCCCAAGTATTTAAACCCAAGTCCCTTTCAATTTGTTCGCGACTTGCGCCATGGGGAGAGACTAGTATGGAGCGAAGCTTGTCAACCTTACTGCTAAGTTCCTCATTTCCAGGAGAACTAGAAATATCAGTTAGATATTCATCTAAAACTGCATCTGAAGTAGTGCCTATCACATCAAGAGCGAGCTTAGTGACTAACTCAGAAGGTTTATCTTCTTGATTAACAATAACATGCTCGCCGTCCCAGGCGACTAAAAAAGATTTAAGTTTAGTGTGGGCTAACGGATCCATTTAAGCCGTAGCTTATTTAGATCGTGAATTATGTAAAGTTGAAAGATTTATGTAGTAGGCTAGCGTAGCAAGGGCGATGAGAGCTGCGATAATTAGGATAAGTTTGGGTGAGATGAGGAGTAGTGCGCCGCCGAGAAGGCAGATAAGACCGTCACCTAGAACTCGAAGTGAGACTTGGACCCCCATGACTTCACCTTGGATGGTAGTTGGGGCCGAATTTGAGATCTTTACAGTAAGGAGGGTGACTGCAACTCCAATGACAAGGCCTGAAAGGGTAAAAAGCAAGACCATGAGAAGGGGGGAATTTGTGAGTACGACTCCTATTAAGGTGAGGATTAGACCCGATATAGAGGAGATAATTGCTATTCTATTAGAAATGCGTGAGGAAAAAAATGTGGGGAGCCATCCATTTCCGATTGCAAGCGCTAAGCATAAGGCGCTGTTATAGAGGGCAAGCTTTGCTGGACCAAGGGTCCATTTTACTGTAAGATATACAGGACCAAATTCATAAAAAATATCGATAGCAAGGGTAAGTGCTGTAGATGTGATCATTAAAAATTGTAAGCGTCTATTGGAAAAGAGCACCGACATTCTTTTGATGAGATTAATTCGGCTCCAAAAGGAACGGGCCTCTAATAGAAGATTAGTTGCTGATTTTTCTAGTAGAAAGCTAGAGAGCCCCGCCAAACCAAAGAAAAATATGCAGATGAAGTAAAAGGGGGTAGAAGTGGTTAGATGTTCCCATATGCTTTTGTCTGTCATTAGGCCCCCTAAAAGAGGTCCTATCAAATATGCAATCGAGCTCGCTCCGTTAATTTTCCCAAAAGTCTTATGTTTGGAAATAGTTGTAAGATCTGCCCCCATAGCCCTTGCAATTGCAATATTGCCCTCCATTAGCCCTGCAATAAATCGACATACAATGAGCATTCCCAAATGGCTCCAGGCAATAGCAAATCCTGTTAGCAGGTTGGCAATGGCAGATAGGATCAAGCTAAGGACTAAAAGAGGTTTGCGGCCATAATCATCTGAAAGTGAGCCAAGAATGGGTGATCCGATAAATTGTCCAAGAGGATAAACTGCGAGCGTGACCCCTAAAAAAAGGGCCCGCATTGGCTCTGTGTATGAGATTGGCAAAATCGAATATTCAGGATTTAGAAAGAGGGCCGGAAAGATTAAATAGGGGATCGATATCCCTAAAAAGCCTAAAAAGACAATAACTAGGATTACCCAAAATTGTCTCTTCTCTTTTTTAATCTGGTCCATATTTTTTATTTATAGTCTTTGGGAATTAGATACACATCTTTTTGTCAACAAGCACCACATCAACAGCTATGCTTGGTTACAGATTTGCAGATGCGAACCATATTAAACTATAACATGCTGTTAATCAATTCAATAGTTGTTAGTGTTTGGGGGCAGACCTGCCCCCAAACACAAGATACTGTAATAACCAGTTTTAAAGCAATCATGAGAACTTTGCCTTAGGTTAGAAGTTCTAGCCAGTGATCCCAGTCTTTGGTGAGGTCGGGGGGGAGGAAGGTGAGGTAGGGGTCGTCGAAGAAGGAGGTGGGGGAGAAGAGTTTTTTCTTGAGGAGTTTGTCGATTTGGTCAGGGAGGAGGGGGGATGGGGAGGTGGAGGCTTGAAGATAGTATTCGATGAGGGAGGGGAGAGGGAAGGGGGAGGTTTTGGTGGTAGAGTCTTTGCCGAAGAGGAGTGTTGCTGGGACTGGGGAGTTGATTGTGGAGAGTATGGATAGGTGGGGAAGGTGTTTCCAGAGTTCGGAGATGGAATAGTTTTTATGAATGTAGATCCCCTCTTTAGAGAGCGCAGGAAGTTTGCCGATAAGGGTGAAAGGTCTACCATCAGTAGTTGTAGAGTGAATTGCGGGGTGGATGTATCGGTTAGAGTCGAGGAAGGAGGGCTCTTTGCAAGAGGGATCAAAATGGATAGAGAAGAAGTCGTGCTTGGAGAGGGAAAAGTTTTTTAGTCCGAGATGAACTTCCTTAAGTTCGCTTAAAAGCTCTATTTTTGCAGACTCTTGAAAGAGGGCTGTTGGAAGGAGATTTTTCTTTTCCCACATTTCAAAAAGCTCTTCATTACTCTGTTTTTGATAGGGATCAACAGCTATTGATCTATCAAGATAAGAGAGGAAGAACTCTCTAGAATCTCTTTCTGTAGTTTTGTCTAGATAAACGCCTAATACTCGGTTACAGTAAAATCGAATAGGATGTTTTACAAGTTCGATGAGGTGGCGTATATCAATTGTTAGCGGCGTTTCTGGAAGTGAAATAATTGAAAATGAGATAGCCTCCTTTGGTTTTGGATAGAAGGCAATGTTCGGATGTTTTTTGATTGGACTCGAAGTAAAATTGTGAAGCAGTTCAGAAACGCAAAGTGATGGTGCAAGGGGTTTTCCATCTTTTTCGGAGAGTCCTATATAACTTATGATCAATTTTTCTTTTGCTGACAAAATCGACTCCAAAAAGAAAAATCGGTCCTTTTCAGAATTTTCTGGGAGGTGGTCACAGCCCGGATCTCCCTTTAATTGGTTTAGCGAACGGACAACTCGCTTTCTAGGAAAAGAGTCTTCATCCAATCCTAAAATAAAAATAATTTTTGTCTCGAGACTTGATCCTTCTGAAAGATTTGCAAATTGAATTACCGGCTTTTTTGTGTAGTATCTCTCAAAACTTTTCTTTGAGAGGATTTCGATGAGAAGTGAGTGTATAGAGGAGAATAGAAAGGGCGAGTCAATTTTTTTTGCTAAGGGGCCAAATGAGTGGATCTCTTTTAGAATAAAATCAAGCCCATCATCATCTAGAAAATATTTGCGGAAGAGATCATCCAAAATAACGATCCAATTCGATAGGGTCTCTTCCCTCTTTTTTAGACTTCGAAGATCAGTAAATAAGGCGACTAAGAATGAGAGGAGGTTTCCAAGAGTTTCAAATTTTGAAATTTCTATTGAGCCTCGAAATGCTAAAGAGATCAGTAATTGATCAAAGGCAAATTTCCAAGAACCCCGTTCTGATAGTGCCTCCGTTTCTAAGATCTCTTGTTTCATCTCCTGATCAAAGCCCCATTCAATATTCATATCCTCAATGATTTGATGGAGGAGAGAGAATTCAACGGCCCCAAAATTTTGTCTTTTTGCAATTGGTTCTGAAAAAAGGAGTTCTATAATTGCTTCTTTTTCAAATCTACTTTCGACAAGGGAAAAGAAGAGGTCTACTGTTTTCAGAAAATGATTGTGAGGTAGTGAGGAGAGATCTGAAATTGAATAGCCAAGCGGACAGGACTCTTGCTCAAAGATAAATTGGATATGAGGGAAATAGCGATCGAGATCTGAGGCAAGGACGATGATATCTTCAGGAAGAAGGGATCCATCTTTAATGACAATTTTGAGGTTTTCTAGAAGAATCTCGATCTCTCTAAGAGGAGATGATGCTTCGTGGACTTGTAAGGATGAGTCGGGATCTACCTTTCTGCAAGGGGCGGCAGCAAAGATATCAGATTGGATGATGGATAAAGTGCTTGTCTCTATTGGTGGAATAAAAAGTTCATAGGTTTCTTTTTCAGAGAGCCAAAGGTAGTTTGATTTTATAAGGCTGCCAAAGTTGTCAAGAAGGGGGTTATTGTCAAAAGGAAGATTTGATGGGATCCTAAGAAAATAGGATGTCTGAAAGTGGGAAGAGAGTCCTTCAATAAAATTTTTGTATAGAGAGGGGATATGGGGTAAATTGAATAGGATAAGATTGGTAGGAATTTTTGGCGCCGGCTTTTCTTTTAGAATCTGGCAGGGAAAATCCCAAGTTTTAAGGACTTCGTGCCAAAGTGTCTGCTGCCATCCGTCTGTTTTCTCCCAAACGTCTAAGGCCTTACTTCCATAAACTCCATAATGGAGAAAGACATGACTAAGTTCTCGAGATAGGGATGAGATTTTTTTTCGATCATTACCTAAATAAGATAAGAGGGGGAGAAGTTTTTCAGTCGGATTTAATAAAAGAGATTCGATGTGTAATGAGAGGTTAGAAAATGGAGGGAATGTGAAAGTATTTGAATAGGATAGCTTTAAGAAGTGTTCAATCGCTTGCGCAAGTGTTAAAAAACGGACACCGAAAAAGGCTCCAGATGAGTCTGTTAATGCTTGAGTTAAAAAATTCTTTATGGGATTACTTGGGATAATGACGATGGTACGGAGGCTTTTTTCTTTTTGGGAGAGGACCTCTTTTAGAATGTGGGCTAAAGCTAAGAGGTTATTGCTGATAAAAACAGCATTTGAAGTAATTGAAGGAGACGATACAATGGCTTCATTCAACATAATAATTAAAGGTCCTCTTTATGCATAGATTACTAAGGTTACGCTTTGATAGACATGCATTTCGGTTACTTAACATCGCACAATTTTTTGCTGTTCTCAATGATAATCTTTTTAAATTTTTAACGATATACCTCCTCATCGATTTGCAGGGAAAAGAGGCCTCAAGTGACATTCTATTTTGGGTTGGAGTCTGTTTTGTCCTCCCCTTTCTCCTCTTTTCTTCAGCCGGTGGTATTTTAGCAGATCGATTTAGTAAGCAAAAGCTTATTGTTTGGCTTAAAGGGCTTGAAATTATAGTTATTGCTGGAGGTTTCTTAGCTTACTATCATCAAAGCGTTTATGGCTGTTATATCACCCTCTTTATGCTCTGTCTTCAAAGCGCTCTTTTAAGCCCATCAAAGTTTAGTATCATACCCGAACTTGTTAGCAAAGAACAGATTCCAAAAGCAAATGGGATGATTACTTCATCATCTTATATTGCGATGATTGTTGGAACTTTTCTAGCCTCCTTTTTAACAAGGGTAACAGATCGAAATTTTCTTTTAGCGATTACTGTTTGTATGGCTGCTGCAATTGTTGGTTTTATTGCTAGTCTATATATTCCCAATACTCAAGCGGTTAAGAGTAAACAAAAAGTATCGCCCTTCTTTGTTGCACAAACGATTCAGACTCTGAAGTTTTGTAAAAAAACACCCAAGCTGTTTATGGCAGTTGTAGGATCGGCATTTTTCCTTTTTATTGGCGCCTTTGTACAGTTAAATATTATCCCTTTTGCAATGGATTTTCTTAATTTAAGTGAAGTTGGTGGGGGTGATCTATTTTTAAGTACAGCGATTGGAATTGCCCTTGGAGCTGCCGTTGGTGGTAAACTATGTAAAAGAGAGATAGATCTGGGGCTCTCCTGCTTTGCCCTTTTTGTACTCTCATTTGCCCTCTTTTTTCTCCCTATTGTAAGGCACTCTGTTATAGGGTCTGTCGCCTGTCTTGCCATTCTTGGTTTTTTTGGAGGGCTCTATGTAGTTCCATTAGAAGCTTATATACAATCTTTTAGTCCAGCAGAGATGAGAGGACAAGTTTTTGCTGCTGAAAACTTTTTAAGTTTTGTGGGTGTTCTCTTAGCTCCCCTTTGTCTACTTATCTTTGGCAAACTAATGAACGTCTCTTCGGCGGCAGGATTCACCTTGATGGCACTGATTATTTTTTCAGCTTTTGTAGTATTAGTCAGATACTTAGGTGTCCATCTCCTCCACTTTATTTCTAGGAGAGCCGTCCATCCTTTCTATAATCTCCATTTTATCGGATATCCGTTTGGTCCTAATTATCAAGAAGATAAGGTGGCGATCTACTATAAAGGAAGCTCTTTAAGAAATATAGCCCTCCTCCTTGGTGAATCATCAAAGTTACATCTCTTTATTGTAAAAGATAAAAAAGGATTTTTTGATCCTTTTATTAACTACTTCTCCAATATGGAGACCTTTTATCTAGATGAGCCAATCCTTGAAAAAATAAGCGGTCTGACTCTGCATACTAGACCTCTCTTTTTGTTTACTTCAAGACCTGTATATGACCACTTTATGGCGCATCAATACTTTGAGAAATTGTCCCGAGAGAACGGTTATCAAGTGAAGCAATTTGCAGTGAAACATATATCCCACTTTAAGCCCGACTTAAAGTTCTTCTTCAAGCGGACACAAATTACTCTCCAATTCACATCACAGACCCATAAACCTGCCGAAATCGAAGTTCCAGTTTACGTCTAAGAACCTGTTTATAAAACAAATTTAAAGGACTATATAGTTATTTGATTTATAAAACAGCGTATGCAAGCTCCTCATTAGGGGGAGTAAAAGCATATGGTTGGACCGGTAGAGCCGTCAGGGAAGCCGATTGAAACTCCTTCTCCTATTTCAGTAACTGGGTTATCTGGTACGGATTCAAAGATTTGTGCGGTGGGGAAGAGGTCGATATCGGCGCCTTCTGATTCTGCTGCGGCCATAAATGTGTCGGCAGCTCAAATTGATGTGGAGGATTTAGCCCTTCGGGTTGATGGGGGGATCGGGTATAAGGCTGCTAACCTTGTAAAATTGGAGGTACTTGGAAAACGATTGGGTTTTTTGGTCCCTCCATTTATGGCTCTTAGCCACAATGAGATGTTTGCACATATTACAAACTATTACCCCACAATTCCACTAAGGTATAGTCGATTTGTCAATTCATTAGGGAATCCACCTCATTTGACCGATAAGGGAAGGGCAATTTTGACTGAGATAAGAGCGATGGTTGAGGAGGCATTTTCTGAGGCAAATTTATTTGATAATTCTGCAATACGTGATTTGATTGAGTCAGGAAGAGCAGAATATCTGATTGTAAGGAGTACAGGTAGAGAGGATTCCGATAAGATTTCAAATGCAGGTGGTAATCTAAGTATTCCGTACACAAAACCAACGGTTAAAGATGTCTCTATAAATATTGGGGCTGTAATAGTCTCCTACTTTAGTGAAAAATCGATTTTACAACGAATTGCTTCTAATGATACCACTTTGACGACTGAAAGGATTCCATTTGTGCCAGTGCTCGTGCAAGAACATGTGGGAGAGAGGGTTGGTAGCGAAACAGGGAAGATTCCTAGATCTGGGGTAATATTTATAAAACCAAATGTTTCAGAAATTGCTGTAGGACTTGGTCACAATGAGGGGATTGTAACATCTTCAGTACCAGTTGATACTTATAGATTTACAAGTAACGGAAACCTACGGGCAGTAGTTGTAGAAAAAACTGTCCGGTTTAAGGGAGTTATGGGCGCATCCGGGAAAGTAGAATGTCGACCTGTTTCCTGTGTGGGAAGAATTGTAGAAGAGCCAGCCTTAACACCTTCAGAGCGGGAACATTTTCATGACATAGCAGAGGGCCTTCGTAAGGAATATAATACAAGTTTGGATGGTGAATGGACTACTAATGAAGAGGGTCAGATTGTTTTTCTCCAATTAAGACCACTCAATGAGCCCACACCTAAAGAACCACCATCCTATCTCAAAAATCCAGAAGAGGTAACTAATTGTGAAACATTAATAGATGCAGGATGTTACGTTCGTGAGATCGGTAGAAAAGAAGAAGTGATTGTTTGCCAAACAATAACCGATGCCTATTCTGTCTATACTTCACTTCCAAAAGAGAGGCAGGAAGAAATAAATGGGGTAATCATTCGTGAGACGGCTCCTAGAACAAGTCATGAGGCTGTATCTTTTATCTCTTGGGGTCTTCCCGTTTTGATAGTTACAGAAGAAATAGTACCAGAACCGCCTTTTCATATCGATCCGCAGCAGGGACTTATTGCAAAAGGTGGAGAGAAGAGTTCTGGATACATTAGCTATCCAATGCCTCTTAAGTTTTCTATGCAAGCCTCCCTATTAGTAGAAGCTATGCATAGGCAAGTGCATGAGCCTACATTATCGAGAGGAGAGGAAATTAAAAGGGGGCTAAGTGACTTGCGAGATAGAATAGGAGCTCCCCCTGCAGAAAAAATTAATACAGTAGCAGAACTGCGAGAGTCCTTTCAAAAATTCAAAACGGGCACGCAACGAGAGATTCGTATGGCTGTAAAGCAGATGACCCATTTTATCTATCAAGAGATGCAAGCCAAAAACATCACCCCGAAAAGCCGAATAGAAATGATTATGGTCTTAGAAAATTTACTCGATATTTTTGAAGATGAAGCTTTAACATGTGAGGAGATGGATCTTAAACAGCTTTATACAATAAGGCTTGTAGAGGCGTGTCTATTTCAAGATGGGAAAGAGATCATAGGTGGCTTTTCCTTTCTCCGGTCACTTAAAGATATTCACAGTCAAAGAGTCGGAAGCGCTGAATTGGGACGTCCTCATACGGAAGCGACTTTACAAGATATCCCATTTGTAAAGTTAGGGAGATTGATGCTCCGCGAAGATTTGCAAGCAATTTGGACAAGAGTGATGCCTCATCTTTCTGAAGTACCGGAAGAGGCTAAAAGAGTTGTAAAAGAGCTCTTTCTAACAATTGAATCGCTTGGCGCTGGAACAGAATTTGTCAATGTGACATTAGAGAAATTGTTAACAGAATGTGGTCTAAATCGAGAAACTATAAGTGTAGATCAGACGAGAGTTTTTTTCGGTCGTGTTGCCGGCCTTGCAGTGGAACTAAGACCTGATTTAGATAGAGCGTTAACATTACATCAATTTGTGAGTGAAGAGAGAGCTAATATTGATGCTTGGTCTAGCCCTGAACATGTGAAGAAGAACATAGATAGAATTACAAGAAGACTTCATGAAATTGGTTTCAATAGTAGCGAGGAGTCTATTACCGCTACATTTGAAAGAAGTTCAGCTGCAGGACGTCTTATCCTCATTCAATCATTTAGGGAAGTTGTTCGCTGTTATGATGAAATTATCAAATCATGCACGGCATCCACTGAATATCCATCCTTTAAAGCAAAAGCAAATGATTTTCTCCGGTTGCTTCATCAATATAGTATTATAATGAATAGCATTCGAACAATGGGAGGAGGACGTATTGATATGCATTCTAAATATTATTCGCTTCCCCCGGACTTAAGTAAAATGTCGGAAATGGAGGCAGAAAGGAATTTTCAAGTATCTGAGGGGTTTGATGTTTCAGAACTTATTCAGACTACGGCAAGATATTTTTCTACGGGTGAGGTAGTGGGAGCCTCTAGATTGGAGGAGAAATTTACTTTATTTCATCAGAGGATGGAACAAGATCTTGCTTTAATGAGTTTAGAAAATGGATTGTCCCAAAATATATTGCCTGTAGATATTTCAGGTATCATTAAAGATATTAAATTAGAGGGATCCACAAGTAAGTCACTTAAATATATTAAGATAGATGGTGGTTTAATAACGGTAGAGCTGGCATTTCCGTTAAGACAACATGGAGCAACCTTGATTTTAAAATATGACACAGTTAAAAAATCTATAATTACGAATATATCGATTTATGGAGGAAATGAGAGAAATCGTTGGAATTCTATAGAAAAATTGGCGCAAAGTATCGGTGATAGTTCGCGATATAAGGTAAGATCATCATTTATTAGTAATACAGTGTTAAAACTCTCTTTTTCTGAAATTAAAGTAGAAGAAGACACTGGAATGGCTATAAACGAAATATTAAATAGTTTGGTAACTGCATCTTTTTTAATTGCAGATAGGAAAGGTCATATTTTGCAAATGCTTCCTCATAAATTTCAATCTGAGAAATTAGTGATAAATGAGGTTATGCGAAATGGATTGCTTTTGAAATATGTTCATAATGATTTTAAAAGTAATGAGTCTTTAGTTATGAGTGCGTTAGCTCAAAACGTTAAAGGAATTGAATTTGTACCGGCGGAGTGTCAAACCAAAGAGATGGTGCTATTTGTTTTAGAGAAAGACCCATATCTTTTAAAGTATGTAGCTAAAAGTTTTTTACAAGATGGAGAAATAGTAGCTGGCCTATTACAAAAAAACCTTCATCTATTCCAGGATGTACCACCTGATGTTCAAACTAAAGAGATGGTATTAGCTGCTGTAACAAAACTTCCTCATCTTTTAGAATATGTAGCTGAAAAATTTCTAAAAGATAAAGATTTGATAACTATGATATTACAACTACATCCTTTTGCAATAAGATGTATACCACCTCGCTTTCAGACTGAAGAAATGGCATTATTTGTAGTGGGGAAAGATGATTTAGGATTGAGTTCTTTAGCGAGACATCTTCAAGTCAATGAGAGAGTAGTAATTGCAGCATTGGAAAAAAATCCACAAGCTTTAAAATATATCTCTCAAGAATTGCAAACAGAAAATATGGGATTTGAATCTGCTAAAAGAAATGCGGGGAGTCTTAATTTTATTAATAAAAAATTTCATGCTAATATTATAAAACGTCTGGAAGCACCACCATCGTAAAGTTGATAGGGAAGTGATAGGGAAGTGATAGGGTCAGTATGATAGGGTCAGTATGATAGGGTCAGTGTGATAGGGTCAGTGTGATAGGGTCAGTGTGATAGGGTCAGTGTGATAGGGTCAGTGTGATAGGGTCAGTGATAGGGTCAGAGCTGTAAAACTGTAAGATGAGAAATGATAGTGTGATAGGGTCAGAGCTGTAAAACTGTAAGATGAGAAATGTTGGTGATTACAATTAATTGAAAATAATTTAATCTTGAGGCCGTTTTAATAAAGAAAGTGTAAAAATGGTTAGAGTAAAAAGGCTCTTGGAAGGCCTCCTATGTGATTTGACGGGTATGATTTTTTCTTCTGCAATGATGTCGCCTACTCGATATGCTCAGCAAAATGGTATGGCTATGACGAAGAGGAGTTTTTCTATTTTGTCTGGATCGATCATGTGAGTGTCTTCCATTCGGAATCCACGTGCTTTAAGGCATCCAAACATTGTTTCATATTATCTCGCTGTTGTGAAAGTCAACGAGATATGATCGCTCTTCAGCGAGCTCTTGTCATCAATTTATTTTTTGTCCAGTACAGAGTTCTGCTATATACCGCTCGTGTTTCAAAACCGGTGTTTTTCATTGCTTGGCATCTTCATTTTTAAATTTATCTCGGTCTCACCTAAGTAAATAGTGCTCGCCATCGGCACCGGCTTCGCCTACTTTAAATATGTAGCGCCAAGCTCGAAAATTCCCCATTTTTGAATCACTCTCGGTATACAAGCCATAGATATTAAATTAATTAATCCGATTAAGTTTTTCAAGTTCAGCATTTGCATTTCTTTCATAATCTGCCCAAACTGGATTAGCTGGATCTGTTAGGATAATTCCGTGCGTCGATAATTCATCGAAAGCATTTTGCAAGGGTCCTGATATATCAATTTCAGCGAGATATGGGGGATTTTGTGTAAAATAAGTATCAATATGGATAAGGTCAATTACCATTTTAAGAAGATCTTCTTTCGGCATTCCTTTTTCATCAATTGTAGATAGCCTGTTGTATAATACTAAAATTTCTTCTCTTGAAATAGGCCTAGTAGGTATTCCGGGTGATTTAACTGAATCTATAGGCAATGAATGAGTTGATGAAGAAAGTTTACCTTTGGGTAAACCAGGATGAGTAGGTGGTTTTCCTGATCGTACTCCAGAACTTCTTCGAGGAGGTGTCAAAAGCTCTTGATATACCTGGTTTAGTTTGGCCTTTGTTGCATTAATTTTTGCAAGTAACTCAGTGTTAATACTTTTAGATTTAAGAAAGGGTGCGCATTCTCTAGAAAATATTGCTCCATATTTTTTAATATTTGACAAGGCTACTCGCGCTTCGATTTCGTCACAAAGGCGAGATATCTTATCTAATGATTCAGGTGAAGGTTTCCGCGCGGGAAAAATGGGATGCGTGGATCGATTGTCAAATGGTTCCATACTATTTTAAGCCCAAGTTAAAATTCTTCTTCATACGGACCCAAATTACCCTCCAATTAACTATAAGTTATTTTATGCCAAGGTCTTTCTCAACAAGTTGAAGAAGACTATTTGCACTTTTTATTTCAGTTCTTACCCGGACTGGTAGTGCTGCATCGGCTAATAGAGGGAGGCATTCTTGATTAAAAGTTTCTCTATATTTCACAATATTCGAAACATCTAAATCTACATTTAAAATTTCTTCGCAAATTTCATGTGCTTTTGTATGAGGACTAACTGCAGCGCTCAGCATCGGTGGCGGAGCTCTTGATATAGGTGTGGGCATTGCAGCGGCTGTTGCCTCTTCAGCGCGAAGCATTGAAGCTTGTAAAGGTGCACTGCTCTCTTTTGGCAATGGGGCTCCTGTTGAGATAGCTAAAAGTTTATAATTACATTCTCTTAGATGTTCTGCTAGGAGTGGGGGGACATTGCCTTTCCCGACAAGATAATAACACATTTCGTCGAGTTCTATCTTTAATGAACGAGCATCGGAAGTCTCTACTTTCGTTTTTATTATTGCACATAGGGCTATAGCTTTGCGGAGGCGATCAGGTGTTGCTTCAAGATCTGATGCAAGGAGAGTTGGTCTCCTTGAAGTATGTCCTGTTACAATAGCTACCAGCAATTGATAAGATCCTCTTAGATGTTCTGCTAGTGTGGGGGGGATATTGGTTTTTCCTAGCAATTGATAACATATGTCATCAAGTCCTGTCAGATATAGTGGAGCATTTGCACGGTTTGCACTACTATTTATTGTTGCAACAATGCGCTCAGCTTTAGCTAAGAGGGCGGGTGTGGCTGGGACATCCAATGGAAGAGGGAAACCGGGTCGCGGAGCTGCTTCAATTCGTTCCCTTCTTGGGGGAGGAGGTGCAGATACAGCTGCAGACGCAGTTTCTAGTGAATCCAATTTGGCTCGTGCAGCTTCAATTTTTGCTAGTAATTCGGGTGGTGTTGTTGCGTTTTTTAATATTGAGCTACAAAATGCAGCAAAGTCTACCTTGAGTCTTGCCATATTGGATGTGTTTGCCTCTTTTAAGATTGTTTCGCAAATCCTTGAGGCTCTTATGTTATGACGATCTGCAGGGGTTTCCTCTTTCGAGGGACGGCTTAGAGGGACTTTTGGTGGTGTATCTATTGGTTCCATACCAATAGTAAAAGCCTACTGCCCTTATTTTTGTCCACTTTTTTATAAAGCTTTTACCAGGCGTAGATAAATTCTATTCGGTATTGCTTAAAAGTATAACGGTTAGGGAGGTAGTCGAGCGATTTGGAACATTTGAAAGATTGAGAGATCGTTAGGTTGTCGGTAATGAGGTAGAGGAATTCAAAGAGGCCGCCAATGTAACTGGTCTTTTCATAGCCGGGTAGGTCGGCGTTTCCTGCCCCTATTCCACCAAAGTCAAAATCGGGAATGGCTTGTGGTTGAACATATTGTATGTTAGAGTCAAGGGCCCAGTCACCTTTTTTACGGACTTCTCCCATTGTAAAGCCGAGAAAGGCTGCAAGATTTGCCCTATCATTATTTAGAATTGAACGTCTTGGAGCGGCGCTATTGAATAGAAAGGCGCTATAGATAATTGAAATTTTGTCAACTTTTGGAAATACAAATCGATAGCCAAGCATAAACTGACTATTAAGGTATTGAAATTGAGCATTTAATATTGGGTCACCAAAGTGCTTGGTATACCAATCAATGAGGGCGTATTTTACGTAAATACCTGTGTTGTATAAATTTAAAATACCAGCCTCCATAACGTAAGCAAAAAGATTTTTGAGGTCATTTACGACAAATGCTGCAGCATGGATATAAAAATCTCCTAATTGATCAGATGATTGATCATATTTAATGAGTAATCCGTCCATGATGGCATTAAATTCGATGCGAGAATCAAATGTATAGTTAAGTTTTCTCCTTCCAGGCTCCATATCGATTGTAAATCTTTCAGCATCTATAATTCTAAATCCAAGAAATGCGCGCTCTAAATTAAGTTTATTGTTAGTCCCGCTGATAACACCTGCATTGTTGGAAAATTTTAGTTTGATAGAGGCCCAGGTTGCATCAGCTCGATAGTCAAGAAGTAAGCTAAATGCAATCTTAAATTGATCGGAGGCAATGGAGGGATGGAGGGAATGAGAGCCAACATTCTTAATTCCGTTTTGCTGTTCGTTTTGTGTTAAATATTCAGCTCTGACGTCACCACTCAAAGATAGGCTTCCGCCTCGTTCTTTAATTGTTACCTGTCTCTTTGTTGCAATCCATGCTTTTAGTGCTTCAAATTGATAACCTTCGCCATCATCTGCTGCGCATAAAAAAGAAGATGCGCTCACTAAAATAATTAGGATGTGTGACAAGTATTTCATTCGATTACTCCAGAACAATATTTGAAAATTGTAACTAAAAGGTAGAATTAAAAATAGAAAATAGTCATAAGAAAAATTATCTACAGGAAAGTGTGTTTTTATGAGAATTTTTTTTCTTATTGCTCTATCAGTTATGATTACAGCTCAGGCAGAGTATGAGCTCCGTTATTATGATACAAAGAAGACAGGCCAGAGTGAGAGTGAATCGAAAGATTCTGCGAGAAATCCGATCAGTGACAAGCGGGTAATCCTTTCGTCTGTTAAGGGACTTATCATTGCTCCAGATGGGGATAAGCCTGGTAGTTATGTCTTAAAAACGACGACGGGCGTTCAGATTTACCGTGTTATGCAAGGAATCCCTTTAAAGAAGAGGGAGGCCCTTCAAGAGGATCTAAAAAAATTCATCATTGGAAAAACACTGACACTTGAAAAGATAGAAGATATTAAGAGAAAAGTATCTCAATTTTATCAAAAAAATGGTCATGCTCTAGTTGTAGTTAATATTCCTGAGCAAGATGTATCTGATGGAGTTGTCGTAGTAACAGTCTTAGAAGCCAGACTTGGAAAAGTAACTGTTACAGGGAATAAACATTTTTCTAGTGAATGGTATATTAAGAATCTTTCTTTAGAGGAAGATCAGACAATTGTAACAAAAGTTGTTGATGGAGATGTCGCTTATATCAATGATAGTCCATGGAGAAGGGCGAGCGCTATTTATAAGCCAGGTGCAAAATATGGCACTACAGATGTAGAGCTTTATGTTCACGATGAAAGACCTGCTAGACTTTTCGTAGGGGTAGACAATACTGGATTTAAGGTTACAAATTACAATCGACTATTTATAGGATTTAACTACGGTAATTTCTTAAATTACGATCAAAACTTGGCATTTCAATATACTGCTGCACCCGATTTCCAAAAATTTCAGTCCTATACAGTCTATTATTCAGCACCTCTTCCATGGAGAGATGAAATTGCCCTATTTGGTGGCTACTCATCTATAGATGTTGATAGAAATGACTTTATTCCAACATCTCATAATAAAGGTAGCGACTGGCAAGCAAGTATTCGATATGGAGTATTTATCGCCCCTTCTGGAAATTTCTTCCAAAAGGCAAAAGCCGGACTTGATGTAAAACAGACGAATAACGATTTGACAGTTGCCAATATTAATTTTATCTCAAACTCTTTTGCCTCTGTTGCTCAATTGACGGGTGCCTATGAGGCTTCCTATTCATTTAAGAAACACAGCTTAGATTTTGTGGGTGAAGCCTTTGTCCAACCGTGGGATTTTGGAAAAACAATGAGCCGGACAAATTATGAACAATTGAGACCAAACGCAGTTAATAAATATCTCTATGTAAGATTAAAGGGAGATTATGTTTGGGCCGATCCTCAAAGTGGTATGATGGTGACACTTAAAGCAAGAGCTCAATTTTCCTCCGGTGCCCTCATCCCTCTTGAAACCTTTGGTATTGGTGGTGTAAATAGCGTTCGTGGTTATGTTGAGCGAGTAGTGAATGTCGATAATGGCGGTATTGTCAATTTAGAATTTAGGACACCCAATGTAAGTCCTAGTAGATGTAGAATTGATGATAAATTTGCAGCCGTCCTCTTCTTTGATGCAGGAGCTGGAGGAGTATTAAAAAGTTTACCAGGCCAACCTTCTAAATATTTTCTAGCTGGTATAGGCCCGGGTCTTCGTTATGACATATCTACTGTCCTTAGGGCTAGGTTTGACATCGGCTTCCGCCTTACTAATGTGCCTTTTGCCTCATCAACAGATGGCCAGCCGCAATATTACTTCGGAGTGATTGCCTCCTACTAATCTGAATCTAATATAATCCGAATTGAGAATATCAATTCGGATTAATTGGGGAGGAAGGAGAAGTTTCTCTTGGCGCGGAGGAGAAGGGCGTTTATTGATTGGTCAGTGGCGAGCGCGGGAGTGTTGTTTTCGAGTTGCTCTGTTGCTTCTAGAAGGCTTTCTAGAAAATCTGGGTCTTCGAGTGAAATTGGCTCGGTACTATTAGTCTCTTTAAGGAAAGCTTCAATTTTAGGGGTGTTGCTATTAAAAGCGATAAATGGAACCTTTAAGACATAGGCGGCTATGCAGATACTTTGCCTGCCAGTTACAACAAAGGTTGCATTTTTGATCGATTCGAGCCATTCATCAGCAGAAGAGGCGGTCAGAGTCTTGAAGTGGTCTAGAGGTGGCTTTTCTGCAAAAAAATCGACGATCTTTTGATCATCATAGGCACCTTTTTTCGAGCCACCTGTTAAAAAAATTATAGAATACCCTTTTTTTTGCAGTTCAAGGACATAATTATACAAATCGTCTAGCCTTTGTGGGGCTAGGATCATGTTTGCTGACCCTGAAAGTACAACAATTTTTTCAAAACTTTGAGGAGGATCTCCTTGGAAATGATTTTTTATATAAATTGGAAGAATGTCAAAAGCGAGGACTGATTTATGATGGAAGTCTGAAAAAAGTTCATAGCTATAGATATCACGGAAGGCAATCGAATCGACTTTTTCAAGGACAAAATTATAAAAATGTTTCTCTTCACTCTCCTTTGATAGGAAAAAGTCATTTGGGAATAGAGATGCATTAATAATATGAACAGGCTTTTCAAAGAAGACTTTGGCAATATATGCTATGTAAAGCATTGACTTAACTGGGTTAGAGAGACTGTGCATAGTCCCTTCACCATTAATAATGACTATTTCAGCGTTTTTAATTTTTTCAATAATCTCAGGGTTTGCCTTAGAAAACGAGTTTAGTGAGGAGACACTTTTAAAATTTTCAATGAGACTAGGAGAGTTCTTGAGGCGATAAAGGAGACTTGTTGAAATTGTATCAATATAATGGCCGGAAGATTCTAAAGACTCTTTAATTGCGAAGCTTTTTAGAAAGCAACCCCAATGATAATGCAAAGAGGTGTCATTCACTAAAAGAATTGAAGGCCTTCTAGAAGAGGGTGTTTTTTCTAAAAAAAACTTTACAGAAATGATCCCTAGGAGTGCTATAAAAGAGAAAATCGAAAGAAAAACTAGAATTCTTTTATAGCTCAACTAGATGTGCCCCTTCTTAGAATAAAACTAGCCTATACTTTCGCTGATAGTCTTGATTTTAAACGAGAAACCTTGTTTTTCTTAAACAGACCAATTTTTGCAGCTTTATCGAGAAGTCCATAGAGAGTGTTTAATAGAGTTTTCTTTGAGGTCTCGTCTTTAGCTTCCGCGAAAGCAGCTCGTGTAGTAGAAATTCGAGACTTCCAAACACGGTTTGTTAAATTTTTCTTTAAATCTTGTGTATGTCTTTTAAGAGGAGTTGGTGTTTTAACCGCTTTTTTCTCTTCTTTTTTCTCTTCTGCCATGGTTTTGCCTAACTGGGTTAATCTTTAATTGCTGAAAAAAACTTTTGGACCTGAGTATATACTCGTTCCAGTCCAATCGTCCAGTATTTTTTCATTTATCATCCCCATCTTTAAAATTGCCTCGCCCTCGCCTAGGTAAATAGTACTCGGTCTCGGCACCGGCTTCGCCTATTTTAAATCTGAGGTGCTAAAATAAATAATACAAGTACGATTGGACTGAAACGAGTATAGCACGTCTGAAGTGATTTCGTCAAAAAGTTTTGATTTCGATCTCCTTTGAATGAAAGATGCCCCCATTTTATTAAGGGTTTCTCTAAGTCTAAAAAAGAAGGATTACCCCTCTTTTCCCTCTTATTATTCCTAAGAAGTTCTGTTTGATCATAAATATAACCATGAGCAGTCGTTGAAATATTTGTATAATAACAGTTGGGATGCTTTCTTAAAAAGAGCTCAGCAAGCGTTAAATAAGCGCTGTTAAAGCTTTTTTGATGGAGAATCCAAACAATAAAGAGGCCCATTTTTTTATAATCAGCCGTCCTTGTAACTGCGGTATCGATCGATATGGGGGAGACTTGAATTTCAAAGGCAATTTTTTTAGGCAGCCAAAGTAGATCAGTCACGTGGCCTGGCAGTCGATACTCTATAAACGCTTCACCATGCGGAAGAAGATCATATATATGCTTCTGCACCGATTGATGTAACAGGCTCCCTTTCCCTTCCATAAAAAGGAATTTTAGTACGAGAACGAATTATTCATAAAGAAATTTAAAACCGCATGCGTAATCGTAACGGCTATTAAATTTTCTTGAAGCTTATTCTATCTACTAGACAATATTGGGGAATGTTGATACGCTAGGTTCTTTTTAGAAGAGCTATGGGAAAAACAAAAGAAAACCAACCCTTTGATCCTCAATATCAGCAAAAAATCGAAGAGATCGTCGCGATTTCTAAAGATCAAGGCTATATCACGTATGAGGAGATTAATGACATTCTGCCGATGAGTTTTGACTCGGCTGATCAAATAGATCAGATTCTGATCTTTTTGAGTGGAATGGACATTCAGATATTTAATCAGGCTGAAGTAGAGAAACAAAAAGAGCGCAAGAAAGAGGCAAAAGAGGTAGAGGCGCTTCCGAGAAGAACTGAAGCTTCTGCTGATGATCCTGTTCGAATGTATTTAAAGGAGATGGGTTCTGTCCCTCTTCTATCAAGAGAAGAAGAAGTTGAGATTTCAAAACGAATTGAAAAAGCTCAGATGCAGATCGAAAGAATCATTATGCGCTTTCGCTATTCGACAAGTGAGACGATTTCGATTACAAAATATCTGATTAGCGCGAAAGAAAGACTCGATAAGATCGTCACTGAAAAAGAGATAGAGGATAAGCATCTTTTTATCAAAATGATGCCAAATCTCAAAGAACTATTGCGAGAAGAAGACGAGCAACTTGAAAAGTATTTACTTGAGCTTAGAAGAGAAGAATTATCTAAAGTTGAGCGGGTAAAGATCCTTGAAGAGATTGAAAAAAGTCGAATTCGGACTCAAGCCTACCTTAGAAGAATGCGCTTCCGATACACTCTCATTGAAGACTTCGGCGAGCTTATTCTTACAAGTTACGACAGATTTCTTACTCTAGAAAAAGAGATTCAAGAGCTTACACCAAGAGCAGAAAAAAACAGATTTGCACTAGCTAAATTGCAAGCTGGTAAAAGAAAGCTTTTGAAAAAAGAGCTTGCTGCAGGACGAACACTTGACGAGTTTAAAAAAGACGTCCGTATGCTGCAACGCTGGATGGATAAGAGCCAAGAAGCTAAACGTGAGATGGTCGAATCTAACCTTAGACTTGTTATTTCAATAGCGAAAAAATACACCAATCGAGGTTTGTCATTCTTGGATCTGATTCAAGAGGGCAACATGGGATTAATGAAGGCTGTTGAGAAGTTTGAGTACCGCCGAGGTTATAAATTTTCTACTTATGCAACATGGTGGATTCGTCAGGCTGTCACTCGTGCAATAGCTGATCAGGCTAGAACGATCCGTATACCTGTCCATATGATTGAGACGATTAATAAGGTCCTGAGAGGGGCTAAGAAGCTCATGATGGAGACAGGGAAAGAGCCAACGCCGGAAGAACTTGCTGAAGAATTAGGGCTTACACCAGACAGAGTTAGAGAGATTTATAAGATTGCTCAACATCCAATTTCGCTTCAAGCTGAAGTGGGAGATAGTGGTGAGAGCCAATTTGGGGATTTTCTCGAAGATACAACAACTGAGTCACCAGCTGATGCGACTGGATACTCAATCTTAAAAGACAAAATGAATGAAGTGCTCGCAACGCTTACTGATCGTGAAAAAACAGTACTGATTGAACGATTTGGCCTACTTGATGGCAAGCCGAAGACACTTGAAGAAGTTGGAGTCTATTTTAAAGTGACAAGAGAGAGGGTTAGACAGATTGAAGCTAAAGCTCTCCGTAAGATGCGACACCCGACAAGAGCTAAACAACTGCAAGCATTTTTAGAAGCTGTAGAGAAGGGAGATGGAGCGTAGCGGGGTCGAACCGCTGACCTCAACAATGCCATTGTTGCGCTCTACCAACTGAGCTAACACCCCCTGCAAATGAGACCCTAAGTATGCAATGAGGAGTTATTTTGATGCAAGAAGATACTCTTTTTTCCAATATAACAGATGTCCCTACAGATCCGATTTTCGGCATCAATGATCGCTTTCTAAAAGACACAAGAATTAATAAAATCAATTTAACAGTTGGCATCTTTATTGAAGAAGATGGCAAATCTGCTTTAAGACTCCCTTCAGTAAGACTTGCTGAAGAAAAAATTAATCAAATTGGGGATAATAAAAATTATCTTCCAATCGATGGCGATCTCGAATATGTCGAACTAACAAAAAAGCTCATATTTGGTGAGGGGGACATCTCTAACATTTATGGTGCACAAACAATAGGTGGGACTTCAGCTCTCCGAATTATTGCAGACTTTGTTAAAAATGAGGTAGCAGAGCACATTTCTATCCCAGACCCGACATGGGAAAATCATGAAAATGTTTTTCGTAGGGTGGGGATAACAATTGATAAATATCCATATCCTGAAGGGATGTACGATCATCTAAGTAAATTACCTGCTGGAACTGTAGTTCTCCTCCATGCAATGTGCCACAATCCAACAGGGCATGATTTAACTAAGGACGAATGGGAGAAACTTGAAATTCTTTTTCGTAAGCATAAATTAATACCATTTTTTGATACTGCTTATCAAGGCTTTGGTACTGGAATTCAAGAAGATGCGCTGCCTATTCGCTATTTTGTAGAAAGGGGGCACGAATGTTTTGTAGCTCACTCATTTTCTAAATCTTTTTCCCTATATGGAGAGAGGATTGGCGCCCTATTTATTGTTATGAAAAGCCCGGAATTAGTAGATCGAATGCGGAGAAATATACGCTCATTAATTCGTACCACATATTCGAATCCTCCAAGACATGGCGCACATATTGTAAAGCTTGTTTTACAAACCGCTAACTTACGTAATATGTGGGAGTTAGAAGTAGATCATGCTAGAAACCGGATGCAAAGTTTGCGGAAAATATTTTCCCAAAAATTGAGAGAGAAAATGCCTAATCGGACCTTTGCCTATTTAGATGAAGGGCACGGTTTTTTCTGCCTCCTTGGATTAACTAATGGACAAATTGACAGATTGAGAGATGAA
The DNA here is from genome assembly GCA_947478685.1 of Chlamydiota bacterium. Classification (GTDB taxonomy): domain Bacteria; phylum Chlamydiota; class Chlamydiia; order Chlamydiales; family 2-12-FULL-49-11; genus VGMD01. The sequence goes on along the minus strand of CANJWO010000001.1, from coordinate 86,227 downwards.
TTTGCCATCTATACTGCAGGTAGATCGAGAGTTAATCTCACAGCGCTTAACAACAAAAACATTGACTACGTGGTCGAATCCATATCTAAAGTTATTGTATGAAAAGAAGATACGCCTCCTATTTTTTACTTGCAGCCTTTCTCTTTCTCTTATTAAACCTTCCTATGCCATTTGTAAAGGGGCTTCGGGGAAGGGTTTTGTTTGCAGATGGTAGGTTTTCCCATAAGCGTCTTTTAGATGGTGAGGGGGAACTTCTTCAGTTAAAGATTGAGAATAAAAAGTTAAAAGATGATTTAGAAGAGGTCCGTAATTGGATAGCTGCACAAGATCGGATAGAGACGCATGTAAAGCAGATCGAAGATCTTATACAAACTAAGGCCTACTCCAAGTTTTATCAGAGGAGGATTCGAGATCTGCTCGCTCTTTTACAAAAAGAGGTCTATTCAGTCGATGCAAAGGTTATTTTTAGAGATTTAGGTTTTTGGGGTAGCGGTTTTTGGATTGATAGAGGGGAGAAAGAGAATAGAGATTTAAACACCAAGATCATCGCAAAAAACAGCCCAGTTCTCTTTGGAGATTCACTGATCGGTGTGATTGAAATTGTAGAGGAGAAAAGATCTTACGTAAGGCTAATTACAGATTCTGTCTTAACACCTGCAGTTCGTGCGGTTCGTGGTGGAGAGCAAAATTTCCCCCTATTACAAAATATAACCCTCCTAGAAGAAGAGCTCCACTGTCAAGATCACTTAGCTACAACCGGGCTTATTCAAGAGCTTGCCTCTATGAAAAAAATACTAGAAGAGAGTGGTGATGCGCTCTACCTTGCAAAAGGTGAGCTCCGAGGATCAAGTTATCCACTCTGGCGCAGCCGTAGCCCCATCTTAAAAGGGGTCGGCTTTAATTACGAATTTTCTGATGTTGAGAATATTGCCCATACAATCCATGATAAATTAAAAAAGCCCCTTCTACAAGTTGGCGATCTTCTAATTACAAGTGGATTAGATGGTATTTTTCCTCAAGGATTGTTTGTTGCCACCGTCTCAAAAATCTTCCCATTAAAAGAGGGCGACTTTGCCTATGAAATCGAAGCCCACCTCACGGCCGGTAATCTTGACAGGGTCACTCACGTTCAGGTTTATCCCCCCAACTAAGTATTATTTTCCGAGGTGTTTGGAGAGGAAGCCGGCTAGTTTCATCATGTCGATGGCATCGCGGCCGATCACTTTGACAAGGAGTTTATCGGGGACGATTTTGCGCTTGTTGGCAGGATCTTGAAGGTCTTTTTCTTTAATGTAGATCCAAAGTTTTTTGGTGGCATCGCCGCGGCTGAGGGGTTCGTCGCCGATGATTGCACTGAGCTCTTTTGAGGGCTTGAGTAATGAAGCCCTTCCTCGTGGCGCCCCTTTGGCAGGTTTTATATAAGGGGTACGAGCATAATTAGCATATTTTGAATCTAACTCAGTTATATCATTGACGATCACGTTGCATTCTGGATAGGTCGAGCAAGAGTAAAAAGTTTTGCCAAAGCGGGAACGTCTCTTCATAATTTGGCCGGGGCAACCGATAGCAGGACATTTAGGGAGGTCTTCGTTTGCCGCCTCTCCTTTTCTTGGGATATTTACAATCCCTTTACATTCAGGATATTTTGCGCAGCCAAGGAAATGTCCAAATCTACTTTTGCGGACTTTCATCTCGCCTGTGCAGATGGGGCATTTTTGATCCCAATCGAAATCTTCAGCAAAGTCGGCCTTATTAAATGTTGTGTCTTCAATGGGCGCAGTATACTTACAGTCTGGATACTTGCTGCAACCTAGGAAATACTTGTCGCCAGCCCAAACTTTTTGAACTTTTGCTCCACAGTCAGGGCAGATAAGATCGGTTTCAATACGGGGAACTCTAGCCTCTTTTTCAGCGAGTTCAACTGCTGGATAGAAATCGTCCCAGAATTCTTTTAGAAAGGCTTGCCAATCGATATCAGTTTCTGCAATCTTATCGAGATCATTCTCCATTTGCGCAGTAAATTGAATATCCATAATTTTTGGAAAATTTTCTTCAAGCATTTGGCAGATGATTCTTCCAAGCTCTGTCGGTTTTAATGTCCCTTTCTCTTTGACGGTATAAGATCTGCTCACAATTTTTTGCATAATGCTTGTGTAAGTAGATGGACGGCCAATTCCGGATTTTTCAAGTTCTTTTATGAGTGAGGCCTCAGTAAAACGGGGAGGTGCTTTTGTAAATGATTGATTTGCAAAAGCGTTAACTAAATCGAGCGATTCACCCTCTTTAAGATTGGGGAGATGTTTTTCTTCATCTTCTTTGTTCTCTTCATCACTATCTTGCATCTCTTTATAGACAGCAAGAAAGCCGGCAAATTTCAAGAGTGAGCCGGTTGCTCTAAGTGTTAGGCCATTATCAGTTTCGATATCTGAAGAGATTGTGTCATAGATAGCATTTGTCATTTGAGATGCTATAAATCGTTGCCAAATAAGTAGATAAATTCTTTTTTGATCACTTGTTAAGTGAGCTTCAATCTGGTCTGGAGATCTTAATGCACTTGTGGGACGAATAGCTTCATGGGCATCTTGAGCGCTTTTTTTAGAGGCATAAGCGTTTGGTTTTTCAGGCAGGTGATTTTTCCCAAATTTTCCTGCAATATATTCACGTGCATGCTCAATTGCTTCGGGTGATGCTCTAACTGAATCGGTACGCATATAGGTTATCAAACCTTCAGTATCGTCTTTGCCTAAATCGACCCCTTCATAGAGGCTTTGAGCAATCTGCATAGTTCTTGAGGCTGAGAAACCAAAGTGACGTGCCGCTTCCTGTTGAAGTGTAGAAGTGATAAATGGAGGGGAGGGTGATCGCTTTTTCTCTTTCTTTTGTACTGTAGTAATCTTGTATTTAGCATTATCCAGCTTAGTTTTTATCTCTAATGCTTTCTTCTCGGTTGCTATGAGATAAACTTTTTTACCTTCAATTTTCTCTTTCTCTACTTTAGTACCATCGACAAGATGTAGATGAGCTTCAAATTTGGTGCTGTTTTTTTTCTGTTTTAGATAAGAGCCTAAATTCCAATACTCTACAGGAATAAAAGCGTCGATGGCTCTCTCTCTGTCAACAATAAGCTTTAAAGCAACTGATTGTACTCTACCTGCAGAAAGTGAACCGGTCTGCCCTTTTCGAGGAATTTTTTTATGAAGGAGGGGGGAGATCTTGTAGCCAACCATCCGGTCAAGAAGGCGTCTAGCCTGTTGTGCGTTAACAAGATTTTGATCAATATTTCTTGGGTGCTTGAGTGCTTCAGCAACTGCATCTTTTGTAAATTCGTTAAAAGTAACTCTTTTATACTTAGTGTCTTTTGGAAGAAATGAGGCGATGTGCCAAGCAATTGCTTCACCTTCCCGGTCAGGGTCAGGAGAGAGATAGACAAGATCGACATTCTTAGCTGCCGCCTTAATCTTTTTTACGACCTCTTCTTTTCCGGAGAGAATCTCATATTCGGGGGTAAATTTATTCTCGACATCAATCCCAAACTTTTTGCTCGGCAAATCCCTCACATGACCAATAGATGATTCAAATGAGTACTCTTTGCCCAAAAATTTCTTTAAGGTTTTGATTTTTGTCGGAGATTCGACAATGATTAGTATTTTGCCCACAGATATGACCTAATTAAGTAAACCTTTTATTAATCTATAATTGTTAATATTGGAAGTAATAATATTTTATACCCATCTAACCGGATCAATGCAAAGGTTTTGGAATTAAAGATAGGGGGTGAGCCCTATTTATGACAAGTAAATTTACTAACTATCTCTTTCTATTTTTGGTCTGGTGTAGTGAGGATGAGGGCGGTCTCCGTAAGGTTCTTTTCTTTAATATAGAGTGATTTAAGCAGTTCATGGAATGGGTTGTCAGAGCTTAAGTTATTTAATAGAAATTGTTTCTGAAAAATAATAAAGAACGAATCTGTAAAGAGGCTGGGGTTTTTAAGTGCGCTTTCTAAGGATAGGGCAGCAATTGTCTCTTTTAATTGTAAGCTGTTAGATGGGGCGAGAGTCTGTCCAAAGAAAAAATTTACAGAGCTAGTCAATTCCATCTCTTTTACACAATCAAGGGCATTAATCTGTATGGGTAAAGAGAAATCATCTGTTGCAATAGCGACAAATGAGGAAGATTTTTCAAGAAGAGCATTTATGGAAAGTTCGGAATTTAGGACAAAATTAGCTCGAGGGAAATTGTCTATCAAATCTTGATAGGCTCTGTGATGAGCCACTGTTGTCGCTTTATAGTAGACATAGAGAGTATCAAGAGGGGCGAGATTAGAAGATAGATTTCTTAGGTTCTTTGTTAGCGCTTCGGGGGTATCATTAGAGAGGATAATCAGATCGATTGGAGTTTGTATTGCAAGTGTTTTAAGATCTCTCGGATTGAATGTAACATCTAAAGGTTGGTATTTATCTTTTGTTTTAAGGTAGTTCATTAATTTGAGTTGAAGGCTTTCAATCACTGAGCTCTCTCTAATAGGGTTAGAGTCATTAATGATGTAGAGCACTTCTGGGATGAAGAGTGAGTGAGTTGGGGCCATCTCAATCATAGGAATCATAAAGGCAAAATCGTCAGCAGAGGGGAGGAATTTTCCTTGGTATAAGAGATCTTTTAGTTTAATTTTTTTAAAAAGCCCTGCATAAAATGTTCTTATCATACTAATAGTAAATGGAATGTCACGAACAGTGTTGTTGATTAGAGCTTTATCGAGTAGGCAAGAGCCGTCTCGTTTTATATATTTTGGATGATTGATGGCTGACCCATAGGTAAGCCAAATATCGGGATTTTGATAGTAATGGTTGATCTCTTTTAATACATTTTCATGAGCAAGCCAATCGTCACCATCTAAACAGACGATAATTTCATCATCTTTGCACGACATATAGGCCTGATAGAGATTTGAAAGTTTTAGCTTTCTCTTTTCGTTGTGAAGGAGAGTCACTCGATCTTCTTGACCTCGCTCTCTAATAAACTCTTTCACCCTTTCATAGGTTCGATCTGAGGAACAATCATCTATATAAATTACTCGGTAGTTATCAAAAGTTTGATCAAAAACTGAAAATAGATTCCGTTCGCAGACAGTCTCGTTATTGTAAGAGGCGATGACAATAACAAACGATTTTTTTTCTGTTACAGGATATTTCGATAGGAGATTCTTCGTAATTGCATTACTTTTTTTTGAAATATGGGAAATATGCGGGGTTTTTCTCAAATTTAGAGAGAGGGTAACAACAGCAAGGCTTAAGAGAAGTGTAAGAGCAATTAAAAATCGTTTCATAGAGTGAGATTATATCTGAAAGGGAGAAAAAGTGTAGTGATATTCTTTAGATCTTTTTTCTTTAAGTGCCGGTTGTTCATTACTTAAGTTCTGGAAAAATTCTTCTACTGAACTGACTTTAAGTCCGCACTCATGAAGGGGAGCTGGTCTAGAACCTAAGAAAAAGAGGGGTCTATTGAAGTAGAGAAAATCATATCCAATTGCAGAATAGTCGCCTAGATATATGTCTATCCGATTGAGTAGAGGATAGATTAGTGGCATTTCAAAGAGGACTCGGACATTGGGTTTTGACAGATCATAGGAGAGGGCTGAATAAGCATGGGCGGGATAATGCTTTTCTAAAAGGGGGTGAAGTTTAATTACAAGATTGTAATTATCTGGAATATAACTGATTAACCCTTTCCAGGATTCGAAGAATGTGGTGGCAGTTTCATGATCATTCCATGTAGGTGCATAGAGGATTGTCTTCTGGTTTGAAAAAGAGGAGAGCTCTAGACCGATAAGAGAGTTAAAGTGGGATTGGAATTTTTCGTAGTAGGCTAAGCGAAAATTACCTACAATTAGATAGGTTTCTTTAGATTGGATAAGATCTTTTTGTCTTTCTCCATAAAACAACAGGAGATCCTGATTCTCTTGATGTGGGTTCTTATCAGACCAGCCATGAGGACAAAAGCAAAAGCGCATGTGATGAATATTCATAGCTTTATACGCTTCTGCAAGCTCTCCTGCTGCATATTTAGTGGAGAGGATAATCATATTATAATGATTTGATATCTCTCTAAGATCGATTGTGGCTAAATGTAGGTCTACTTCAGGGTAGTATTTTAACCCAAGTGTATAGGTCTCTTTGTCATCGACAATAAGGGGACAATTTAAAAAATGGCATAGTGGGGCTAAATGATCTAGATGGTGAAAAAATGGGCCACTAATAAGTGCAATTGGCTTATAGGAAGTGAAGCTCGTTTTCAAAGTAGGTTTCATAAGTAGTTGTTATAATGGTTGGAAGCATTTCGTAATTAGTCTGTTCAGAGAAAGCATACTGATAAAGCGCATTTCTTGCCTCATTGAAAATATCAGGTTTCTTCAAATCGTGAAAGAGAGTCTCTAATGAAGTGATGTAACCAGTATTGTGAATAGGTAGTTTAGATTCAGTTAAATAAAAGACAGGTCTGTCAAAATAGAGAAAATCGTAAGCAATGGATGAGAGGTCTGTAATTAATATATTACTTCTTTCTAAAATTGGAAAAATAGTAGGGAGATCATCGACAAATTTAATGTTGGGATTATCCTCATACTGCTCTCTTAAAGCGAAATGGAAGTTCTTTGTCATAGTATTTGGATGAAGTTTTACAAATAGATTATAGGATGACGGGAGGTTGCCTAGTATAAAATGGAGCTCTTTTTCAATATTCGGATTATTCCAAGTTGGAGCATAAAGAATAGTTTTGTGTTTTTTTGGAAAGGAGAGTCTTTTCTTTAAAAGGTTTTTATAGAAGGCTTTGTTTGTCTCAAAAAAATGAGCTCTGAAGTTTCCAAGTAAAATGTATTGGAAGAGTTTGGCTAGCACCTCTTTTTTTGTTAGAACATCGGCCATCTGTTTTCCGTAGGCGAGGACAATTTTTTCATTTTTTAGGGCGGAGAGATTGTCTTTGTCTGAATTTCCATGAGGGAGCCAAATCGATAGAAGTTTTTTGCGAAGTTTGTGCTCATCAAAAAAGAAGAGGGGGTCGATCAACTCTTTAGGAAGACAGCTAAATATTACCTCATAATTTAGTAAGATTGATTCTGAAAAAGTGAGGGCTGGGTAGAGTATCGTTAGCAGATTGGGATAAAATTCTTTAGCTGTTGAAAGGGCAAGTTCATTTGTAAAAATAAGGGGGATCGAAAGGAGGGAGCAGAAAGGGGCTAAGTGATCTAAGTGATGGAGATCAAGCCCATATAAAAATCCTGCAGGTCTATGCATTTTGATCTTCTAACATTAAAGGTTTTTTCTTTACTTTTCGTTTGAGTTCCATTTTTTGTAAAGGATATAAAGACCCTTTCTTTAATTCAATGTTGATTTTACGTTGTTCTGTGATTTTTTCTCTTAAGGAAGAGATTTGTTCTAAGAAGGTTGCAACTTCGGGGATCTCGCTCGAAAGGACTTTGGTTAAGAGGAGTCTTTTTCTCCGTTTTTGGAGGAGTAGGCGCTCCTTTTGTAATTTGCTATCATCTTGCATAAATATAGGAGTAGAAACACCTTGCATCAATGAGGACTCTTCAATTTTAAGATGAGATAAGAGCTCTCTCAAGCAAATCACCTCTTTTTCTAAATCGTCTAAACCATCTTCCATAATTATACTGCTCATGTTTCAAAAGTGAGGAAATTTCATCGCTGGTATCCTTAAATTTTAATCCGGCGCTCTCGGGCCTGTAAAAACAGAGCCCTCGCTTGCTGGCGGCTACGGCCTGATTAAAATTTGAGGCACCATCTTCGAAATTTCCTCACTTTTTAAACATTCGCAGTATATTCTCATACCTATACAATAGTCGGCGATATGGAGCAAGTAAGGAAATGGTTTTTAGAAAATAGGCGCTCGTTCCCTTGGCGAGAGGGGGTAAGCGCATATCTTGTTCTTGTATCAGAAGTTATGTTGCAACAAACAAGGGCTTCTGTCGTTATAGACTATTTTAACAGATGGATGAAGCGCTTTCCTACAATAGAAATGCTTTCTCAAGCAACAGAATCAGAGGTGATTAAGTTGTGGGAGGGGCTTGGGTATTACTCACGCGCTCGGAATCTCTTGGAGATTGCAAAAGAGATTGTATCTCAATATGATGGAAGAATCCCGGACACATTGGCAGAGCTCCTTAGATTAAAGGGTATAGGTGATTATACAGCAGGCGCTATTCTAGCTTTCGGTTTTCATAAAAAAAGCGTTGCACTCGATGGCAATGTAACAAGAGTTGTATCTCGCTTGGTCGCCTTTGAAAAAGATGCTAAAAAACATGCAAATGAACTTAGACAAATAGTTTATGACCTTCTCCCAGATAGGGAGCCCCATATTGTTATGGAAGGGCTGATAGAACTTGGCGCTACTATTTGCGCAAAAAACCCTCTATGTAATCTTTGCCCTTTGAAAGAAAACTGCATAGCCTACAAGAAGGGGATTGCAACCACATTTCCAATACTCCCTCAAAGAAAACCTATTACTGAACTTTTTAGACTAGTTGGATGCATCTCTTTTCAAAATGAGTACCTAGTCAAACAGGGTGAAAAGGGGAAAATTATGGCCTCCCTTTTCGAGTTCCCCTACATTGACTGCGAAAAAGATCTCATCCTCTCCTGCTCACAAAAAAAACTTGAACAATTGCTTGAGATTCAGCTTAAGCTCATCGCCCCACTTCAAAGAGAAAAACACCACTTTACAAGATATAGAGCCCACCTCTTCCCTTTCCACTTTGAAGTCTCTAGTAAAAGAGAGATTCTCGGATATAGATGGGTAAAAAAAAATCTCCTCAATACGCTTCCGTTTTCTTCAGGGCATAAAAAAGTGCTTACTCAACTTTAATTCTTTTTTAAACGGGTTGTGGGAAAATAGGGAGATGAGTATTGTGAGGCTATGCAGGGAAGAGATTTTTGGAGAGAAGAAGGGTTGGAACATGTTATTCCTAAGGGGTTTGGCCAATTTCCTGAGGGGTTTGATGTTCAGGGAGTGTTGCGAAATCTTTCAGAAGAGGTTGGTTATAATAGTGTAATCGATTTTGGATGTGGATATGGGCGGCTCTGTGAGAGCTTTGATCCACAGAAATATTTAGGTGTAGATATAAGTCCCGAGGTAATAGAAGAGGCTAAATCTAAGTTTGATAAGTATCAGTTTTCTATATTAACTAATGATGTGATGGGTGCTGAGCTTTACCTTGCTTATATGGTTTTTTTGCATTTAAGTGATAGAGAGTTGCATGCGACATTGCAACAATTTCGATGCAAGTGGCTAATTGTCTCTGAGATTTTAGGAAAAGAGTGGAGGCGAGAAGGTGTTCCTGCCGTATTTAATCGAGAACTTTCCGACTATGTGCAATTACTTAGGTCTCATGACTTTGTTTTACATAAGCATGTAAAGCGGGGGTACAAAAGATATCAAGATATTCCTTGGTATCAGGGTAAAAACACCGATATCTCATTTCTTGTTTTTCGTAAGTGTTTAAAAAATCCTATTTCATGATATACTCTCCTATTCACTAGGAGTTTGTATGTCAATTATACCATATTGTTCAGTTGGAGAACACCTTTGTTCGGCTAGAAATGATAGGCCTTTTATTAATTTTCTCCCAACAAAGACTGGCATGCTTAGAAAAATTGCAGCCAGAATGGGACTAAATGTAGTGACTGAAATTTTCACAATGTCCTTAATCGAGAGTGGAATAAGAGCAGGAAGGGGGTTGACTAGTCTAAAAAAAGACCTTGTGGTGATTCGGGCCTATAGAGATCCCCGTGTTATAAGCATGCTCATTGAAGCCGATATAGAACTGGTAAGGGCTAAATGCGGGGTTAGTTCTGATATAGTGAGCTCTTCATATGAGGCTGATCTGATCCATTCGTATTGGTCAATTATACAATCAAGTCAGAATGGGGTAGCTCTGCATAGAGCTCTTACGAAAGAGTGGAAGGGGTTTGCTTTGGATAAAATTTCTATAATCGATCGTGAGGAGGTGATTGAGCCTAGGATTCCTGATATTATAAAAAGGGCGGGAGCATTTTATCGATGGAGGGCAATACAGTTTCAAGAGGAGATTAAGTCGGAATTTATGATAGATGTGAATCTATATAACAGCCCAGAAATGGGAAAAACTATGAGGGATTATGCTGTTCTTCAGTTGAAGCTTGTTGGAAATCCTATGATAAATTTGAGGGTTGGTAGGGTCTTGAATGAAGTTGCCCGTACTCTGTTATGGTGGGGTGAGAAAGAGGCCGTCTCTAAAGTAAAAGGGTTTATTAAAGCTCCGACTTCTTATGAACAAGCTGTCTATGAATCTTTTGGGATTATTCAAATTGAGAAAAGCTTGTTTATACAATTAAGAAATGGATCTACAACTATCCCGTATTATCGAATTGAGACAATTGCTTGTATGATGAAAGATCGCTTTGAAGAGGTTTAAAAAGTCTAGAAATAAATTGATCTCTCTACTATATTGGTTAGATGCAAATTAAATTTCCTGTTCAAGATAGTAAGGAAGAGTTTTCGTTTCGTAGCTTTTTCTGGAAGCAGAAAGAGCGTATAGTGATGGCTTTGCTTGTAGTTATTGCGGGGGTGATTTTTTTTGCGAAAGGGATTACTGGTAAGGAAAAGCTTCAAAATGACTATATGCAGTCTGGTCTGTATCAGATTAAGGTTAAGGCGCAAAAAGAGGTGGATGAGGTTAAACTTGTTCAGCTACTAAAGCGGCATCCTGAGCTTAAACCGGTCTTTTCTCCTTATTTAGAGCAGACATATATATTAGGGGGAAATCTCCCATTAGCCAAGGCGCTATCTGAAGATTCATTAAAAAGACTCTCTTTTATTAATCCCCTTTTTCAAGAGTATGCAAGAATCTCTCTCCTCATGGAAGAGGGAAAATATGAAGAGGCGCTCACGCAATCTACAGCGATGGGAGAAAAGCTCCTAAAAGAGAGCTCTCCTAACCTTTATGGATTAAATCTTGTAAGAGTTGCATTTCTTGAAAAAATATTAGAGAAATCTGCCCCTTCTAAAGTGAGGTGGGAAGAGATTAAGTCTTTGATTTCTAATGAGATATTCATGCACTTTAGCGATGAGAATCTTACTCTTCTCGACTTTGCTGCGACATAAGAGCCTGTTTAATCAGGCTCTTATGTAGAATAATTCTTAATTACTTACTTACAGTGTCGCAGTTACCGGTACAGCCAGAGGCATGTCTGACAATTGTTTTTCCGGAAATAAGTCCAAATAGGGCAAATATAACTACTGGCAATAAGATGCTGACTACGATACCGACTGTAGCGGCTATAATGCAGGTAACTTTTTCTTTATAAACAAATTCCATTCCATAGTGAAGGATTTTTTTGACAGGTTTTGGGAAGAGAACGCCTACGATTCCTAAGATCATACAAAGAAGGATCGACCATAGGATCATTGCCCCTCCCCATACTAGAGTAAAAATTGCTGTTAAAATGAACATTGTACAAAGGCAAATTTCCAAGCCGTATTTTTTTGCCTTATCTTCAAGTTCTGATACCGTGAAACCTCCGCGAGGTTTTTCTTCGTCTGCCATAATAGTGTCCTCTGTTTTTCTTAAACTTCACCTTATAAATCGTCTCTATTTTTTGCAATTGTATTTATGAGGTAATTGCAAAATTCCGATTTTGGTCAAAAGATGTCCTTTTTTTGCAGGATGCGGATTCTTCGCAAAGCGCCTACTTTTAATCAAGTATGTCACTTTGCGTAAAAACCGCACCTGCAAAAAAATCACCATCTTTTGCCTCAAAAGCGAATATTGCAATCACCTCATGTGAATTATTTTTTGAGATGTTGCCAGCTTTATGAAAAAGGGGTAGAATGAGCTCTATTTAAAAGGTATAATGTGCTAGTCGATAAAGGGATTTCAATTCATAAGTATCAGTTGGTTTTAAATACTGGAAACGCCCTTTTTTTTAGTCTGACTATTCTTATTCCTCTTTGGTCATTAATGCATTATGTTATTCTGGAAAAATCAGATTCAGGAAGAAATAGCTGGTCTAATTCTTTTTTAAGTTCCTCTTTGCGCTCTTTTCCGAGTAGTAAGGGGGGTAGTTTATCAGAAAATTCATTTATCGCGCCTGCTCAAGAGAGGGTCTGTCTATTGCCTCTCCCGGAACTATCCAAGCAATTAGTGGTTTTAGAGCATATCGCTAGGCCAGATTGTGTGGAGAATGGGAAGTTGCTTCTTTTTGGAATAGAGGGGAGTCGCCAAAAACTTTTGGTAAATATTGGAGAAAAGGTCTTTTTGGATTGTAAAAATGAAAAGGAGATCAGTTTTTCGGAAGAAATAGGTCCGTTTTGGTTTGAAGCAAATCTTTTAGGCGATGGCCAGGTTGAAGTCGCTTTACATGCTGAGTTTAAAGGTGATAATCAAGAAGTCATTTATAAGGAAGTTCAGAATATTTCGCTTCTGATGAAGAAAGATTTTGAGCTGGCTTCTAATGGTGAAAAAGGGACCTTAGCTCCAATTATTGACTATTTAGGAAAGGTGAAAATTTGTGAGACTGACCTTTTGATCGAGATGTATGGTGGTAAGAGTTTTGATGGTGTAAAGGGTTCATATAGAATGTATAGCGATAAAATTAGGGCTCCTTTTTTTATTAAACCAGGCGATCTATTTGTTTGGAAAGATGGAGGATTGGAGGAGGGAAAGGGGGCGACTCAAGAAGCTACTAAAGGATTTCCCCTTCTGATGATTAAGTCGCTTGATATGCAAAAGTGTGAGCTTCTATTGTGGGATACGGATGGCATGTATGGTAAGCCTATTACGCTAGCTATTGGTATGGCAATACCATCTCAGCTAAAAGTCCAAGAATTTTTTTTAAAGCTTCACCAAAGGACAGATGCCTCTGTTACCTGTCAATTACACAAGAGGAATGTTATTATAAGAAAAGGTGATTGGCTCCTATATTCTAAGGGGAAGTTTCGAAATTTAAGAACTTTTGATGAGGTGAATGATTATTTAAGGTATGCTTTAAAGGGGGAACTGTTTATTTTTGATGGTCTTGTAAAGAAAGAGGGAATAACATCGTTTGTGGGTCATCTTTTTAATGAAGAACGAACACAGGCTAAAAATGTTGATCTAGTTCTTTCTGAAAGGAAGAAACCGGCTCCTCTGAAAAAGAAGGATACAAAAGTATTACCCGTGCAGGTAAAGGATGAATAAGTATTTCATAGCCATTAGTTTGATTGTTCTTGGAGGACTTTTGCCTGTAAGGGCATCTCAGACAATTGAGGAGAAATTGGCATCCTTTGAGAGTGAAGTATCGGGTAAGAAAAATGAAATTTCACTTGGTGTTTCTAATAGTGTTCCCAAAGTAAATTCTATGTTAAGTTCTCTTCGTAAAGAACTTAAAAGTCGATATTCTTTTGTGAATAAACTTATTGAAGAAGTTGCAGATGAGGGTGAATTTGAGGATCTTTTACAAGATATCAACTTGCTACGAACTGAGATTTATGAAGTTGAAGGAAAGTTTAGGGAAGATCAAGTAGGCGAAATTTCAAAGGAGAGCGACCCTTATGGAATTTGGGAACAGGAAGAAATTACGATCTCCCAATTTATTGTTGAATATGGATCTCAAGACTATCTTTATGTGATTCCTCCAGAAGTAGCTTCAATTAAACTCCAGCTCCACTCATCGTTAATGATTCCAAGAGAGAGTTTTCCCTCACTTATTGAAGCGATATTGAAATATAATGGCGTTGGGATAAAGGATGTAAATGTCTATACAAGACAACTTTATGTGCTTAAGCAAGACCTTGTAGCTGTCAGTGTTGTCGCCTCTCACAGATATGAGCTTGATATACTCGATCCTAAAACAAGGGTTGCCTATCTTTTTGCCCCCGCTGCTGAAAATCTGAAAGGGGCCTTTTATTTTTTAGAAAGGATTCGGGATCCAAAATCGACCTTTATCTACCAAGTTGGCCCTAAGATTGCTCTGATTGGTCTTCAAGAAGATGTGAAAAAGCTTGTTATCATGTGCGATAACATATGGGAATCGAAATATCCGAAAGTGACAAAGGTGGTTGCAACAACGCGGATGCAATCTGATGAAGTTATCAAAATTTTAAAAAATTACTTTAATGGCTTGTCGGATCCTGCTAAATCTATGGTCGCTATGAAAGGGGGCCACGATTTGTCTGTCCTTCCACTTGCAAAAGAGAGTGGAGTCATTTTAATTGGAAGCCAAGATATAGTTGATCGGGCCGAGACAATTGTCAGAGAGACTGAGAGTCAGATGGATGATCCATCTGAAGTGACTGTATATTGGTACACATGTAGCCATAGTAATCCGGTCGATTTAGCTGAAATCTTGGAGCAAGTATATGGCTCTCTTATCTATTCAAAATTAGAAGGGGGAGACTCTAAAGTAAGAGATTCTGGAGAGGGAATTGATAATGGGTTTATGAATGATCTCCCTTCACCGCCATCAATGGATCCAAATGGTAACCCGCTCGCGAATTCGCAAGATCCTTTTAGAAACTGGGATGGACAACCCGGAAATAAGAAGAAATCATCACTCGATCAAAATGGGTTAGATCAAGAGAAATCAAAAAAGCATAATTTTATTCCCTATCAAGCTACTGGATCTATATTGATGGTTGTTCGTAAGGATACTCTTCCTAAAATCAAAGAGGTGATCAAGAAGCTCGATATTCCAAAAAGGATGGTCGAATTAGAGGTCCTTCTTTGTGAGCGAATCTTGAATAATTCGACACGAACGGGCATTAACCTATTGAAAATTGGGACGAATGCATCTCAAGAGAAGACTGGCGGAATCAGTTATGACAGAGCAGATGCACCAATAGTTAAAGGGATATTTGAATTCTTTTTCTCAAGGCCATCTTCAAAGGCATTTCCTGCTTTTGATGTAACGTATAATTTCTTACTTTCGCAAGAAGATGTAAGGGTCTCTGCATGCCCTTCTGTCATTACATTGAATCAGGTTCCTGCGACAATTGCCATTACCGATCAGATTTCGATCAATAATGGGGCATCTCCTGTTGACACACAGAGTAATAAGGTGTTTTTCCAAGATTCTTTTGAGCGGGCTGATTTTGGTATAACGATGACGTTGACACCGACAATTCATGAGCCCGATATAGACGATCCAGATCACCTAATCTATGTTACTTTAGACAACAATATCTCATTTGAGAATATAAAAAGAGATAGCCAAAAAGATAGACCTGATGTACACAAAAGGACGGTTAAAAATCAGGTTCGTATCGCAGATGGTCAAACAATTATTTTGGGCGGCCTTCGAAGTAAGCAATCGGAAGACAAAAATGAGAAGATCCCTTTCTTAGGTGAAATTCCTGGTATTGGAAAGTTGTTTGGAACAAATATGCTCAATGATAAGTCAAATGAGATGTTTATATTTATTAAGCCTAAAGTGATTCATGATCCTAAGCAAGATTTATTACGTATACGAGAAGATCGATTGAAAAAGCGACCTGGTGATATTGAATGTCTACTTATGCAAATTAGAGAAGCGCGAGAGCGAAAAGAGACTAGAGTATTCCAGCGGAGTTTTAACCTCTTTTTTGGAGATCCGAATGACCCGACTACTCAATTTTGATCCATTTGCTAAATTAGAAGCATTGGCTGATCAGTCAGGACTTGATTTTGAGCGCGAATTATCTAAATTTGATTTTGTTGTAGATAAGATTAAAATTCTCCCTTATGCCTATGTGAAAAAAAGGGGGGTGATCCCTCTAAAAGAGGAAGAAGGAATTTTATATCTTGCTGTTCATGATCCTTATGATTTAGAGACTCCGAGTGAAGTAAAATGTATTACAGGCTCACACGTAAAAGAGATTTTGGCTTCGAAGGAGGCGATAGAAGAGGCAATTGAGAGATGTTATGCAGAGAGAGATGATGCATCAAGCGTAATTCAAGGGCTTGATCCTACCCTAGGCTCTGAACTTGTTATTGAGAGTGGCGAGGAGTATGATCTGCTCGCGCAAGAATCAGATTCTTCAATCATTAAAATTTTTAATACAATTTTAGTAGAGGCACTGAATAGCGGGACATCGGATATTCATTTAGAGCCGATTGAAAAGGGTGTTCAAGTCCGTTATCGAATTGATGGAATGTTGCAAGTTAGACATACCCTTTCAAAAGATGTTCAAGTGCCATTAGCCACCCGAATTAAAGTTCTCGCAAAACTTGATATTGCAGAGCATAGGCTTCCGCAAGATGGTCGTATCAAGCTTCGTATGGGTGGGCGTGAGATCGATTTTCGTGTAAGTACAGTTCCGGTTGTTTTTGGTGAGAGGGTTGTTTTAAGGATATTAGATAGATCTCAATTACATTTAGGCCTTCAAGAACTTGGAATTAGAGGGGAGATGCTCGCTGTTCTTCGAAAGCAGATTCGAAAAAATCAGGGAATTTTGCTTGTCACGGGGCCTACGGGAAGTGGTAAGACGACAACTCTTTATAGCATACTTTCAGAGATTCGGTCGCCTGAAGTAAATATCATGACCATTGAAGATCCTGTTGAATTCAAGCTTGAGGGCCTAGCGCAAATTGGTGTTAATCCAAAAATAGATCTGAATTTTGCAAAGGGTCTAAGACATATACTTCGTCAAGATCCGGATGTAATTATGATCGGTGAAATTCGGGATAAAGAGACTGCAGAAATTGCTGTGCAAGCCTCACTTACAGGACACCTAGTTGTAAGTACACTACACACAAATGATGCCCCTTCTGCAATTGCACGTCTTGTCGATATGGGCATTGAGCCCTATCTTCTATCTTCATCCCTTATTGGAGTGCTTGCCCAAAGACTTGTTCGTAAAATTTGTACCCGTTGTAAGGTCTCTTATAAACCAAAAAAAGAGGAGCTTTTAGAGCTCGCTATTACGAAAGAAGAGGCAGATGAGGGCAAAATCCTTTTATATCGTGGTAAAGGATGTGAACATTGTTATCAGACGGGATATAGGGGCAGGGAAGGGCTATACGAGTTTATGCCTGTAACTACAAAAGTTAAAAACCAAATTCTTATCAGTGCTGATGCCACAAAACTTCAAAAGATTGCAATAGATGATGGGATGCTCAGTTTGAGAAAAGAGGGAATGCTATTAGCAATCTCGGGAATCACCTCTTTAGAAGAGGTTCTCCGTGTCTCTCGTCAATTAGATGATGAGGTCTAGTTTTGGCATTATTTCAATATGCAGCTCTTGGATTAGATGGAAAAAAAATGCGTGGAGTTATCGATGCAGATAGTCTTGAGCAAGCAAAAGAGCGCTTAAGAAATCGTGAAATTATTGTCACGCAAATGGGGCTTGCTAAAAAAGAGGGTAGAGCCTCCCTTGGATCTGAGACGATCATCCATTTTACACGGGATTTATCAGGGCTTTTAAGATCTGGATTACCTTTATATGAGAGCTTGCTCACAATTGAAGAGAAGTATCGATCTCATAAATTTCATTTTCTTTTTTTAGACCTATGTGACCAGGTAAAACAGGGAAAGGACCTTTCTCAAGCTCTGATGCTCTATCCAAAGACATTTAATTCGGTCTACATTGCGATGGTTGCATCAGGAGAGAGTACAGGAAGCTTAGAAAAAGCATTTGTTCAGCTCTATAAAGTAATTTCTCGCAATGAAAAATTTCGAAGACAAATTAGTTCCGCTATGATCTATCCTGCTTTTTTATCAGTGTTTTGCTTAAGTGTTTTGATAGGTCTTTTTCTTTTCCTTATACCTGCAATGAAAGAGCTATTAGAAGGGAGAGAACTCCATCCCATTACAAAAACAATTTTAGCGATTAGCAATTGCTTAGAGAAATATTTGATCTTCTTTATGATAGGGGGTGCAAGTCTAATTGGAGGTGTAGTTTTTGTCGTAAAAACCAAGACATTTAAAGATCAGTGTAAAAAATGGCTCTTATATATACCATTTTTTAAAACTGTTTTTACAGAGAGCGTTATGATGCGATTCTCTAGAGTTCTTGCAGTCCTCCTCTCAAGTGGTGTCCCTATTGTAGAGGCTCTCAAACTCTCAAGAAGTGTGATGAATCATGTCAGTTTTGAAGATGCTATAAAAAAAGCCGAAGAAGGAATTGTCCAAGGCAGGAAGCTTTCAGATGAATTAAAAAAATCTGGATTATTCCCC
Organism: Chlamydiota bacterium; assembly: GCA_947478685.1. Classification (GTDB taxonomy): domain Bacteria; phylum Chlamydiota; class Chlamydiia; order Chlamydiales; family 2-12-FULL-49-11; genus VGMD01. The sequence goes on along the minus strand of CANJWO010000001.1, from coordinate 68,048 downwards.
TCCTTAATGATTCGGATGCTTGCTACGGCAGAAGAGACAGGCAATCCAACAGAGATGTTAGAGCATGTAGCAGATATCTATGAAGAGCAGCTAGAAAGGACACTTGTCCAATTTACAAATCTCTTGCAACCTGTTATGCTGCTTATCTTGGGAGTAATTGTTGGAGTAGTTTTACTCTCGGTTTTACTGCCACTGACAGACGTTTCAACATTATTATGAGGGATACTGCATGGTTAAGATAAAAAAAAAGGCGCTTACCCTGATTGAAATTATGATTGTAATATTTATCATCGGCCTAATTGGCAGCGTGATAGGTTACAACATGAAAGGGAGCTTGGATGAGGGAAAATCCTTTAAAAGCGAGCAAGGTTCAAAACAAGTCTATGATTTTCTCAACCTTCAAATTGCACAAAAAAAAGATGCATTTGATAGCGTCCTCGCCGAACCTGAAGATGCCTTGAGAGATACAGGTTTTGTAAATAGAGCTGACAAATTAATCAAAGATGGCTGGAACCAAAAATATATTATCGAAAAAATTGAATCTCGCGACGGTCAAGAGCCCGACTTTTTTGTCTTCTCAAAAAATTGGTACAATTTTTTAAAGACCAAGAAAAAGATGACCAATCAAGAGATGCAGAATGAATATCCATGGGCCTTCCACTTCGATGAAGATGAACTCCACGCCGACAGCTAAAAATAAAAAAGTAAGTAAAAATCTTTTTTGGTGAATGATGATTAAGAAAAGTTTTACACTGATTGAGATATTGGTCTGTATGATGCTGTTGGCGATGGCAGGGTCTGTTGCTATATATAAGGGGGGGAAGCTCTTACAAGAGAGGAGATTTTCTACCTCCTGTGAAAAAATCACTTCAGAGATTAACCTTACAAAAAGTTTGGCTCTCAACTTTCAGATTGATATCAATTTATTGATGGAACAAAAAAAGGGGAAGATTTATCTTACACGAAAGACAGATTCTCCTCAGAGTTCGATAAAAGCGCTGTTTCATACTACTGTAGCATTTCCGGAAATAGTGTTTGGGAAAGAAGATGAGACTAAAGAGATCTACTTTTATGGGAATGGCTGGATAGAGGGTGAAGATAGACTCACTCTTTCTATGGCAAGCCATTTAAAAAAACAATATAGTGTTGATGTAAAACACTCTTATAGGAAGGCTATATGAAATTCATTTTGCTTGCAACAACTGTTGTTGGGTCACTTTTGGGCCATCAAGTCGAAATTGTTAGCGATCATTTACAACCGAGAGCCCCCGAATGGAGGCCATCAATTACTCAAGTCTATGAGAATGGAGCTGCAAAGGCGGTCTATTTTTTTGAAGATCAAAGCGATGGAAAAGAGGCCGCAGTCAAAAGAGTTATTCTTCTTGAGAATGGATCTGTTTCGGTAGAGGAGGATCTCTTAAATGAAAAAGAGCACGGTCTTTCAGTTAATTATTATCCGGATGGTAAGGTAAAAGAGATTTTTTGCTATAAGTCAGGGATTAAGCATGGACCTCATAAAGAGTTTTATCAAAATGGCAACGTTAGAAGTGAAGAATTATTTGATCAAGATGTTTTGTGGGGCCCAAAAATAGTCTATTATGATGAGGGTCAAAAAGAGTTTGAATGTCATTTTAATAACGGGAGAGTTGAAGGGGAGTCTTGGAGCTATTACCAGAGTGGAAAGCGAAAAGGGATGGTCCCTTATAAAAATGGTCTTAAGGAAGGCCTAGCAATTGAGTGGCATGAAAATGGTGTCGCAAGAATAAAAATTAACTATGTTGCCGATAAGGAAGATGATTATGGAAATAACCCTGCTCTGATTGCATATGATGAGCTCGGCGCAATTTTTTCTATTCGACATTTTAGTCATGGAATTCCTTTTGGAGTGCATGTAGCTTATCATTCAAATGGAAAGGAGAGTGATAAAGTTGGATACAAAGATGGCAAGATGCATGGCTTAGCTCAGGCGTTTTCCGTAGATGGAGAACTAATTGGTGAAACTACTTATAAAGATGGAATGCGTGTTGGTATTAGCTTTCTCAAATATGAAAATGGACAATACAAGTTCTATGCCGAATTTAATGATAAAGGTGATTTGCTTAAACCCATTAAAGAATTTGCTGAAAATGGAATAGTGACTTCTGAATATACCCTTAAAAATGAAAAACTTGAAGGGCAGTTTAAAAAATGGACAGAGAATGGAAGTTTGCAAGTTGATTATTCTTATAAAGATGGGAAATTTTCTGGCGATCAGAAAGAGTACTATTCAAACGGAACTCCTTACAAATCCTTTTTTTACAAAGATGGCAAGTTATCAGGGCTCGGCAGGGAGTGGCATGAGAATGGGAGTCCGTCACTAAAAGCAACCTATGAAGATGATTTGGTTGATGGGGTGATTACAGAATGGTATTCAAATGGTCAAATTAAATCAAAACGATCATTTCAAAAGGGAGAGCCTTTAGGATTACATCAGTCTTGGTATGAGAATGGGGTAGAGAGAGAATCTATCAATTATATTAAGGGTTTGATGTCGGGTGCTCATAAACAGTGGAATGAGAAGGGTGAGCTTCTTCTAGATGAGACTTATGATAAGGGGAAAGTGAAAGGGGTTATCTCCTCTTTTTATGGAAAAAATCGTCCTAAAGAGGTGGTGGAGGTGGCCCACGGCGTCCGCCAGGGAAAGACACTTGAATATCATGATAATGGACAGCTCAAACTAAAGGCGAACTATCAAAATGATAAGCCTGATGGAACCTGCGAAGGATGGTACGAGGATGGAACCCTTGCCTTTTCAAAACTCTATAAATTGGGTAATTTTGTCGGAGAGCAGAGAGAGTTTTACCAGAAATCACAAATAAAAGAGGGACAAAAACAGACCCTTCTTAGACTCTGTATGCATAATAGTAAAGGGGCTATGCATGGGGAACAAAAAATGTTCTTTTCAAATGGCAACTTGCAGTCTGTTATGAATTATGATGATGGAGTTCTGCACGGAAGAAAGGCTCTCTATTCGGAAACTGGCGAAATCATGGAAGAGGGCTTCTATGAAAAAGGAAAGCTTCATGGAAAATTGATGCAAAAAGATCAGGCCGGTAGAGAGGTAATATGTACTTATGTGAAAAATAAAAAAGAGGGGCCATACGAAGTCTATTATCCCCTCCATCAAAAATATGGAAAAGTAAAAGCGCTCGAAGCAACATATATAGATGGTCAAATTGAAGGCGAGGTTAGAGAATACAATGATGCAGCGATTCTTCTCGCAGTTTCACAATTTTCTAAAGGGAGAAAAGAGGGTGATGCAACCCTCTATAACGTCAAAGGCCAAATGGTTGCAAAAATACGTTTCCTCAATGACAAGCGAAATGGGGAAAATATTCAATACTTCCCAGAAGGGGGCATATTCAAAATCACCCCATATTCAAATGAAATGATTCATGGCGAAGAGACAAGCTTTTATCCTGATGGCAAAATGTCTGCTCTCGTAAACTATAAAGATGGCCTGCAAGACGGCCCTTCTAAATCATGGAATGAAGCAGGGGTTCTCGTCTTTGAAGGCGAATACAAAGCTGGCAAAAAAGAGGGGAAATTTAACAAATACTACGACAGCGGCAAGCCGCGTCTCCTCCAAATCTATAAAGACGACCAGCTCATCTCAAAGGAGTCTTTCAACTAACTAGGAGTTGGAACAGGGTCGTAGTGCCACTTTGTTTTTGCCTGCGGATTGTGAATGAGGCTTCAAGGATGGGGGTGAGCGACCGAGTGAGGGTTGTTGGACCTTCTAGGAAGATTTTGCTTTCGGGCGAGAGGGCTTTAGACTTAAGAAGGAGATCAATAAGCTTTTGGTAGCCGGCAAGGCCGATCGGATAAGGGGGATCGATGAAGAGGATATCAAAAGGTTCTTTGTCATACTCTTCCAAAAAAAGAAAGGCGTCTTGGTCTAAAAGGTGAGATCGACTTTTAAGATTGTGTGTTAGTAGATTTTCTTTGATGCATTGAACTGCAGTATATTCATTATCTATAAAATAGGCATGCTTTGCCCCTCGGCTAAGTGCCTCAATACCAATTGCTCCAGAGCCTGCAAAGAGGTCGAGAACCCTTGCATCTTCAATATAAAATTGACAGGTGTCAAATATTGATTTGCGTAACAGAGAAGTGATAGGGCGTGTCTTGGGAGTTCCAGGGGTCTTAATATTGCGCCCTTTTAACTCTCCGCCAAGTATTTTTAAATTCATACCAGACAGTTTAGTTTAGCGCCCATTTGATGTCAAAGGGGGAAAGAAGCTCTTTGGCAGCTAGGAGCTCAGCCTGATTATTGGTGAAGATAAAGTTCATTACGTGTGAAAGAGCTTGTTTAGCGGCTAGTTCTTTATCGAGAGTTTTCCCTTTTTCGGCTTTTGTGAGATCGATTTTCTTCACAATATTTATCCATTTATCACCTGACTTACCTTGGATGATGAGGTTGATTGCTTCGAGCTTATCGGTAGATCCATAGATGTTGTATAGCTTGTCAGAAAAAAGGAGGGGAGCTGTGTTGGTATCATGGACAAGAGTGATTTTTTTATTTGAGTCTAGCAGTGTAATTCTAAGGTCAGAGGCAAGTGGTCTTTGAAGCCTTTTGACAAGGACAGCTAGTTTTCTAGGGAAGGCGGCGTGAGTTTGAGAATGGAGGAATTCGCCCCTTCCGAGTTTTGCTATTAGGTCTAGCATGAAGGTGTTGTTATTATCACTGATCGCGGCAGTAAAGAGAGAGAAATTATCTGTAGGAGCGTGAAAAAGTTTCTGGAAAGATTCTCTATTATAGCGGAGGTTTTTTAAGAAGTGCCCGTTTGATAGAATAATGACTGTGTGGGGATCGCCCGAGCTTTCTGCCTCTTTTTGCAGCTCTTCAAGAGCTGATAAAAGTGTTGGGAAGGATGAGCTCCACTTTTGATTTACTTTCTCTAAACTTTTTTTCATGTATTGAATAGAAGACTTTGAGGGTTTCAAATCTTCAGGACTTAATTTTTCCCAAGATTGATCAAAAGTAATTATATTGAAAGATGACGATGGATGGAGGTGGCTTAGTGATTGTAAAAGACCATTTTTAAAGGCATTAAAACGGTGAGATTCTATTGAGCTGCTTCTGTCTAAGATGAAATATACTTTAGAAGGTACCGGGTTTAAACACTCGTGATCATATGGGGAGATTTGTAGAGAAAAGGAAAACCCATTTTTATCTGGTTTTTGGAGAATATGAGCATCGACTTTAAAGTCATCTGAAAGAGAGTAGGTTTGTAATAATTCTAAAGAAGGCAATTCAGCAAGATATTGAAGAATAAATCTGTTAGCACGGTTTGTACTTGAAGCTTCCAGGGAGACAAATGAAAAGGATGAAAGATCTCTAATCTCTTGAAGAGCAACAATTAACTCATCAAAGCCAACTTTTGGCATAAATGAAGTTGAGAGGGCTCTTAGCTCTATTAATGAGCATGTTGGCTGAGAGGGAGAAATATAAATAAAGTTATTGATATTTGTCGCTTCTAGATTGGTATAAGGGAGTGAGCCTGGAGGGTAGGATTGAACTGGGACAAGAGTGGTAAGAAGGCCTGCTTGTAAAAATTGTTTTTCAGGAAATAGTCCCTCTTTTGGTGCTAATTTAGAATCAATTTTAACTAGAGATTTAGTCGCTAAAGTATCAAGGGAGAATGAGCTTTTTGGAAGGGTAATTTGATGTGAAATATTTCCTGGTAAGGCTAAAGAGCAAGCGATCTCCGAAAAGGAGATATTGCGGTTAGCGGAGTTATTTTCTTGGAATGAGCTTACGATTGCTTGGTGATAAGCAAAAAAAGTTTTTGAAGAGGGAGGGATTTCTTTTAAATAGAGGGTTACGAGAGTGTCTAATGTAGTGTTATTCAGATTGTAAGGAATAAAAGATTTTCCGATCGCTGGCAATGTAGTTACAAGGCAGAGCGTAGGGGAACTATTAGTTACGATAAATGTATGTTCTGCTGCAGGCTTAGTGATCTGAATGGCTAAAATTGGTAAGTTGCTAGAAAGAATAGTTTGGGGTTTAACAAGCTCTTTCGAAGATACATAGAGGGGGCTTTTTGGAAATTGCGGTTTAGTAATGAGAGTAGAGGGGAGCTGTGTAGGGTTCCAACTATTTAGTGAGGCAAGCAACTCTGGTTTAGATCCAGTAGTAGGGTTGTAAGGATTAAGAGAGAGAGAACTTTTTCTTAAGGAAAGCGAATGTGCGAGGACGAATTTATGGGAGAGTTGCAAGTTATTTAGAGCAAGCTCACCTCCATTATAGTTAAGGATCTTCTGCGATTGACTAGAGGGTTTCGCGTGAGCAATTTGGTATGGGTTTTGCAGTTTAGGAGGGCTATAAGAGGGGTTTGGTAGTATATCGAGGTGTGAAAAATAGGAGATTGACCCTTTCATATGGGATAAAGAGAGAGATATGCAGTCAATATTTGAACGAAAAGGTTTAAATGCGGATTGCTTGATCTCTTTTTTCATCTTAGGGATATTCAAGGCAATAGAGATGTCTGCAGACTTGTGAGTGAATGGGGGGAGTTGTAAAAGATTAGGGGAAAGGGGTGGGCTCTCTGGTTTTGAAGTGGTTGTATTTGTATTAAGTTGCAGTGCCGGCATCTCTATGTTCGAAAAATGAAGAAAGGCGATTTTTGTAGGTGGTAGTGAAGATGTTGTATAGAGAAAAGACCTAGCAGTTTGCATCAACTTGTAATTGGGCTGATAAATGGGAGTTTTATCGTTTTTGCAAATGACAAGGGGAATTTGGAGGTTGTTTTTTTCGGGTATCACATTTTCGGTCTCTTTTATCGGGGAGGATCCCATTTTGGGAGATCCTCTTAAGACTCGCGTTAAAGGGTGAGAATCTAGAGTGGGATAGGAGAGAGATGATATGAAAGGTAAATGCAGTTTAGGAGGATAGATCTCTTGTAGTGTAATACAGGAGGTAGGCGAGGATTTAGTGTTAAAACTTTTTCTAAATAAGGCCTTTTGGTCAAGGGAGGGTAGTGCGTAATTTAGTTCAATATTTTTTGGTGATCTATAATGTATCTCAGTATCTGTCCTTGAAGGAACTTTCTCCGGTTGCAAAAAGGGAGCATTTAAATGTAGTGAGTCTAAAGGGCAAAAAGGGAGGTAATTATCAATAAAAGGAGAGAGCGAAGATCTCTGCTTTTGGTAAGTATAACCTCCTGATGATTCTCTATATTTTAAGATGATCGGAGATAGGGGGTGAGTTATCTTAAACTTTGAAGAGAGGGGCAAAATAGAGAGATGATCAATGTGGCAACCCGGGGCTTCTACCGGGTAATCTAACTGTTTTTCAAAAACTAATAAATTAGATTCTTGCCTGTGGAAAAAGTTGAAATCAAATGTTGTTACAGAGGAATAGGGGAGAGAATAATAAAATGAGGAGGAGAAGGGGATATAAAAAATGACTTGATTTGTATCAGTTATATAGGAAATCTCCCATTTTTGTTCATTTAGAAAAGAGGAGAGGGGGAGAAAATGCTGGTCTACTTTAACAAGCTTCATCTGCGGTGGATTCATTTCAAAAGAGGGAAAATAAAACGATTTTACTTCCAATTCTGGAGATCTTTGATAGTAATAGGATTTATACCTAGGAAGGTCTTCATCTTGGAGATGAAGACCTTCTGAAATAAGAAGAGATGTGCTTAGGCAGATACTTGCTAACACTCATGCTCTCATTTAAGTGATTTTTGATTTCTTCAACGCACTTAAGCTTTCTTCTGCGCGGATCTTCAAGTAATAAGGAGATTCGGGCTCTTTCACAAAGGATGAGAGGATTGATTTTGCTTTCTCATTGCATCCAGCAGCCACAGACGATTTGCCATCTTTAGAAGCAAATGCTGCATTACAGCGCTCTATCTCAGCTTCTAAAAACTGAGTATAGATTGCATAGAGTTTTGCTTTCTGTGGATTCTCTTTCAATCCTTTGTGATAGCTAGCGATCATAGGATCATCTAGATCGTTAAAATCCTCTTTGATCCGATTGAGAAAGAAGAGGTAACGGAAAGCCTTTTCATCATCTTTTGCAGTTTGGGCTCTGATCCACGCATATTCTAGTGCAGCTTCTAGATGAAGAGGCTCTGAGGAAGGAGATTTTCGGATTTGCAATTCTTTTAAATCGCCAAAAATTTTGAGAACTTCAGCATTATCATCTTTTTTCTGATCTGCTTTTAGGGTTGCAAATTTTAGTCGCGAAGAGTGAAGAGATGCATATTCAGAGACAAAAGAGGGATCTTTTTTGAAATGATCGACTATGAATTTATATGTGTCATATGAGCTATCTCTCTGTGCTGTGATTTCATATGATTTTGCAAGCTCTAGAAGGGCCTCTTTTTGAAGTTTCCAATTCCATTCAGGATGATTGGTCTGCTCTTCAATAAGTCCTCTTAAGAGATCTATTTTCTTATCATATTTTCCCTCTCTTCCTGAGAGATTTGCTAATTTTAGAACTTCCCATTCTAAGAATGTATGCTCTTTATCCATTGGAATTAAAGTTGTAGAGTTGTCATTTGTTAAAATAGTCTGAAGAAGAGATCTAGATCTACTATAGGCAGGCTGCATTTCTGGCGCAGGTAAAGTTCCATCTGCCTCAAATATTTGCGGTAGAGTAACAGCTTTGTCGTAATAGTAATTAGCAAGCCAGAGACGATTTTCCAATTTTAGGGAAATGTCCTTTGTTTGCATTGCTTGATAAAGATGTTCTGCTGCTAGATCATAAAGCTCACTATCGCGAGCGGGTGACTTGTTTTGATTATTTACTGCCCCGTTAATGGAGGCAAGATAGACATTATATAGCTCAAGGTGGATAGACGATTTATTTGTTAAATCGGGATTTCCCTTGAGAGCTGCCTCTGCATGCTCACAGAAAAGTTTAGAATCTCCCTTTAACTTGTTATGGCAAAGTGCTGTTAAAAGGTGAGCTTCTGGAAGTGTAGGATCGTTTGAATAACTTGTAAGATAGATATTAAGCGTTGAAAGTGCTTCATTATATTTTGCAAGCTCATATCCCATTTTCCCCTGCAAGAAAAGACATTCTTGTTTCTCTGTTGGTGTTAAGGAATCTTTTTGAGCGAGAATCTTTTTAAGGTCATCATAAAATTGTTCTCTAGAATAGATAACATCAACGCCTGCTTCCTTTTGCTTAAGAAGATTCAGGCCGCTAGATAAGAAGTATTTCCAAGCCGATGGTGCAAAAGAGCTTTCAGGATATTTCTTTAAGAAGAGTGAAAGCGCATTATGACATTTTTCAAAATCTTGATTGCTATGTGTTACAATACTGTATTCAAGTAATAGAGATTCAGGACTTTCAAAGCTTGGATGGTTTTGGAGAATCTCTTCAAGCTTAGCTTCTGATCCTTTGAAATCTTCCTTATCTTTCAACATCATGGCGTGAACAAAAAGAGCTTGCGGAAGTTCTGCATCTTTTGGAAAGACAGTTTGGAGAAGTGTCATTGTCTCGTGATAAAGAATTTCATTCTTTAACGTTTGAGCCGAGTTAAGCTGCATTAAAAGGGCATTTCGTAACTCTAAAGAGGGATCGACTGCAGTCAAAATATATTTTTTAAGCCAAAGAGAAGATTTCTCGTAATCTTCCTCAGCAAAATAACTTCTTCCGATCATATAATTAACTACAGACTCTTTATCTGGAGCAATTGTTTGTATCATCTTTGGATAGGTGACAAGGACATCCTTGAATTTATCTTCTTGGAAGAGGAGGATGAGCTGGTTTAGAGCAGCATCTTTAGCTTTAGGACCATTTTTTGCAATGATTTGAGAAAAGGTCTGGATTGCAGCAGTTCGGTCAAAGTCGGCTTGTGCTAAAGCTGCATGAAATAGGAGGTCTTCTCGTTTATCTGGATGTCTTTCCGCCAACTGTAAAAAGAAATTGGCAGCTTTAGAATTATCTTTTTTAGCTCTGTAAATTTCAGCTAGAGCAAACATTGAAGGGTCGTTAAAAGAAGAATTCAAAACCCCTTCATATAGAGGTTCAGCTTTTGTAAATGCTTCAAGCTTCTTTGCTTGATTGTCATTTAAAAGCGCCCCACGGAAATAAGCTTCACCCATCAGAAAACGAAACTCATCTTTTCTTGCTTCTATTTCGGGTATCGATTTTGTTAAGTAGGGTGTCCCGGCCCCAGCCATTGCATCAAAAAAGTTGAGCTCATATAGACATTGAAGTTTATTGAGGATGATTTTATCGAGGATTGGAGCTGTTTGAATTTGAGTATAGAGGGAAAGGGCATCTTCATAAGCGTTCTCTTGAAGATAGAGATCTCCTAATATACCGCGAAGATGATCATTGATCTTGCTTTTTGGATATTTTTCTAAAAAACTGACAATTTGAGCTTTTACCACCACAAAATCTTGGTCTTTCCAGAATTCTGCAATTCTACGGACAAGAAAAGCCTCTTCCTTATCTTCTACAGAATAATTTTCTGCCTTTGCATATAACTGCAACGGAGATTGAGCTACTAAAGTTAAAGATGCAACGCAAAGAAAGAAGCGCACTTTGGATTCACGGACTTTTGATTCAAAAAAAGACATACCCTCACCAACAGTTTTTTAGTCGATTATACAAGTCGCTACTTATACAACAAATGAAATTTTAATTCACACCTACTTTTAATTTAAATTAGGTTGTGAGTTTTAGGGAGTGGTAGTGGGTGAGAAGATGATCGGCGTATTTTGCATCGATCTTGCGGAGGGATTCGTAAGAGAGAAGCCCTTTTGCAGTTTTGCCTAATTTAAAGTAGAGGATACCTAATCTGAGGATGATCTCTTTATCTTTGGCGCGAAGATTTGCTAGAATTTCATATTCAGAGAGTTCATCATCCCATCTCTCAAGCCCGTGGAAGCAACTAGCTAGCTGCGCATGGGTCCAGGGATCATTGGGGGCTAGATCGTCTAAGATTTTAAGCTCTTCAATGGCGCTTTTTGTAGCAATTTCAATTTTCTCTGGAAGTTCTAATTTCTTAAAAATTGTATCAGAAATATATGAGGCGAGTTCGGGGGATCTTTGATAAATTTTGGAAAGGGTCATATAGACATTTGCAAGCGAGGTATGAATGGCTAAATCTGTAGGTTCAGATCTAAGAACCGCAATATACTCATCTAAAGAGAGTTGAATTAAAAGCTCTTGCATTATGAGGACGTCTTTAAAATGAAAAACAAATCTGCTTTTTAATAAAAACTCTTTAAAAAACTCGAAAGGGGGGAGAGAGAGAGCGTAAATTCTATTTTGGCCAAGTGTTGCGGCAAGTTGAAACGAATTTTTTGCAATCGCAAGATGAATCTCTTCTTCTGTAAGTGAGGGGACTATATGTTTTTTGCAAGATTGGAGAAAGTTTGCTCGCAACTCTCTGAATTGCTCGACCTTCTTCCCTTGAAAATAGTAGTTTAGAATTAAGTAGGAAAAAATTGTCAACACGATGCTTGCAAGAGTAATAATAAATGCGATTGACTCTGTGTAATTCATGATGGAAATAGAGAAAATTGATAGTTCGACAAGAGCTAAAAGAAAGAATGAGGCATGAAAAAGGGTATATGAATTCAGCATCTGCCGAAATTTAGAAAAAAGGTGAACGCCCTCTTTTTCTATTTTATCAGCATACTCATGAATGTGATACGTCTCATCCCGCTGTGTTTGGTAAAAGGTCGCCACTTAAAAGCCCCAAAATTTGAAGTTTTTCATTAGAGGATTATCCAAAGGGCAGATATTGGCAATCGAAATTTTCATTTTTTTATTTACCCTATTTTAGGTCCTTATCATATAGTTGATTACTTTGAATGGAACACCTTCTGCCTGAAGTTTTAAAACATCGACAGTAGTTAATTGAAACCTGCTTCCAGTAAAATTTATGATTCGAATTAATATATCAGAGGTAAAACCCAATTGTTGCATGGAGATAATATCATCGATACTCATTGGTGTTGGATCTTTAATCTTTTTCAAAATCTGCGGGCTATGCTCTTTTAATAATTGCATATCTTCATCTGGTAGAGAGAAAGAAACTTTTTGTGAATAATTAGAATCTGCCTGCTTTGAAGGGATATCATTTTGACCATTTCTAGCGCAGGAAGTAGTTAAAAACAAGGCGCTTAAAAATAGTGCGAAGTGCTTCATATAGTTTACCTTTTTTATAATTATTCATTTATCCCTTATAAAAAACATATTTGTAATTAAAACACAATCAATAAACTTATTTAATGAGCTAATTACATAATTATAGACAGGTAAAAAAGTAGCTTTTGGATATACCGAGAGTGATTCAAAGATGGAGATGCCAAGCGACGGAAAACTCCAATTTTGAAACACGAGCGGTATATCAGTAAATGGAATAAGAAGGAGCCCTATACTTTTGATGGTATAGGGCGCTATTTTTAGATAGTTGAAGCGAGTTCTGCTTCTTCTTCATCGTCAACAAAGATCTCTTCATCTTCAGTTTCGGTAAGGCTGATTTTGAATCTGTAGCCTACTCCACGAACAGTGTCGATCCATTGAAATCCGGGTCCGAGTTTTCTTCGGAGGGCGGCTACGTGGACGTCAATGTTACGGTCAACTACGAAGGCGTCATCATTATGGATATCATCTAGAAGTTGATTTCGAGTTAAAACCCGGCCTCTGTTGATAAGGAGTCTTTTTAGGATTCCAAATTCTGAGAGGGTAAGGGCTATTGTTTTTTCGCTCTTACGAAGGATATAACGGTCTACTTCTAAAGTAAATTCGCCAAATGTAATGATTTTAGGGATTTTTTCATTCTCTTTGCCACGACGGAGAACTGCTTTAATCCGTGAAATTAAAATTTTAGGAGAAAAGGGCTTTGCGACGTAGTCGTCAGCACCAAGTTCTAGTCCAAGGAGGACGTCGAGTTCTTCGCTCTTAGCTGAAAGGATGATTACAGGGATGTTTCTAAGGTCGCTGTTGGCCTTTATTTTCCTACAGAGGTCGTATCCGTTCATCCCGGGCAGCATAAGATCGAGAACCACCAAATCAGGCTTTTCTCTTTCTATAGCTCTATAGCCGTTGATTCCGTCAACTTCGACATGGAGTTTGTATCCGCTTAATTCTGCCTGAAGTTTAATCAGTGCAGCTATATCTTCTTCGTCTTCAATTAACAATATACGTTTTTTTTGACTCATGGAACAGGTAAGCCCCTAATTAGATTATGAAATTAGAGGTGAGTATAAAGATTTTATCAGAAAAGGGAAAGCAACTTTTTTCTCTTCGCAAAAAATAGTGGCCGATTTATAGAAATGAGAGGCATCTTTGGTGACATAAAACTCATCAGGAGCAGCGCTTGCTAGAGGGAGAAGGCTCTTTGCAAACGAGATTGCGGGATCGATGAGGGGGATATGAGGAAAAAGAATTTGTATAGCCTCTTTTATTAAAGGAAAATGTGTACAAGCAAGAAAAAGTGCCTCAATAGTTGGATCGATCCCTTCTAAAGAAGCCTTTATTAGGGCCATATCAACTTCTCCATTTTCAATCATCGGTACTAAATGGGGGCAGGCAATAGCATTAATAATTTTTTCACCGAGAGCTCTTTGGTAATATCCAGATGAAATTGTCGCTTTAGTCCCTATAATGCCAATCCTATTTAGCGGGGTAAGGAGAGGGATAGAATGGGATGCAATGTCCAATATTGGGATTTGGGTAGAGTGTTTTAATAGAGGGCCGGTAGTGGTCGAGATTGTATGACAAGCTATCGCAATAGAAGTTGCACCAAGATCAATTAAATGGGAAATAGATTCCTTAGAATAGATAAAGATCTTATCTCGAGTCAGATTGCCATAAGGGACTCTTGCATTATCTGCAAAATAGAGGACGCCACTATTAGGAGAGAGTTTTTTCAGCTCTTTCCAAACAGATAATCCACCTACACCTGAATCTAATATTCCAAGCATAATTTATTACTCAAGTTTTGTTGTTTGATCTAGAGCTAGGGTCATTTTCTTGGAGAGCTCTGTTGCTGTTTTGCATTGAGTAGCAAGGGATCTCTCTAATTCATTGATCTTCTCTTTTCCTTGGGCGAGAGCTTTTGACATTTCGTTTGATACGCTTGCTATTTTCTGGAATCCGAGGAAGATCTCTTCTTGTTTTGTTTCTAATAGGGTGAATTTCCGTTCTAGACCAAGAATTTGAACGTGACAATTTTCTAATTTAGTCTGATGGAGATCAAATGTCTCTTTTTTTATTGAGGCCATCTGATCTTCATGATTGACCATTTTCCCTTCTAAAATAGAGAGTTCCATCTTTAATGTGTGGAGGTCATGTTTAGCCTCTTCAAGATCGGCCCTTGTTTTGTGAAGGGTCATCTCCATCTGGTATTTTTCCGATTGTGGAGCCGTGCCAAGTGTCGTACAACCAGTTAATATTAGTAGAGATGAAAAAGCTAAAAATTTCACAGTTTGCCTTCTTTGTCGTATAGTTTGAAGGCAACTCTTCTGTTTTTGGACCAAGATTTTTCGCTGTGACCGATAGTTTCAGGTCTCTCTCTGCCATAGGAAATTGTGTAAAGCTGCTCGGGACTTGCCCCTTCTTTGATGAGGAGGTTTCTTACGCAATTGCTCCGTTTGGTTCCAAGGGAAAGATTGTATGCTTCAGGTGCCCTTTCATCAGTATGCCCTTCGATAAACAGGTAGACAGAGGGATGTTTTTTTAGAAAAACGGCCATTTTATGGATTGCTAGAAGGTTATCTTTGTCTTTTGGAGTGTGCTGATCTGTATTAAAATAGATCTTGGTAAATGTGGAGCTAAGGGCTTTAGAGGGGGAGTGAAAGGCGTTAATGCCTGGAATAGCTCCTCCTGGAAGTCCTGGGACTTCTTTTGCTTGTGAGACTATGTAGGATTGAATATCTTGATCATTTAGAGGGATAAATTCAGGTTCAAGAGATCCAAAGAACTCAGCTGTTGTAGAGACAAGTCTTGAGTTTGGATCTTTTGAAATAAGTGATTTGCTTGCATAGCTAGCGCCGCGAATGCCGGTCTTTGTGCTCTCCCACATATTAGCTAATGTTGTGGTACAACCTGACGTGATCAAAGAAACAGCAATTAAACTTAAAAATCTATAATGTCTCATCATCTTCCTCACGGTTCAAATACGGGGTAATGTTTAATCCCTGGGCCTTCTGTAAGGCGGATGGGAAAAGGATTGTTTAAGTTAATCATATAAATATCATGTGTAGGAGAGGTCGTATTATAGACTAGGTGTAGGCTGTTGGATGCCCATGAAGGATTTTCCTTATCACAGGGACCTGTTGTCAATTGTTTCTCCTCACCTTGTTCTATATCATAGATCCAAATTTGTCCCACCCCATTTATTTTTGCAGAGAATGCGATTTTTTTTCCATCAGGTGACCAGCTAGGAGATGTGCTGCTCGGTGTTGTTTTTGAAAGCAGCTTAGGTTCAGGCGTTTTTCTGTTTTGAAGAGAGTCATTTGCGGGAATAACTGCATCAAGAATATAGATTTTTGGAGTCCCGTTTTTATCTGAAACAAATGCTAATTTGGAGCCGTCTGGATGGAAAGAGGGAGAGGCTTGAACGCTACTTGGAAAAGAGTAGAGTTGAAAAGGCTTTCCAATTGCCCCTTTTTCAGGATGATAGGGTTGAATAAAGAGATCTGCCCTCCCGCTTGCATCTGAAATAAAAGCAATTTTGTCTTGGTTTAGTGATAGAGTAGGGAGCAGTTGATTGCCTCTAAGTGGAATGAGAGGGACCCCCTTCAGTCTGTTTCTAGAGGAGATATAAATGCGTGGAGGACCTTGTTTGTAAGTTACATATAAGAAGGAGTAATTTTCGGGATGATTTGGATTCGGAATAAATGCTGGGGTAATGCAATAGCTCTCTTCCCCGGTGATCTGTTTTTGATTTCTTCCATCGTAATCCATTTCCCATATTTCGGAACGCCACGCTTCATTTTCATCACTTACACTTTTAGGTTGATACGAATAAAGAATTCTTTTAGATGCAATTCCACCGCTGCCAAATGCAAGCTTACAGATAAGGTCAGATGCCCTGTGGATCTTATGTAAATCCTTCGAAATGTTTTGAGTGAGAGGAATTGGAGTTAATGTTTTTAGTGTTGCTGTACTGACATCAAAAATTTGGATGTGAAGCATCTGTTTTTCTATTTTAGGGACAACAACAAATTTTGTATTTAAGCTTCGCCAAGTAGCTGTTTGAAAGGCAACAGCTGGATCAGAATTGTGAGCATAAAACTGCATTGATTCATTGATCTCTAGCAATTTAGCTTTTTCAAACATTCCAAGATCGGTCCTTAATGTGTCATTAATAGCCTGCTCATAAGAGGTCTCAAGTGGCCGTATACCAGCTAAATAAATATTAGATGTCCCCCCAACATCAGTTTGAAGATGGACAACAACTTCATCGCTAAATAGACAGGTAATCATTGCAAAAGAATATAGTAAATGGCGTATCATTTCGTCTCTCAAGAATGGTATGTTTTATATTTAATTTACCAATATCCAGCTAATCATTGCAAAACAAAACAGTAAAGCTGATCTCTTTTCCTTTTTCAGGATAAGGGAGGGAGAGTGTGGGTAAGATGGCCATCAAATACTCGAGATTTTTCTTACTTTCAAATGTTTCAATCTCCATTTTGCCAATCTTACCATTTGATTCCATTGAGACTGTGAGCTTTACTTGCCCTTTTTCGGGAAGAAGAAGTGCGTCTCTAAAAATTAGGCAAGCAGAGTCGACATAGGAGGGGAGTGCTATTTCTACTACTTGAGGTGGGGGTGCTTTCGGAGGGGGCGTGTGGGGTTTTGCAAGTCTCTGGTCAATTTTTTTTAAGACTTGCTTGGAAGATTTTTGAGGTGGTTTAGCTTTTGCTTGAGGAGGGGCTTTTTTCAAAGGGACAATTTTATTTTGAAGGGGTTTTTTTGGAAGAGGGGGAAGGGGAGATGACTTTTCAATTTTATGGACTAAGGTAGGTACGACTGTTTTAGGGGTAAAATGCTTTGTAACAATATGGAGCTTTTTTTGGGGTGGTTTTTCTTTAACTGTAGATGTCGAAATAAATATGATCCCGATTAGGTGTACAATAACTACAGCAACCCAAATTTTAGAATTTAAAGAGAGGGGTTTCATTGAAGCATACCTAAATAATAAGTGGATACCACTATCGACATAATTTATGATCACCTTGTAAAAAAATATTTACCACAGAGATCACAGAGGACACAGAGGACACAGAGGCGCTGCGCGCAAAAAAACTTTTTTATTCTTTTCTGTCTCTGTGTCCTCTGTGATCTCTGTGGTGAAAATTTCTTTTTTCATTTATGTGTATTGGTTATTCAGTTTTTAATACCACGTCTAACTGTTCAAAGCCGATCGATTCAATTAGGTTTTTAATTTTTTGGTAGGTGCCAAATGATGCATTTTGATCTTGATAGAGTTGAGGGATATCGCTCGGGAAGCTTTTGTAATATTGATCAAGGGCAATCGATAGATCAGAAAAAGAGACAGCATGAGTGCCAAGCCAAATAGAATTATCTTTTTGAACATAAATTTTAATCTGGGAATTTTCATTGAGAGGGGAGAGTTCTTGCTTGTTATCGGAGGATGCAGCTAGTTCAAGGCGATCAAAATCAAGGAGGGGTGCGATAAGAATAAAAAAAACCAAAATTAGAAATAGGACGTCAAGAAGTGGTGTTAAGTTAATTAACTCTCCATCATCATTAGAATCAGGAAAATGGATACGTTTTCTCATGTCGCTGATACTTTTCTATATTGTAACTCTATTGTTGAGATGAGCAAGTTGCTAAAGTCTTCCATTTCAGTTTGAAAACCTTTGAGAGAATTTTTTAAGTAGCTATGGGCAATAAGAGCTGGAATTGCGATGACAAGCCCTAAAACTGTAGTGGCAAGAGCCATCGAGAGACCTGATAAAATTAGTGTGTTGGAATGGACAGCTCCCCCTTTTTGCATCTCTCCAAGGCAAATAAGAATTCCCCAAACAGTTCCAAGTATCCCAATAAATGGGGCAAGTGATACTGATGTAGAGAGGATAAACAGATTTTTCTCTAATTTTTTTGACTCTTTGCAAATGGTATTAATTGTGAAAGCTTCGATGAGATCAATATCGGCATCTGATAAAAAGACATTCTCTTTTTTTACAAAAAAAATATTTTTATCTAGGAGCTCCACCGTCTTTTCTTTTAACGCCAAATAGATATTCGTAAATGGGCTTGCGGGAGATAGTTCTGTTGCTGGAACTTGAAGGACTGTAGATTGCTTTAATTTGATCGTCTCTTGCATCTTATTAGCAGCTTTGCGACACTTTTGAAAAAGAATGACCTTTTGAATAAGGACAAACCAGATCACAAACGAAAGGATAAAAAGGGCGATAAAAATCGATTTGCCAAAACTATCTGATTCAGCATAAGCTTGAAATATTACATTAGAACCAAGTGTGTACATAGGTTAATTCATACATGAAAAAAGAGCCGTTTGTCAAGATCGATTCACATGCCCACATAACTTCTGAAGAGCTATATCCCGATGTTGATGTAATAATTAAAAGGGCGCTTGATGCAGGAGTGTCAAAGATCGTCAATATTAATACTGATCGCCTAACCTTTGATAGAGGATTAGACCTGCAAAAAAGATATCCAGACCAGATTTTTAATACAGTTGCAACAACGCCTCACGATGTTGAAAAAGAGGGGGAAGAAAACTTTTCCTACTTTGCGGAGGCGATTAAAAAAAAGCAAGTTGTTGCTGTCGGCGAAGTCGGGCTCGATTACACCTACGAACATTCCAAGAAAGATGTACAGAAAGAGTTTCTTAATAGATATTTCGATTTAGCATTATCAGTAGATCTTCCCGTTGTAATCCACTGCCGTGGCGACGATGCATTTTCTGATCTCTTCACCTTTCCTCAAAATATCCGGGCCGTTCTTCACTGCTTTACTGGAAATCTAATCCAAGCTCAAGCTTGCCTAGAACGCGGCTGGTACATATCAATCAGCGGCATCGCCACATTCAAAAAAAGCTCCGGCTTGCGTGATGTAATCAAAGAGCTCCCTCTAAACAGACTACTCATCGAAACAGACTCGCCTTATCTTGCTCCCCAATCCAAGCGGGGCCAAATCAATGAACCAGCAAACGTCTGCGAAGTCGCAGAAACAATTGCTATTGTCAAAGGGATCTCTCTTGAAGAAGTCTGTGCTGTGACTACACAAAATGCCTGCGACTTTTTTAATATTTAAATTTTATTCAATATATATGCGACTGTAAGATATCATGGCGAAAAAGGAGCTAGGGGGATGACTATGGCGATTCAAAGTATAAAGGCACCAAGAGAGTTTTTATTTAGGCGGATACATTCTCTGATGGGGTTTTGGTTTCTGATTTTTCTAATGGAGCATCTATTTACAAATTCGCAGATGGCGCTATTTTTCACCAATGGTGATTTGTGGTTTGTGAGGAGTGTCGATTTTCTGAGGAATCTTCCCTATTTGAATGTAATTGAAATTGTGTTGCTCGGCGTGCCAATTGCTTATCATGCGATTTGGGGCGTTATGTACATGATGAAGAGTAAGTCGAATGCGTTCAAATCTGATGGTAGTACTCCATTGATCAAAACGGGTAGAAATAAGGCTTATACGATGCAAAGGATGAGCGCTTGGGTTCTCCTAATCGGTATTGTCCTTCATGTAGTTCAGATGAGAGTTGTCGACTATCCTTACAAATATCAGAATAACTATTACTTGGCAGTTGGACTAGATCAAGGCCTCTATGGGCTTGCGAATCGCTTGGGAGTTGAGCTTTATTGCACCGATGCAATTGAAATGGAAAAGGGAAAGCTAACTCAGATTGAACAGAAAATTCAGCTTGTTGAAAGTAGACTTCAAGAGAGGAAAGAGGAGCTTTCTTCGATCTCAGAATACGACCCTGAGATGGGGATGATCTATCAGAGTCTACATAAAAGTGACTTTTTAAAAGAGCATGTGAAGGGACTTGAGAGCAGAAAATTGAAAAATAATCAAGTTATGGCTGTCTCAAAAAGCTTTGGAAACTTGGAGCTAATCAGTGTCAGAGAGACGTTTAGAAATCCATGGATGTGTGCCTTTTACACAATATTTGTCCTTGCTGCAGTATTTCACGGATTTAATGGTCTTTGGACATTTTTAATTACATGGGGTCTGATTTTATCAGGAAAAGCTCAGTCTAAAAGTGTCACAGTCTGCGTTGGCCTTATGTTTGTCTTAGGTCTTTTAGGAATGATGTCAATTTGGGGAACCTACTTTTTAGGATAGATAATGGCGAGACCAAAAGAAGTAGTTGTTGTCGGTGGAGGACTTGCGGGATTAAGTGCTGCAATGCGCTTAGGTGACTTAGGAGTCAATGTAAAATTGATCTCACTTGTTAAAGTGAAGAGATCTCATTCTGTCTGCGCTCAAGGGGGGATCAATGTTGCGGTCAATTTGATGGGGGAAGAAGACTCTCCAGAAATTCATGCCTATGACACGATTAAGGGGGGCGATTTTTTAGCAGATCAACCTCCTGTTCTTGAGATGTGTTATAATGGTCCAGCGCTGATTCGGATGCTCGATAGAATAGGTGTTCCATTTAATCGAAAAATGGATGGAAGTCTTGATTTTAGAAGATTTGGCGGGACTCTCTATAAACGAACTGCATTTGCCGGGGCTTCAACTGGCCAACAGCTCCTCTATGCATTAGATGAGCAAGTGAGAAGGTTTGAGGTTCAAGGGAGAGTAGAAAAATTTGAACATCACGAGTTTTTAAGAGCAGTGGTTGATGAAAATGGGATCTGTAGAGGTGCTGTGATCATGGACTTATATAACGCAAAATTGACTACAATTAGGGCGGATGCTGTGTTAATAGCTACGGGTGGCCTCGGTGTAATTTTCAAATATTCCACTAACTCTACTATTTGTACAAGCGCTGCTAATGGGAGGCTCTATAAGCAAGGGGTAAATATTGCCAATCCGGAGTTCATTCAAATTCATCCAACTGCAATACCTGGAAATGATAAGCTCCGCCTTATGTCTGAGTCGGCACGAGGAGAGGGGGGGAGAATTTGGGTTATTGGCAATGAGACAAAAAAAATAGTTGGCCCAAATGGTGAAGAGGTAGTCTGCGGCAAGACTGGCGAGCCGTGGTACTTTCTTGAAGAGCTCTTTCCTGCTTTTGGTAATTTAGTGCCGCGCGATGTTGCAGCAAGATATATCATACAAGTTGTCGATGCAGGTCTTGGTATCGATGGGAAAAAACAGGTCTATTTAGATGTGACCCATCTTGATGGGAAGACTCATCATAAGCTTGAATCAATCTTAGACATCTACCAAAAATTTACGGGGGATGATCCAAGGGTCACTCCGATGAAAATTTTCCCTGCAGTCCATTATACGATGGGAGGACTTTGGGTCGATTGGCCTGCAACTTGTGATCCTGACAGGTTCGAAAGATACCGCCACATGACCAATATGCCAGCCCTTTTTGCAGCTGGAGAATGCGATTTCGAATATCATGGAGCAAATCGTTTAGGGGCAAACTCGCTCCTCTCTTGCATTTATAGTGGCATGGTAGCTGCAAATGAAATGTACTGGTTCATTGATGATTTGAAGAAGCGGTACGATGATATCAGTGGAAGGTGCTTTGAAGAGGCTGAAGCTAAAGAGCTTGCGATTAAACAAGATCTTTTGGGAAGGAGTGGAACAGAGAATGTCCACGCCCTTCATGACGAACTTGCTAATATGATGGTCTCAAATTGCACTGTTGTTAGAAGTAATAAAGGGTTGAAGGAATCAATTGATAAAATCAAAGAGCTTCAAGAGAGATTTAAAAAGATATCTCTCGATGATAAGGGGGCTCATCTAAACCAGACCTACCAGTTTGCAAATCAATTCGGGCCGATGCTCGATGTAGCAATGACGATTACTAAAGGGGCGCTACTTAGAGATGAATTTAGAGGCTCGCACTATAAAAGAGAGTTTCCAGAGAGAGATGATGAAAATTGGCTAAAAACCACGGTCGCAACTTACGAGCCAAATTCCGGGGAGCCAAAAATTTCCTATCTTCCTATTGACATTAGACACTTGGCCCCAGTAAAAAGGGATTATACGAAGGCAAAAAGGATTACACCAAAATTGGAGAATATTCCATGTAACATTCCTTTAGTCACGGAGAAGGATTATGGAAGAAGGTAAATTTGTTCTAAGGATCTATCGAGGCAATCCGAGAAAACAATACTGGGAAGAGTTTGAGCTCGACCGAAAGCCCGGCCTGAATATCATATCAGCCCTTCTGGAAATTCAGAAAAATCCTGTTACAAAAGAGGGGAGGAAAGTTGAGCCGATTGTTTGGGAAATGGCCTGCTTAGAAGAAGTGTGCGGCTCTTGCTCAATGATTATCAATAAAGTCCCGAGACAAGCCTGTTCAGCCCTCATTGAAAATCTCATCTTTGAGAATGGATCAGAGATAATCACCCTCGCACCCTTCTCAAAATTCCCCCTCATTCGAGATCTCGTTGTCGATAGAAGCTCTATGTTTGAAAGCCTCAAGAAGATAAAAGGATGGGTCCCTATAGACGAATACCATTCAGATGAATTTGGTCCAAAAATTTCCCCTCTAAAACAAGAGGCGATGTATGTCGAATCGACCTGTATGACTTGTGGCTGTTGTCTAGAGGCCTGCCCACAAATCAATAAGAATTCCAAATTTATCGGCGCTGCCGCGATCAATCAGGTTAAATTATTCAATGCAAATCCTACTGGGGCTGTGCTAAAAAGAGATCGCCTCAAAATTCTCATGGGTGAAGGGGGGGTCTCCGAATGTGGAAACTCTCAAAATTGTAAAGCGGTCTGCCCTAAGAAAATTCCACTCACCCAATCGATTGCTCAAATGGGTGGTGATACGACCAAGGAGTTCTTCAACATCACTATCGGGCTACCTGAAACCTAGGCAGCGCCTGGAGCTTTTGCGTTCCAGAGGTCCAATACTCGACCTGGGGTCAAAGTGCGGAAGTCGTCTTTTCGCTGATATCCTGTTGCAATTAAAGCAAATAGGGTTGCTACTGCGCTAATTACTCCGATATAGGGGAGAAAAAAGATAGGGATGATGCCTGCTACAAAAGAACCTGCAATCCATTTCGCAATATCCTTCCAATCTCTTTTAACTTCATAGTCGCTAGGAAGTGCATCTGAAGAAGTCTTTTCCTGGGTTATACTTGAGAATGCAGTTGCAATTCTCATGATATCACGTATAACAGGGATGCAATAAAGGACGGTTCTTCCATCCAAAAATTTATCTGAGGGTGTTGTAAAGCTAAAATTTGTGAAAGCTGATCTTAACATTTCGGGACAATTCATAATTCACCTTTTAATATATTTGTTTTTTAAAAAAGCCTACTAAAAACTAGGGGATGTCACGCGACCTTCAAGTGTCTTATGAGTAAGAATAGAAGTTTGCTCAGCCAGTGTAGAAAAAATTGCGGCTAGGCCTACAATTACTGAAATTATACCTGTGATTGGACAGATAGCGCCAATGATAGCTGCTGGAATCATTCCAATTACCCATTTTGCGATGTCGATTCGAGTCGATTTAACATCATCTGGTGATAATTCAGATACTAGAGATAATGTTTTGAATGTATTCACTACCATTGCAATTCGAAGAATATCGCCTAAAAGAGGAACGCAATATAGCCCTAATTGAAGATCAATAAAATCTCTTCCTGTTGTGGGTAAATTAAAAACTGACATAGATGACATATATTTCCTCGTAATTTAGTTGAATGCACGAAGCATACAAGAGACTTAAATTAATTTGCAATCACTTTGTCTTTATGGAGCCTTTATAATTCAGTGAATAAAATAGTTGATATGCGGTGTTCAGGAAAGTAGGGTACTTGAGGATTTAGTATTGTTGTGTAGGTAGATGAAAGGGATGTAATAAGTCTCTTTTCAAATTCTATTTTTGAGAGATGGGGAGAGAGGGGTGTGATGAAATCGAGATGGGGGCGTCCTTGTCTATAGGCCGGCTCCTTTGGTGGATGGAGGAGGTAGGACATGTTGGATGGGGTAAAGTCCCAGAGGAAGGATGTGTGGTGAAGGAAACGATCTTTTTTTATATACTGGGCGTTGCCGCCAATTTTTCTATTTTGGAGGGCAAAGTCATTCCCTTGAATTGAGAATTCAGGGAGGTTAAGTCCTTTTTTGAATAGAGATCCTGCCCATTCAAGAATTGCTTTTGGATGAAGATCAAAGTTGTGGGCCTCTTTTTGAAAAATAAATGTGACAAAGAGGGTGTTTTCATCAACAATTACAGTGCCACCCCCACTAAATCTTTGGATAAGTGGAAGATTATCTTTTAAAGCGAGAGGTAGATTGACAACTTCTTCCGGTTTTGAAGAGATCCCCATAACTATCGCCTTTGGAGAGCCTATGTTAATAAGAACCCAATTCTCCCGATCCGTCCGCAGCAACCCCTCTTCAATGCGCAACTGCTCGAGTATATTTAAATTATAAAATGTTAATATGTTAACAGTCATGCTATTGCCTTATTCAAGCTCAGGGTAAGCAAGAAATTTTTTTATTACCAATATGTTGCATCGATTTTAAGTATGTAAAGTGGGTTATCTGGAGGAGATTGAGGTGATGTCGCTTGTTTTTACAATTTTATATTTTAGACCTTGAACTGTTTTCAGAGAAAAGAGCATCAAATAGCCGCCTGGCAAAACTTCGACATCGGAGACGTCAGCAATTTGAGAATTGTCGCGTAAGACAAAAATAATATCGCTTAGTTTTTTTGATTTTAGTGAGTTAAATGCATCGTGCCAATCTTTTGAGACAATTTTAGGATCAACAATCATCACATCAGATGTGCCGCTGTTTTGAGAGCCTGGCCCTGTATTTGTTCCGGCATTGCTAGCCAGATTATTAGATATGTCCTTAAAGACACCGGCATTTGTAGTAGCTTCTTCTTGCTTAAACGATCCTGCAGTTTGTTCTGAATAGAGGGGGCCTTGATCATCGGCTGCAAGAGGTATGAAAATTAGCTGAATAAAAAATAATAGGCTAAAGAGAAATTTCAATTGAGGTCCCCTTTTTTTGGGCGTTAAGGAGGGCTTTTTTTGCATCAAAGATCATATCGTGGATATTTGCATATGGGGGTTTTTTTTGGCTACTAATTCCAATAGCAATTGTTATGTGCATTGTGTGATCAATTACATCTCTTAGAGTCTCTGCAATAAAGGTAGCTTCTTTTAAACCTGTTTGATCAAGGACGAGGAGATATTTTCCACCACCGAGTGAGAGGAGAGGAGAGCTCTCTTTTATCACCCGCTTGATTGTTTCTGTGATTTGCCGCTCTGTAAATTCGTGCCTGTCACTGTACTCAATTGCTACTGCAAGAAGTGAGAGTGTTTTTTTTTCTTTAATTGTTTTGTATATCGGATCGAGGAGATTTTTATTTAGAAGGGGTCTTTGCCTAAGGTCTGCAGAAGAAGAATGTTCAATAATTGAGAATGCTATTGAATCAAGCTTCTCTTCGACCTTATTATATTGCTTGGCACTAGTAATTTGGGTGATTAAATCGCTTGCATTAAGAGGTTCTTGAATTACTCCGTTTACACCGAGCTCTGTTAATTGCTTGAGGTAGGGCTTTTTTAGGTTCCCCGAAATTACAAGGAGGGGAATGTGGTGAAAGCTCTTCTGCTCTCCAATTTTTAGACAAATAGTTAAAATAGAATCTTTAAGATTTTGATCATCAATTACTATATAGTTTGGAGATATTTTTTCGATCTCTTTAATGGTGAATGATGAGGGTATTACCGAAGTTTGATAATCTATAAGATGATGACGAAAAAAGACAGGATAGTAGGAAGAATCAGTAATAAGTAAGATGAGCGGATTTTGAGGTCTGTTTTCTTCAACCATTTGATAGTCAGTACAATAATCAGTTTGAGGGTGTCCACACCCTGATGATCTGGTTATGCATAGAAAATGCTATTAACGCAAGTTGCTAGTTCAAGGCTATTAATAGAATTGATATGTCTGCAATTGAAACCCCTTCTAGACGAGAGGCTTGCCCTAGATTTTCAGGTCTAATTTTATTCAGCCTTGCTCGGGATTCAGTACTTAGGCTAAGCACTTTAGAATAATCGAAATCTTTCGGGATTTGTACCGGATCTAAAGTTTGCAGTTTTTCTATCTCTTTTGCTTGCCGCAGTATATACCCTTCATACTTAATCAGTATTTCGATTTGAGTGTTGATTTCCTCTCCGTGATCAAAAAAGTGATCGGGCATCTCTTTTATTAAATTTTGATATGTGACTTCAGGTCTTGAAAGGAGTGACTTAAGTGAGATCACCCTCCCTTCTATATGTTTTGTAGTGTTTTTTAAACGAATAGACTCGGCTTCGAGCACCGCTTTTTTATGGAGAACTCTTCTTTGGGATTCTTCGTCAATAAGGCCAAATTCATAAGCATATTTGCCTAAGCGTAGATCTGCATTATCTTGTCTAAGTAAAAGTCTATGTTCTGCTCTACTTGTAAACATCCGGTACGGCTCTTCAAGAGTTTTGGAGATGATATCTTCAATCATAACCCCGATGTAAGCCTCAGATCTTTTTAAAATAAACGGCGGCTTGCCTTGAATTTTAAGAGATGCATTGATTCCTGCAATTAGACCTTGAGCTGCAGCCTCTTCATAACCAGTTGTTCCGTTGATCTGTCCTGCAAAATAGAGGCCCTCTATAGATTTTGTTTCAAGAGTCATTCCAAGTTGACCGCTCTTCACATAGTCATACTCGATTGCATAAGCAGGCCTAGTAATCTCAGCTTTTTCAAGTCCTGGTATTGACCGGATCATCTCTAGTTGGACATCAAATGGGAGAGATGTTGAAATTCCATTTACATAGATCTCGTTAGTTGTAAGACCTTCAGGTTCTAAGAAAATTTGGTGTCTATCGCGCTCACCAAATCGGACAACCTTATCTTCAAAAGAGGGGCAATAACGGGGGCCTACCCCTGTAATTGCTCCAGAATACATTGCAGATCGTTTGAGATGTTTAAGGGCTATCTCTTTTGTAGGTAGAGTTGTGTAAGTGATATAACAGGAGGCTTGTGGCAATAGCCTCTTCTCCCTTTTGAAAGAGAAAAAGACATCGTCTTCACCTGGTTGCTCTTCCATTACAGAAAAGTCGATTGAACGACTATTTAATCTTGGTGGCGTCCCTGTCTTTAATCTCCCTAAATCAAAACCAAGATCTCTTAAGTGATCTGATAGGCCAATTGAAGCTCTGTCTCCAGCCCTTCCGCCTGAAAAGTTGACATCACCAATATGGATAATCCCTTTCATGAATGTTCCAGAAGAGAGAATGACACTTTTTCCTCGGAACCCAATCCCTTCTTGCGTCTCAATCCCAACCACACGCCCTCCCTCAATAACAAGGCGGGTGGTAGTAGCCTGCATAAGGAAAAGATTTTCCTTATTTTGCAAAACCTTTGTCATCTCAATGCTGTAGGCGAGTTTGTCTGATTGAGCTCTTGGAGACCATACGGCAGGACCCTTTGAACGATTTAACATCCGAAATTGAATGCCAGTGCGATCGGCTATTTTGCCCATGATGCCGCCTAAAGCGTCAATCTCACGGACAATATGCCCTTTTGCAGTCCCGCCAATAGCAGGATTACAACTCATTTTTGCGATAGCATCTAGATTTATAGTTAAGAGTAAGGTGCGCATTCCCATACCAGCTGCTGCATACGCTGCTTCACAACCGGCATGACCCGCACCTACGACAATGACGTCAAATTCTTCGGGATAGGACCACATGGAATCCATTTAGCCTTAAGACTTCTTATGGCGATTCGCACGACTTCTTTTTTTACGTTTGTGCTTATTCATTTTGATTTTTCTTTTTTTCTTTACAGATGACATGAATACCTCTCAAATACAGGGGCTAGTATACTCAATATCGCCCCTTAAAGTCAATGCCATCATATTAAAATATATTTTTTAATGCACTTGCTTATCTATAATTAGGTTATAAAAAAAATTTAATGATTGTTTTTTAAATATTCTAATTATAATATGGTTGCATAAGTAATCAAAAATGGTGGTTTATTATGAGTTTAGTAACAGATTGCGTTCAATCGATGAAAAGTGTCTATTCTGCTATTAGTACTCGTGTTGGTGATCAAGAGAGGGCTGATAGTTTATTCGAAAAACATCACTTGATAGATAGAACCGCTCCTGAAGGGGATAGAGTTAAAATTGTTAAATTAATGGAACGTGTTGGGTCTAGTAAAAATCCAATAGATGAGCTTAAAAAAATATATAAGCCAAAAAAGCTTCTTAAGATATTGGTGGTTAAGCCATTAAGAGCGTTGACATTAAGTGTTGTAAGGGCTACTTTGTTCATTTCCACTCCATTTGTAATTCTTTCTGGCCTTGGCCTCTCAATTTATCGTCGCTCGTGGAAAGATCTTACAGATAGCGTTGGGGATTTAGCTCAATTGATAAGGTTATTTATTAGAGGGGTCTTTAAAATAGTCCCAATTGTAGGGCCGCTTTTAGCAAGGGGCTGGAGTGTTCTTAACGCTGTCGTCTCTATTGGCGCGTCTAAGGTTGCTGATTGTATAAAAAGTAAAGCTATCTAGGGGTGAAGGCTGAGAAGGCGTCTTCGGACTCTTTGTCGGATGAGGAACTGTCTCTTGTATAGTTGCTGAATTTGGCAAATTTCTTGCGGAAGGCGAGTTCTACATCGCCAACGCCGCCGTGACGGTTCTTCGCAACGACGATTTCGGCAAGGCCCGGTTTGTCGTTAGAGTTGTAGTACTCTCTTCTAAATACAAACATTACGATGTCGGCATCTTGCTCAATGGAGCCAGATTCGCGAAGGTCACTTAACATCGGTCTGTGGCCGGCTCTGTCTTCTACCTTTCGAGAAAGCTGGGAGAGGCACAGAATTGGAATCATCAGCTCTCTAGCTAGGTTTTTCAGCATTCGGGAGATCTCGGAGATCTCATTCTGTCTGTTATCGACGCTAAAATGGCCTTTAGACCCTGAAAGCAGCTGTAGATAGTCAATTACGAGGAATTGGATGTCAAAGACCTCTTTTAGACGTCTTGCTCTGGCTCTGAGGTCGGTGATTTTAAGGCCTGGCTGATCATCAATGATCAGCGTCTGAGTCTGCATCCGTCCGACTGTTTCGACAACTCTTTGATATTCCATGCCGTCGAGAGAGCCGGTTTTGATCCGTTCCGATTCGACTTCTGAGAGAGAGCAAATCATTCGGTGAAGGAGCTCATCTGCGGTCATTTCTAGAGAGAATATACCTACAGCGAGGTTTCTTTCGAAAACAAGGTACTCTGCAATATTGACAGCAAGAGCTGTTTTCCCCATTGAAGGTCTTGCGGCTAATATGATTAAGTTTGCTTTATTGAAGCCGTTTATCAGTTTGTCGAGATCGGTAAATCCGGAAGGAAGGCCTGTAACGATCGGTTCATTTGGGTCTCTTGTATGGTAAGCTTCCTGTTTTAATTGGAGATCTTTCAGATAGGGCATCTTAGTCTCCCCTTTCATTCCTGAAAGGAGCTCTTTTAGATGGACGCCGAGAGAGGGGTTTGCCTTCTGGCTGATTCGAAAGAAATAGGATTGGGCTTCATCGAGGCAGGAATAGACATCATCGGGTTCTTCTAGAGCCTTTTTCTCAATCACCTTAGAGGATTCAATCATCTGTCTTAGGACCGATTTCTTCCGTATGATCTCGACATACTCTTCGACGTAAGCAGAGGTTCCTGCATATTGAACAAGAGTCGTAAGATAAGCGATTCCCCCAATTAGATCGAGTTTGCCAATCCGTTTAAGCTCTTCTGCAATCAGGTGGACATCGGCCGGCTTCTCTTGTGAAAAGGCCTGTTTTAGCCCTTTAAATACGATTTGATGTTCAGAATGGTAAAAGTCAGAATCTTCAAGTCCATCAGAGCCAATAGATAAAGAATTTGAGCTAGTTAACATGCAGCCGAGTACCATCATTTCCGATTCTTTGGAATTGGGAGGCGTTGCGTATATGCTCTTTTCTACCATACGAAGGTTCTCAAGGGGGGTCTTATTCGGAAAGAGAGGGATTTGAACCCTCGATACCCGTTAATAGAGTATGCATCCTTAGCAGGGATGTGCCTTCAGCCACTCAGCCATCTTTCCAGTAAAGCAGCTATTGTAAAATGAATGGCCATTTCTCTTCAATGAAAACCTTAGTTGTGATAACTTCTCCGCCACATTCATATAAAAAGGGAGAAAATATGGAACCGCTAAGTTCATCTTTACCACTTTGGGATCAATTATTACTAGGGGCTCCTGCCCTTCAACTAGAAGAAATAGTTGATGAAGTAACATCTAATGCAGAATCATGCCCAAGAGCGGATAGCAATGTAGTTGAGAGATCTGTAAGATTAGAGAGGGAGGTAACAATGCCACCATTACCATCTCTATTAAGTGGCTCACCATCAAGCTTGTTAATGCGACCACGATCATACTCTATAGTTGTTGGAAGTAAAGAAGATAGAGATTTGGCTTTGTTATGCGGGGGAATGAGTGAAATGGGGGAGCTTGCTCTTGACGAGGTTGGATTTAAGTCGTATCCAGCTCCAAAAAAAGGTTATCGCATTGTGTTGAAGGAGGATGGTTTATATTATCAGGTTGCTAAGACGAAAGAGCCCGTTCTTAAGAAATGTAGGGTCTAGAAAAGTAAAAGAACTATTCAAGTAGAGCAGTAAAAGGAATTGGGCGCCCATTGAGGGCGTTCCAGTAGGATGTGTGGACTGAGCCATCGGGATTTTCGATGGTGATACAGTAGATCGGAAGGTAGACGGCGAGAGTGCTGCGGACAGCGAAGTCTTGTCCGAAGGCGGCCTCTGTGATTCGTCTTATTTGTGTATGTGAAAATCTTTTGGATAGTCTCTCTGAAGAGTTGCAAGATTTTGTCACCAATCTGTCATCAACAAATGTCTCTGGTTTGACAGCAAGTCTTGGTTTTTGAAGGTGGAGACGGTATTGTGAGCCCGATTGGACGACGATCTTTTTTCGTCTACACGACTCTAACCAATTTCCCAGGATATCATTTTCAACATGAAGCGCTTTTAATATTGTCTCGCGGTCAAGGGTTCCCCCTCTTTCTGCTAAAGCCTTAATCACTCTAAATTCATTTTTCTCAACATAGGCATTGATGCAGTCAGCAAAACCGTGGGTCTTTTCCCAATGATTGGTATTAAGGACCATTTCACCATCGAGAAGATCCCATAAAATAAGACCTTCGCCCGTCTGATTTTCAAAATTCGTATATTTCACCTCCATCAAAAGATAGGGTGAAAATTTCATAGTCGGCTCTAGAAACTTATGCCTGTCATCTTTAAGGAGGATCTTTCGATTCATCTCCATGATCTGTTGAGCGGTAAATCTTGCCTCCAATGTGTGGAAGCTCCCATTATTGATATAATCGAGGACGCGCCCCTTTAATTCAGGATGGTTGGTATTTACCCAATACCCTCCATAACCAAGAGCAGCTAATGTCAGTAATGTAGATATAATCTTCATACGTTTTTCACCATAACGGAAATTATAACCAATTTCAAGTTTTTATGTAGAGATATGATAGAATTAGGAAAAATAAACAAAAAAGAAATAATAATATGCAAAAAATAAAAATAACATTAGCCGACGGAAGTCAATATAGTAAGTTTTTCGAAACAAACAACTTGCGCGATCAATTCGTAGCCAAGCTCGAACTTTTTGAGGGGTTATTTATCGATTTTTTTGCTGATGAGAGAATCATCAAAATCAATCCAAAGTTCATCATAAAGATGGAATTTTAATAAATTCTTCAATATTAGCATTGAGGAGATCGATAGCCCCTTGCCAGAAATCGGGCTCGTGGAGATCGACGCCGAGGTGTTTTTTTGCAAGATCTTCGATGTTCATGCTGCCGCTATCTTTAAGTAGGGAAATGTATCTGTTTTCAAAGTCATCATTAAGCAATATGTTGTAGGTCCCTAGGCTGAAAAGATAGCCGAAGGTGTAGGGCCAGTTATAAAATGTGGCATCTGTGAAGTAGAAGTGCATTTTGTAGGCCCAGAAGTGGGGGAGGTAGCTCTCTAAACTATTTGCATAGCTATTCTTTTGAGCTTCAACCATTAATTCATTAATTTGGTCGGGAGTGATGTAACCCTCTTTTCGCTTTTCGTGGAAACTTGACTCAAATAGAAATCTGCTATGGATGTTCATGTTGAAAGCGAGGTAGCTTGTGATTTTGTCATCGAGGAGGAGGAGTTTTTGCTTTGGTGATGTTGCAGCTTTAAGGGCGCTATCGGCAACGATCATTTCACACATCGTCGATGCTGCTTCTGCAATGTTCATTGGGTAGCTTTGTAAAAGTGGAGGTTTGTCGTAGAGGACATGGGAGTGAAATGCGTGACCAAGTTCGTGAGCAAGAGTGCTTTGGCTGTCAAATGTATCTGTATAGGTCATTTGAATGCGAGACTCTTTTAAAAGGGGGACTCCTGTACAAAATCCACCAGCTCTTTTCTTATCGCCAGGTTGAGCGTGGACCCAGCCCTCTTTTAAGGCTTTTTCTGCAAAAGCGGCCATTTTTGGGGAGACTTTTCTAAATTGTTCAATGATGTTTTTGCAACCTGCTTCCCATGGGATTTTAGATTCCTCTAAAGAGCCGAGAGGGGCATCAATATCGCACCAGGAGAGTTTTTTAAGTCCTAAAAGTTTTGCTTTGTGCTTCAAGTATTTAACAAGGGGGGCCTTGTTCTTAGAGACTACATCCCACATAGTTGTAAGCGTTTTTTCATCAATTCTATTATTTGCAAGTGTCTCATGAAGGTAGCTATCCCATTTTCTCTCTTTGTAAAGGGTGAGGCGAAAATCGACAATATTGTTGAGAATTTGGGCAAATATAGCTTCATGCTTGGAGAGCTCGGTCTCCATGCTTTCAAAGGCCTCCTTACGGATGGATCGATCAGCATGAGAAAAGAGTTTTTCTAACTTACTTAAATTTAAGACTTTGTCGCCAAGTGGAAAGGTGAGATTTCCCATAAAAGAGTAGTAGAGAGTTGTATAGGCAGAATGTCCGGAAGTAGATAGCTCAGTTACTAGGAGCTCTTTTTCTAAGGACATCTTTTCTTTAGCAAGCCTTCGACTTTCCATTAAAGAGAACGCAATAGCACCCTCTTTTTTTAAGAGTTCATCAAATTCTTTATCAGTCAGCGCTAAGAGGAGGGCGTCAATTTTTTGTGAGGCCCCTTCGAAGGTTGCTGATATTGAGTGATATTGTGCCTCTGCTTTTGTTGCTCTTGTATCAGAAATGTCTGTAGAGGTAAGGCATGCGATAAGTGATCCCGCTTCATGGATCTCTTCTAAAAGTTTTTGGAATGGGGAAAAAATTTCGGGAAGGGTGAGAGGGAGTTTTTTAATACGGTCGAGAAGAGCGTCTAGTTTTACTTCAATTTTCTCATAAGATGAGCCCGATCCATGAAGAACTTGATCGAGATTCCATGTTTGTTTATATTCCATCTATACTGCTCGTAAATCAAAAATTGGTTTTTTCTTCGTCA
Organism: Chlamydiota bacterium; assembly: GCA_947478685.1. Lineage (GTDB taxonomy): Bacteria > Chlamydiota > Chlamydiia > Chlamydiales > 2-12-FULL-49-11 > VGMD01. The sequence continues at coordinate 34,393 of CANJWO010000001.1, read as the reverse complement.
TAAATCCCCGTCTTTAAATTTGCCTCGCCCTTATCTAGTGCAAATAGCACTCGGGCTCGGCATCAGCTTCGCTTAATTTAAATCTGGGGGGTTTTGACTTGAAAATTCCCCATTTTTGAATTACTCTCAGTATAAGCAATCTAACCAAAGAAGTTATTTAGTGCCAGCAAAAATAAGAGTATTATCTGACTCCGTGATCAATCAGATTGCAGCAGGGGAGATCATTGAAAATCCGGCCTCTCTGATTAAGGAACTTATTGAAAATTCACTCGATGCAGGATCGAGTAAAATTCAAGTCGATGTGCATGGAGGGGGACACCTCTTCATTCAGGTGATTGACGATGGCTGTGGGATGGGGAGAGATGATGCTATCCTCTGTTTTGAAAGGCATGCGACATCAAAGATTTCACAATTTATCGATCTATCAAGCCTTGTTAGTATGGGATTTCGAGGAGAGGCGTTAGCTTCAATTGGGGCTGTCTCTAAGCTGGAACTTGAGACGGCAGAACAGGGAACAATTGGGACTAAGGTGATTTGTAATGGGGGGAAGATTTTAAGGGCTGACCCTTTCTCAAGAACTCCGGGGACCACAATTAGAGTCTCCGATCTTTTTTATAATGTCCCTGCAAGAAAGAAGTTTCAAAAATCGGCATCACAGTCAACGGCAGATATAGTAAAAATGTTAATCAGAGTCTCGCTAGCACACAGAGAAGTCTCTTTTACTCTCAACTCAAATGGCAAAGAACTTATATCGACCTCTCAGAAAAGTGAGAAGAGGATAGAAGAGGTTTTAGGAAAAGAGTTTTTAACCGATACAAAAGAGATTTTCTGGGAAAAAGAGGGGTATAAGATTCGAGGTGTGATTGGATCCCCTCTGAATGTGAGATCAAATCGCCTTCAAGAGTATCTTTTAATTAATAAGCGTCCTGTTGTCTCTCATTTAGTTGAGAGGGCAATTCAGAGCGGATTTGGGACAAGAATTGGGAGTAAGGACTATCCGGTATTTGTCCTTTGGATGGAGGTCCCTCCAGATATGCTTGATGTCAATGTCCATCCCCAAAAGATTTTTGTCCGTTTTTGCGAAGAGGAAAAAATGCACCACTTCGTAAAAACTGCAATTGAGGAGAGTTTTTATGTGGAGGCTAAAAAAATTATTCTACCAAGATTTGAGATGCCAGAGCCAGCTCCTGCTCCTTGTTTTGTAGAGACTACAGTTGAGTATCAGCCCTCGTTTGAACTAGATAAAGAGCGATTAATTCAAGAAGAGATAGAAGTAATTGGGTTTTTTGAAGATGTTGCAATAGTGAAAATTCCTCCCCCTTTTTTTTCCGAAGAGAGACTTGTTTTTGTCGACATGGCAAAGTTGAACAGCAAAGTCCAATTTCAAAGGATCTTAGGGCGGCTGAAAGAGGGAAAGGGTGGTGAGATGGAGCAGCTTCTTTTTCCTGAAGTACTTAAGGTTTCTAAAAATGATGAAGAGGTTATTATCAAGCATGAAGACCTCTTAAATAAAATAGGAATTGGGATTAGACCGTTTGGCAAAGAGACATTTATGATTGAGGCGCTATCCCCCCTCTATTCACTTGATAAGGTCCGAAAAGTGATCGATCTGCTACTTATAGAGTTTCATAAAGAATTTAGCCTAGAGAGCGTTATAAAAATTGTGGTCAATTTTAGCCCTCCAAAAATACTGAGCAAGCAAGACCTCAAATACCTTTTATTAGAAGCGCTTAAAATGGATGAACCGTTCTATGCTCCAAATGGCAAATTGATCATGGCAAGCTTTGACAGGGAAGAGTTTTTTGGTAAAAAATGATGCTGAAATAGCTGCACTTAAAGAAAGTGCAAAGTTGAATTCGGAGGCGTTACAATACATACGCGGATCTCTTCGAGAAGGGGTTTCTGAAAAAGAAATTTCTGATGCATATCTCCAATATATTCATGAAAGGGGATCGACAGGTCCTGCTTTTGATCCAATTGTAGGCTTTGGTGATCATACGGCAACGCCTCATCACAAAGTGACAGGCCGTAAATTAAAAAAGGGGGATGCTGTCACTCTTGATGTAGGCCTGATGCTAAATGGTTATGCAAGTGATGTGACTCGATCCTTTTTTTTTGATAGTGAAGGCGACATGAAATTTGAAACGATTGTAAAAGAGGCTCATAGGTTGGCATTAGAAATGTGCAAGCCGGGCGTCGATTTTGGAGATATTGGGACAAGAGTCGATCAATTTTTTAAAGAAAAGGGAGTTTTTGAGTTTAGAAAGCACAATCTCGGACATGGCGTTGGAAAAAAAGTCCATGAAGAGCCGTTTGTTTCTAGCCTGGATAGAATCTTGCGTGCAGGAATGGTCATAACAATAGAGCCTGGATTATACCAAGCAGGAAATTTTGGGTATCGCCACGAAGATACAATACTTATTACAAAAGAGGGGTTTCTGAATTTTTATGAAGATTGGGATGGGACAAGATAGTCACAGATTTTTAAATGAAAAAGGGGATAAAATTTGCACTATTGGTGGCGTCGAATTTTACGATGTTCCAGGACTAGATGCAGATTCAGATGGAGATGTAGTCTATCATGCAATTTGTAATGCGATCACATCAATTACCCATGTTCATATTTTAGGCGACATTGCTATTCAGATGTGCAAGCAAGGTATAACTAATAGTCGAGAGTATCTGGTAGAGGCAAAAAAAACTTTAGGCACGCAAAAGATCGCCCATATTGCAATTACCATCGAAGGTAGAAGACCTCGTATGCAAGCGTTCTTGAATCAAATGCGAACAAATATTGCAAATCTTCTTGATATCGATATTCAAGAGGTAGGAATCACTTGCACATCAGGCAATAATTTGGGCGATTTTGGTGCAGGTGTTGGCATACAATCTTTTTGTATTCTTACTCTTGCAAAATTTTAATAGTTTTGATAAATTGTCTTTTTTAAAAAGGGAGAATTTATGTTTGGATTAAGTTCAAGATTAAGTCCAATTGCAGATGTAGCAACAAAGCAGTGGGAGCATTTAGGTAGTTTTAGAAGAGGATCGGTTGACTCACCGGTTTTAGAGTCAAAGGATCTAGTCAAGAAAATAGACGAGCTTAAAGAGGAAAATGTAGTGTTAGCGCGAGAAAGTAGTCAGCTTCAGCGAGCAAATGATAGGCAATTTGATCAGATTTTTTCGATGAGGGCGCAGATTGTTGAATTGAATGAACGTATAGCTTCTCTGCAAGCAAAGCTTGGGGAAAAATCTTAGAGGATTAATAGATGTCGAAAAGGAGTCTTTTTTCATGGCGAAGAGTCTTGAAGAAGACTTTTGCCTCTTCGGGTGTCATATGACCTTCACTTTCAGCGATGAGGTGGAGGGTTTTTTGTACATCTTTTGCCATCGCTTTTGCATCGCCACAAATATAGATATGGGCGTTTTCATCTTTAATCCAGGTCCAGAGCTCACTTTTCTGTTTGAGCATAAGATCTTGAACGTAGACTTTTTCAGAAGAGTCTCTAGAGAAAGCTGCATCAAGTTTTAAAAAGCCTGATTGAACATAGTCCGTTAGCTCTTCCCCATAGTGGAAGTCGTATTCTTTTTGACGATCGCCTGTAAATAGCCAGTTTTTTCCAGAGGCATTTGTAGCATCTCGCTCTTGAAGAAAGCCTCTAAATGATGCAAGTCCTGTGCCGGGGCCAATCATGATAATAGGTGCTGTCAAATCTTCTGGAGGGATAAATGTGGCATTTGGTTGAAGGAAAAGGCGTATTCCGGTCATAGGGGGGATAGTTTTGAGATAACTTGCCATGATGCTCTCTTTTTCCCTTCCTGCATCTTGATAATAAAATGAGGCTACCATGAAGTGGGCAAACTCACCTATTTTCTTCATTGAGGAGGCGATTGAGTAGTATCGAGGGAGCATAGGCATGATTATATCGACTAGTTCTTGGAGAGGGACAGAAGGGTGCCAGAATGCAGTTAGAAATGTGGCAAGGTTGTTTTGTTCACAAAAAGCGCGTAATTTCACGCTATCATCTAAATATTCCTGGAGAGCAGTTGTGGGGCGATACTTTTGGACGAGCCCAAAATGGCGGGAAGTGATATGAGAGAGATTTGCATGCTTAGTGATAAAGTCTTCAAAAGTTAGTGATTCGCCTGTTTTTGTTTGAACCATAAAATTTCTATAAGGCGTTCCGAGTGGCTTAAAAACTTCATCGACATATGGGGAGAGGTTTTCCGGCATTAGACCAAAACTTGAACCTACTTCATATGTGATATCGGAGTTGCGTAAATCACATACAATATGCAAAATTTCTTTAGAGGACCCTATTTTTGTCAGACACCTGCACTCTACTAAAGGAGCTGAATAGGGATTCTGACGATCATAAAGGGTTTTTATTGTTTTATAAGGTATGGTCATAAATATATGAAAAATTTTTTGGTTATTATTCTGTTTTCAAGTTTTTTGTTTACAGCATGTAGTTCTGGTGCTCCCCAGCGTAACTACATTATGGGTGATTCGGTTGAGCACAAAGACTCTAGGATACCAATTCTACCACAATAGCGAATTTTATGATGCAGGCGAAGTTATATTGCTTGAAATAAGCGAGTTGCAACTTTGTGCGCGCCAAGTCTCTTGAAGTTTTTCGATCTTTTTGTTGGAAAGACCGCCTAAAAACTCAATCGATTTTAGAAGTCTTGCTCTCGCTTTGTGCTCTCCGAGGATCTCAAAGGAGTCAAAAAGAGGGGGGCCTTGATGTTTACCCATAAAAGTTGCAAACAGGATAGGAATTATTACATGTTTAAAATGGACGCCAAAGACTTCAGATAGACGTTTAGCAGCTATTTCAAGATTTGTTTTGTTCCACTGCTCAAGTTCGTCAAGATTCCAGATGAGGGCTTGTAAGATTTGTGCCGATTCTTCTGGTTTCAATCCTTTTGGAGTGAAGAGTGCCTCTGTATATTTCAGGTGATTGATGAAGAAAAAGTCGCAGAGATCGATAAAATCGCCAAAAGTTTTAATGCGTGTGTGGACAAGAGGCATCAGTTTTGCCATGAATGCATCATTAAATCCCCAATCGCGAATTCTGCCCCAAAGATCTTCAACTTTAACAGAGTTAATTAAATACTGTTGATTCATCCAGTCCAGTTTCTTTACATCAAAAACTGCGCCAGATACTCCAACACGCTTAATATCAAAACTCTGAATTACTTCATCAAGATTGTAAATTTCCTTATCTCCGGCCATGCTATAACCCATCAAAGTAAGGAAGTTTCGTAGAGCTTCAGGAAGATAACCGCTGTCGCGATAAAAATAGGCAGATGTCGGATTTTTCCGTTTTGAGAGTTTTTTGCCGTCAATTCCTAGGAGGAGAGGCATGTGTGCAAAAATAGGGGGAGTCCAACCAAATGCTTCATAAAGGAGGATATGCTTCGGTGTTGAACTGATCCACTCGTCGCCTCTGATTACATGAGATATTCTCATTTCGTGATCATCGACAACATTTGCTAAATGGTAGGTTGGAAAGAGATCTGATTTGAGCAATACTTGATCGTCTACATCGCTGCAGGGAGTTGAAATTCTACCCTTGATCGCATCTTGAAAAACAACTTCTCCAGCGAGGGGAACCTTTAAACGAATTACAAACGGTTTGCCGCTCTTCTCAAATTCAGCAATTTCTTCCGGACTTAGATTTCTATGTCTTCTGTCGTATCCACCTTTTCCGCCCGTTTTTTGACTGACAAGGCGCATCTCAATCAGTTCTTCTGGCGTTGTAAAGCACTTATAAGCCTTTCCTGCGCGCAAAAGGTCAAAACATGCCTTCTGATACAGCTCTGTCCGTTCTGACTGCCTATAAGACTCATAAGGTCCGCCCACATCGGGGCCCTCATCCCACTCAATCCCAAGCCATTTAAGCGATTCAAAAATGCTCGTCTCATACTCTCGTCTGCTTCTCGTCTGATCGGTATCCTCAATCCTCAAAATAAACTTACCACCATGATGTCTGGCAAAGATCAAATTAAAGAGGGCCATATACAGTGTCCCAATATGAGGATGCCCTGTCGGCGACGGTGCTATTCTAGTGCGAACTTCCATAGCTAGCTAGTCTACTAAAATCTAATAATAGTTTCAAGAGGTTGATTTCGCTTGTAGTTTTCGTTTTTGAATCACGCTCGATAGAATTTAATTCTACCGAACGAAATTCTGACTCTGCTTAGCGTTTGAGAGTATGATGAGCTCTTTCATGACGTTGAGGGCCTCATCGAGTTGGAGGTCGTTTTGACCGATGAGGTTGAAGTCGAGCTCATAGCGATCGGTTTGACGGATCTCTTTGATAAAGCTTTGGTAGTTGAGGTTTTTTTCGATGCGGCTTTGGGAGTGAGTGGCAAGCTCTGGGATGAGAGATTGGAGATCATTTGAGGGCTTTTGGAGGGTTTTGCCGAGTATTTTTTTAAGGCGGACACGATAGAGGGGATGGACATCTGAGAGATCGTCTTCAAAGAGGGGTGTGATTTTGTCATTTTCAAGAGGGTATTTAGAGAATTTTTCTCCAACCTCCATAAATGAGAGAATTCCAGGTGCTTCGATATTAGCTTTTACTCCTGTTAGTTGGGGAGTTCCGCCACCAACTGTGTAGTAGGCCCCGCGGGTCACTTTGTATTCGCCTTGAGGGTTGATTTTATCAGGGTTGTTGCTTTCTAAGGTGAAAGTTTGGTAGGAGCCCTTGCCATAGGTGGTATCGTCACCTACGATTAGTGCTCTACCGTAATCAGCAAGTGCCATGGCAACAATTTCAGAGGCAGAGGCGCTAGTTCTATTCGTAAGGACTATAAGGGGGCCGTCCCAGGTCACTTCTTCATTTAGATTGCGGAGACGTTGAATATTGCCGGTATGGTCTTTAATCGATGCTACAACCCCCTTTTGAATAAAGAGGCCCGTAACTTCAACGGCCTGGGGAAGAAGACCTCCAGCATTATGTCGAAGGTCGAGAATTACCCCTTGAAGATTGTTTTTGGCTTTCATTTCATCGATCGCTTTTTTTAGGTCAATATATGAGGAGTGCTTTGGATCTTGGTAGAAGGAATGGAGAGCGACATAGCCGATAACTCCTTTTCCAAATGGTTCTACTCGAGAGGAAAACCTACTCTCTGTAAGGACAATCTCTTCTCGAATGATGATGATATCAAATTTTTCCTCTTTAGAGGAAGGGGTCTCCCTTACGATTGTCAAAATTACAGATGTTCCTTGAGGGCCACGAATGAGTTCTACAGCTTCTGTAATGTCCATACCGGCAATTGGGTCATGGTTTACCGCGATGATTTTATCGCCTATTTTTAACTCAGTTGAATGGCTTGCAGGGCCGCCTTCAACGATCTGAACAACAGTAAAACCATTGAGATCGTCTCTCAATTGTGCCCCAATTCCAAAAAGTCTTTGTTGGACTTGGATTAGAAATTGCTTGGCCTCTCCTGGGGTAAAATACATGGTATGGGAATCTAATGAGGAAGCTAAAGCTTTCAGAAAGCAGGTAAGCATCTCCCTCTTTTGATCGAGGATACAGGTTCCAATAAACTCTTTTTCTCGAAGGGTCCGCCTTTTTGTGATTCGTTGAAAAAAGATATCGATTTGCTCTTGAGTTGTTAGTTTATCAGCTGAATCTTTCTGTAACGATCTTATTTTTAGCAGTCTAGAAAGTAAATCGTCGGAATCATTTGTCCAGTCAGCTTCATGGAGGTCTTTTGATTTTACATCGATTGGTAGAGGAAGCGTCGCTAGCTTGATTTCAAGAGAATTTCTCCTATCGATGGAGGCTAAAAATGAGTCGTAGATAGCTTGAAATGTGGTGAATTGTTGTTTTTTGTACTCTTCAACGATGCGAGTGGAGAGCTCGGGAGTGGGGTTTAGATACACAAGCATCTCTTCTTTAGTGAGATAACATTTTATAGGATCGAGCTCTTCTAAATAATTGATTAGTGTTCTGCATGCTATTTCTTGATTGAACTCTTTATGCCTAGCATGTGCCTTGAAAATCTCCTCAGATTTTGAATGAGCTTCATAGGGAGATATATTAGGAGGTGCAATTGCCCCCAAAAGATTTTGTCCTATAAAGAGGAATGAAATGAGTAGGATTTTGATAGAGTTGGCCATTTTACCTATAATAGAATAAAACTGTTCTTTAGTCTGTTTAAAATTTTTGTTTAACAGAATCAAAGTTTAAGCTGTATAAAATTCAAATATTAAGAAAAAAACTCAAAAAATCAACACTGGCGGGCATTTTCGTTGCTATCAATTCATTTTTATGTCACAATAACTTATCTTAAAGGGCGTTAATATCGCAACAAACCAATAAATCGGGGTTAGTTTAACCGGCCTAATTATAAAAATAAATAGGTAGGTTAACCCGGATAAAAATGGATGAGGAGGAATTATAATGGGTAACACTGAAGATCTATCTCTAGGGATGGGAATGCAGTCTGATCTACTAAAGAAGAAAAGAGTTGTCTCAATAACGGAAGCTGCTAGGCTTAATAATGTAACTCGACAAGCGATTTATGTAGCAATTAAGCAAAAAAAGCTTAAGGCTCATAAAGATTCAACGCGTTGGACAATTGATCTTGAAGATTTAGAAGATTATAGGCGGCAGAAGTATTCGCGGGCAAAATCACTCTACAATGGTGAGCTGTTGTTTGATAATGATAAAGGTTTTCATTCAATCAACCAGGTAGCTAAGATTTTAGGTGTTCCAGCACAAAAGATCTATTATGCAACGCGAATTGGAATGTTAAAAGCTACTCGAAGAGGTGCTGCGTGGGTTGTTCATTCGGATGACGTACGTGAATATCAGGAGAAATACATAAGCAAGAGACTAATGGAAGAGAATGCTTCAGCTGAAGCGCTTTAAATCCTGAGTTTCTAGTTTGTTGTTAATAAGTGGGTAGGACATGCTTTCAAGGGCGCTTAGCGTTGTCTTTGAAGGCGGGGGAAAGCATGTTCGCATCTATTTTATACTGGTATGGTTTTAGAGATTAACTCTATAGAATTTTCTTCTTCGTTTTCAGGCAGTATCTGAAAATCGATAATTTGAAGTTGTATCGAGGATTTATTCAGGTAGACATTTACCTGAGGTGAGAAGGCGATCCTCAGATTTAGATCCTTTCGCATAAGTGTTGATTTGCGATGTCCCATATTAAAGCCTATCCCCTCAAGAAATCGGTCGTTTTCTTCTAACGAGAGCTTAAGGTTTTTTCTCCCTATAATTTTGGGAGGGAGGACTTGTTTTGCCACCGCATAAAGGATAACTTTGGGGTTTTCCATCCCATAAGGTTCTAGAAGACTTAAAGATTCGAGAAATTCAAATGTAAGGTCTTTGAAGGAGACCTCTGCGTCCAAGCGAAGTTTAGGCAAGATATCTTGCTCTTTAAGTTTAGTATTTACTGCAAAGACAAAACGTTCCCTGAAAGTAGGGATGTTCTTTGGGTCTATTGTAAATCCTGCAGCATAGTCGTGACCTCCATAGCTTAATAAGAGGTCTGCATTCTCCTTTAGTGTAGAGAGAACTGGGAATTCGGTAATGGTCCGGATAGAGCCCTTGGATGCGGTCTCATCAGATGTAATGATGACAGTCGGGCGATTATATAGTTTGCTCAGTCTCGCTGTAAGAATTGCTATGATTCCTGGATGCCATGTTTCAGAGGAGAGAAAAATAGCTTTATGGTCAAAGATCTCAGGGTGTTCCAAAAGATAGTTCTCAAGGTCTTCAGAATCTCTCCGTTCAATCTTTTGTCTCTCTTGATTCATAACATCAAGTTCATTTGCAAGTGATTCAGCTTCTTGGACATCTCTTAATAGCAAGAGTTCAACCCCTTTTAGCGGGTCACCAATTCGTCCCAAGCTATTAAGTCTTGGAGCGATCTTGGAGGCTACATCAATGGTAGTAATCTCTTCTGGGTTTACTTCAGAGACATGAATTAATTTTAAAAGGCCAATACGATGCGTCTTTTTAAGGTGCTGAAGGCCATATTTTACAAGAATTCGGTTTTCACCTGTTAAGGCGCCCATATCTGCAATTGTTCCTAGGGCAACAAGATCTAGGTACCTTTTTAAATCAATTAGATCTGCCTGAACATCGCCAATGATAACAAGATGATTAATTAGTGCATGTGCAAGCTTAAATGCTACGCCAACTCCTGTAAGATCACGATTCGGATAGGTGCTATTGAAAAGCTTAGGATTTAGTGTAGCTATGCAGTTAGCTATTTTTTCAGTCGGCTCATGGTGGTCGGTGATAATTAAATCGATATTTGCTTCAGCAAGTTTTTTTGTCTGAGGTCCTTCAGTTACTCCGCAGTCTACAGTTATTAGTAGGGTGCAATCCTGCTTTACAGCATAGTCGCAGGCGTCTGATAAAATTTCATCCCGACTTAATCTTCTGTGAGGTATATAGTAATAGGCTTTTACCCCGAGAGTTCTTAGGAAGTCGACAAGGAGGGCTGTGCCAGTCATCCCATCAACGTCGTTATCTCCGACGACAATGATCCTCTCTTTTGCTTTTAAAGCTGCGTAAATTCTGGTTACAGCCTTGTCTATGTCTAGTAAAAGATTGGGGGGATGGAGGTAGAGGAGTTTTGCATAAAGAAATTGGTGAACATCTTGTTTTTTTCTGTAGCCTCTTGATATAAGAACCTGAGCCATAACGTGATGGATATTAAATTCGGCGACAAAGCTTTTGATAAGATTTGTGTCCTCTTTTGGAAAAACCCAAAGAAGATTTTGAGATGACTGTCCTTGTTTTATCGTCATAAAATATTACAACTTCGGCCATCAAGGCCTTTTTGTAATTATGTAAGGTTAATATTTAAAACTCAAAGGAAAGATCAAAATAAAGAAAGATTTTTACCACAGAGATCATAGAGATCACAGAGGCGCTACGCGCAAAAAAAAACTTTGTGTTTTTCTTATGTCCTCTGTGATCTCTGTGGTGAAAAAATTTTATTATCAATAAGTTGCACGAGAGTAGTAAGTAGAATAAGAAATTGTTATTCTACTTACTGTGGTGAATTCTTGTATTAGTGAGAGGCACCATTTGGCGTTAGGTTGCCATTTTCATGATGGTCTGACTTCTTCTCTTTTTGATGGAAGAAAATGAGAAGGGTTGAGGCGATGAAGAATGTAGAGAGTGTCCCGACGATTACCCCAATTGCCATGATAAGGGAGAAGCTAAACAATGTTTTGCCACCAAGTAGGACAAGACAAATTAAGACGAGAAGTGTTGTACCAGATGTAAGCAATGTTCTGCTTAGGGTTGCATTGAGGGAGTAGTTAACAATCTCTTTGAATGAGTAATGCTTCATATGTTTTAATTCTTCACGAATTCGATCAAACACAATAATGGTATCGTTAAGAGAGTACCCGATAATGGTCATCAGGGCCGCTACCGTATTTAGATCAATTTGAATATTAGCTCCAAAAAGATGGAGGAGAGCTAATAGTGCAAGGGTGATCAAAATATCAAATACGAGTCCAAGAGTTGCGCTGATTGCATAAGCAAACTCAAAACGGAAGGTGATGTAGAGGAGGATGCAGAGACATGCTAATGCTAATCCTATGATTGCATTATTTCGCATTGTATCAGACATTTGACCGCTGATGCTTTTCCAGTTTTGATCTAATTTCTCTAAAGTGCTAGGGGTAAATTCAAGGCCCCCTTTTTCCAATGTTTGTACTAGCCAGACAAGACGAGGATTCAGCTCATATGAATATTTAGGGAATTCCACTTGATTTTCAATAGGCATACCATAGAAAGGCTTTCCTGGCAGGAGCATTGTTTTTGCAAGAGAAATTCGAAGTTGGTTTGAAGATCCAAATTCTCTAATTTGGAAATCCTGACTTGAGACGTTTGATTGTTTGAGGAATGTGCTTTTTACTAAATCACTTGCAGAGGCATTTCCTTGGAACTCAACATTTACTGCAAATCCACCAGTAAAATCCATCCCCATAATAGTGTTTTTCTCTCTTACTAAGGTGAAAGAGCCAATAGCAATTATTATAATGCTCATTGCAAGGAAGGCTTTTCCGTATTTTAAGAAATTCCAATTTTTTATCTTAATAAGATTAGCCATTTTCAATTCTTTGTGCTTTGGATTTTTTACCCATTCACTAAAGAAATAGCGCGTCATAAAAAGTGCAGTAAACATTGAAGATACAATACCAATGATCAATGTGACTGCAAAACCCTTAATGGGGCCTGAATCAAAGTTAAGAAGTATAAGTGCTGCAATAACTGTGGTTACGTTAGAGTCAATAATAGCTGTGAAGGCTCTCTTATAACCAGATTGAATAGCAGTAGAGATTTTTTTAGTCTTCTCAAATTCTTCCCGGATTCTTTCAAAGACTAAAACGTTTGCATCAACTGCCATACCGACAGTTAAAATAATTCCTGCTAATCCGGCCAAAGTAATTGTAGCGCCAATGTTTTGGAGTGTTGCCCACATAATGAGTAAGTTCACTAGGACTGCAATAGAGGCTATGACTCCCCCAAAACGGTAGTAGCCAATCATTACGACAATAACAGCAAGGAGTGCTACTATAGTCGCAGTAATTCCTTGTGTTCGCTCTTTTAATCCGAGGTCAGGACTCACTGTCTTTTCAGAAAGAATTTGTGGGGTAAATGTGAGCGACCCTGCTTGTAAGTCGCTAACAAGGGTATTAATTTCTCGTTGTGTAAAATGACCTGTGATCATTCCACTCTCACGAAGAGCAGATTCTAGATTGGGTGAACTTACGACATTGCCATTCAAAATAACAGCCATGCGCCATCCACGTCCCTTTGTATAGGCTTCATAAGGAGTTCCAACTAGTTTATCTTTTGCAAAAAGGCTAGTCCAATTATAGAGGTTGTTTCGTGGGTAGATTTTCGTCCCATCAGAGAGAACTAAAGAGCTTTTTACACCAAATGAGAGGAAATTTCCCTTTGAAGGGTCGTAGCCACCGTGGACATTCTCAAGATTAGAACCTTCGAGGGCGTAGTTTTTAAAGACTATTAATAGAGGATGAGTTTGTCCATTCCACTCTGCAAAACTATCTCCACGTAAAAGGGCGATTTTTGATTCAGTGTCGTTAAAATTGCCCGATATATCAGGATTCTGGGGGTTAGCAAATCTGAGCCCTTGATCGTATAAGGCTTTTGAAGTCTCTGTTTTAGGTGTTGCATTCTCTGGGTCAAGGGAGTCGCCGTAAAGGTGAGACCAAGCAATTCGGTTTATACTTTCAACATTTTTTTTGTTTGTTACAATTGCTTCATTCCATATTTCTTGAAGGAATCGATTTACTTCCGCGGAAAGAGGAGTAGATGTGTCAGAGGCAAATTTTTCATTCAAAATATTAAATGTCATTGAGGAGGCTTTAACTAATTCAGCTGCCGAGATGTTTTGTGATCCAGGGAAATCTAAAGTAATGTTAGATCCCTCTTGTCTAATGCTGACATCAGAGACGCCCATTTTATTGACTCTAGCAAACAGTTCATTAATCGCCTGTTTTAGATCGCTCTCTTTAGTGACGGTTTTGTTGCTATTATCAGTTAGGGCAATTTGAACTGTTTTCCCCCCAGAGAGATCAAGGCCCCATTGAAGAGTCTTCCTCTCATCGCCACGAAAATATTTTTTGAAGCTTAAGTAGAAGTTGTCTAAAATTATATTTTTAACTGGTTTTGGTACATCAAATTTAGTACGCAGAGTTGGGTCAACTTGACATTGATTGTAATCATCTTGCCATTTGAGAAGGTCTTCATGAATTTTAGTTTCAATCTGATTAAGAATTAATATTCTTTCTCGAACATCTGAGAGTTCGAGGAGGGCAAATTGTCCCGTTCCCTGAACAGAAAAGTTCTCTCTAGTAGCCATAAGAAGGGGGAGATAGAAGTCTGAAATCTCAAAAAGGTAGTCGTTTGCATATTCTCCAGACAGTGGGTAAGTTGTTCCGGGATAACCTGTGAAACCTTGAGCTTTTAAGAGTTTTGAGAGCGCCTCAAAGTCGTTTCGAACTTTCAGAGACTCGACTGTCTGCTTATCTGTCCCGAATTTCTTTAGAATCTTCCCAAGGTCTTTTGCTATTACATAAATTGAGTTTGCCTTGAAACCAGTGGCTGGCAATTCGCCAGTAAGACTTGGCGCATAGATAACGAGTCGTAAGTTTTTTTGTGAGGAGGGAAGTTTTTGAAAATCGGTCCAATCTTGAATTGGGTAGGCTTCTCTTTTAAGATCTTGGCTACTTGGTGCCCAGAAGTCATGTAAAACTTGTTTTACATGGGTATACTCAGCTTTGGCTACGGCATTTAAGTTTAATGTGATAAAACTCTTGCTATTTGCTAATGCAGATAATTTAATTGTGAATTCATTTTGCCCTGGAAGAAGAGTCTCTCCCGATTCCCTGTTTATTTTGGCGATCTCATCATAGATCAACTGATTGATAGCGCTGTATCGAGATTGCTCTTTCGGGTCTTTTTCCAAGCGATCTCTAAGTGCGATAATATCAGATTTAATAGTTAGAGAGAGGGTAGATTCAGAAATATTTAAATAAATCTTATCGATGATCGGATTATTAGATACGAGTAACTCTTGAAGGCTAAGAGTCTTTGGAGAAAATGTTTTGTCTATCAGAGGTGACAATGATGATGATGTCCATGCGCTCTCTTCTGAAACAAATGCAGCTCTGTTTTTCTTTAAAACACTTAAGGCTAAAAGAACTCTTGACTCTTTAGCTTCAAGATTAGAAATCTCTTGAGTAGTAGCGTTATCTTGGAGCATTTTATCTTTTAGGGCGATTTTTTCTCTCTGAATAGATCCCTTATATTCGTCCATTCTCTGAATGAGAGTTTCTACTGATCCCTTTGGGTTTTGCAATCCTCTAGTAAAGGAGGCGTAAAAGCGTTTTGCAATTTGAGGGTATTCGCCAAGAGTTTTGTCTAATGAGAGGATGTTTTGAGCTAAGAAATAGATGAAATCATTAGATTGTAAATTGCCGCTTTGACTAGCTAATTGAATCAATGCGCTGTTCTCTGTTGGGCCTCCTACAGCAAGACCTAGTGTTAGAATTCGATCTTCCCAGAGTGCCCAATATTGAGGTGATAGGGTTCCATCTTCTGCGCACATCTTAGAGTAATGAAAAAACTTGTCAGCTTCAAATGTATGAAAATGGATAGGAATCATTCTCTGAACATAAACTACTGTTGCAGAAGTTTGTTCATTTGAAATCTCTTCAGGATGCTCCTCACTTAATGAGAGCATAGCAGGATAGAATGGGATTAAGCTCCCGGCTCTTGGAAGAAGTTGTCTAAAGGATTCGGCATCTTTAGCAGATTGAAATTCTACTTTGATTAGTCTAGGGGCCTTGCGAACTATTTGGACATTTTTTGTATGGACGCCAATAAGTTTATTGAAAGAGTGAACCCATGAAACAGCATCTTCTTCTAGGTTATTAACACGTTTGATCATCGATGTGATCACTTTTGTAGAGGCTACAGCATCTATCGGTTGATTCAAGGGCTTTGCATAAAACAGTAGTGTAGGGAGAATATTATAGAGGGTGAGAACTAGAACAGTGATGATTAGAGTGAGTTGCCATTTGGTCTTCTTTTTCATGCGAAATCCTTATCCTAGTAAATTAAGCCATGGAGCAGTCTAACTTATTTTGAATATTCTAGCAAACTATACACTACAGGTTTTAAGAAAATATCGAGAGTTGCTATACTTGAGAGAAAAGTTCTTGTATGAGTTCCAATTGCAACCAAGATTTTTTAAAAAATATTCCCAAACATGTGGCTATCATCATGGATGGAAATAGGCGCTGGGCAAAGAAGAAATTTTTACCTATTATAGAGGGTCATAGAAGAGGAGCAGAGGCGTTAACTAAAATAATTAAAGTAGCTTCAGGGTTAGGGGTTAAAGTGTTAACAGTATACGCTTTCTCTACAGAAAATTGGAGTCGACCTCATTATGAGGTGACTATATTATTGGATTTGCTTAAATTTTATTTGATGAAAGAGCGGAATAATATGATTAAAAACGGAATTCGATTAGAATCGATAGGGGATTTGACCCCTTTTCCAGATGATTTGAAGGAGACTTTGGCTGAAACTAAGGGAGCTACATCACAAGGGGATAAGATTCAGTTAGTGCTTGCCTTAAATTACGGGGGAAGGGACGATCTGAAGCGAGCTATGGTGGGGATTTCAGAGGATTTCCAGGCGGGAAAACTTCAAAAAGGAGATCTTACGGAAGCTCTTATTTCAAGCAGGTTAGATACGGCGCCATTCGGAGATCCAGATCTGTTGATTCGGTCAAGCGGAGAAAAAAGGATGAGTAACTTTCTATTATGGCAAATTTCATATTCGGAAGTCTTTCTAACAGACGTACTTTGGCCTGATTTTGGGGAAGTTGATTTTCTTCAAGCGGTTTCAGAGTACCAAAAAAGAGATCGAAGGTTAGGTGCTTAATGGAATCTTTTGTAGATTTAAAAATTCGACTATTTATTGGCTCAATTAGTGTAATAGTCGTTGGTTTTTTAATATATTTTGCTCAAAATCCTATATTACAATGGGTTATAGCTTGCTCGGTTGCGTTGCTTGGGATTACTGCCCTGTGGGAGTATATTAATCTTTTAAAGATTAAGGGGATACAAATTCCCTTTTGGCTTTTAGCCTCCCTTGCAGGCATCTATATTATAGCCAATTACTTGGCAACTCAGCATGAAAGTTTCCTAGTTGTAGTAAATGGTGTTGTCGTTGTCTTCTTTTTTTCTGTCTTTTTATATAATTTTTATCAGATTGAAGGGGCAATTATTAACATCGCAACCAGTTTTTTTGGAGCACTTTACATAATTGTTCCATTAGGATTGCTGCTAAAAATCTTGTATCCGACTACAATGAATGTTTTTTTACATGACGGAAGACTTTGGATGACCTATTTGATAGCTGTCACAAAAATTACTGATATGGGTGGTTACTTTGTTGGAAAGATGTGGGGAAAGAGCAAACTCGCCCCTCATTTAAGTCCGGGTAAGACTTTAATTGGCGGTGTGGCTGGCTTTTTCTCAGCAATTCTCCTAAGTCTACTCTTCTTTCTTATGTCAAAATATTGGGGCCTAGAAAGTTTTAAATTGAGCTTGATGGAGTCAATTATTCTTGGCGGCCTAATTGGTATCTTTAGCCAGCTAGGAGATCTTGCTGAATCTCTTCTAAAAAGAGATGCAAAGGTAAAGGATAGTAATTCTATTCCGGGTGTTGGTGGAGTTTTGGATTTCCTTGATTCTCTTCTGTTTACAATTCCAATTCTCTATTTATTTTTAAAGGCGACAGGCGTCTAACATGAAGAAGACATTTTGTGTGGCAATAGACGGCCCATCAGGCTCTGGGAAGTCAACTGTAGCAAAGGGTGTTGCATCGGCGCTCGGTTTTTTTCATATTGACTCAGGAGCTATTTATAGATCACTTGCTTGGTGGATGGAAAGACAGACTGAGTCATTACCTAATTTGGACTGTTTTACCTATCATATCGTAGAAAAAGAGGGAAAATTTTTTCATTTTATCGGCGACATCGATGTTACTGTTGAAATAAGAGCCCCTTATATTTCTCAAAGGTCTTCAGAAATTGCAAGGTATTCGCAGGTTCGAAAAAGGGTGAATGAGCTACAAAGAGAAATTGCAATTGGCAGATCGGTTGTCATTGAAGGGCGGGATATAGGAAGTGTCGTATTTCCTAATGCGCAGATTAAAATTTTCTTAACTGCAGATATTGATGAAAGAGCAAGACGAAGGTTTGAGGAATTAAAGTTAAAAGGGAGTTTAAATCCCCTTGAAGAAGTGAAAAACGATCTTATAGAACGGGATGAAAGGGATAGGACGAGAGAAGATGCGCCACTGATTCAATCTAAAGATGCCGTTGCGATTGATACAACCAATATGACAGTTGGTGAGGTAATTGAAAAAATTGTTACATTGGCAAAAATAGAGAGAGCGCCTAGGTTTTGGAAATTGCTTGTCGGAGAACAGAGATCTGGGGCGCAGACTCTTTATAAAATTGTGGTTTTTGTAACATATCTGATCTATCGCGCTTTATACCGCTTTGAAATTGAGGGATTAGAAAATTATCCCGAAGGAGCTGCTATTATTGCGCCGAATCATTCCTCTTTTTTAGATCCGCCTGCAATGGGAGTTGCTTGTCCTCATGAGGTTCATTGTTTAGCAAAGGCCTATTTATTTAAAAATCGTATTTTGGGTTGGGCTCTCCCTAGAATTAATACACATCCTGTTATGGGAGATGGTAGTGATTTAGGGGTGTTGAAAAAAATCGCCGAATTTCTTCATCAAGGTAAACAGGTGATTATTTTTCCCGAGGGGAGCAGAAGTAAAGACAATCAAGTTGCCCCTTTAAAAAGAGGGATAGCGCTACTAGCTTCAATGGCAAAATGTAAAGTAGTCCCTGTTAAAATTACTGGTGCATATGAAGCCTGGCCACGAGGTAAAAAATTTCCTAAATTATGGGGAAAAATACGGGTGACATTTGGAAAGCCTTTAGATTGGAAAGATTATGAAATAAGGTCCCCAAATAAGAAAGAGATGCAAATTCTTTTTACAAAGGATTTAGAGGAATCAATCAAAAATCTTGGAGTAAAAGAGGTTTTTCGATAAAATTTAACGTAATAATTTAAGGAGAAGATCATGACTGTACAAGAAGTGACATCAGTAGAATTGCAAGAGAAAATTCAAGCAGGAAATTTGATTTTAATCGATTTTTATGCTGAATGGTGTGGGCCATGCAAGCAAATATCACCGATTCTTGATGAATTGGAAAGAGAAGCAAATGGCGAGTATGAAATCTATAAGGTCGATGTGGATAAAGAAGAAGCTAGAGAGTTTCTTATGCAACAGGTAGTTATGTCTATCCCTACAATCGTCTTTTTCTTCGGTGGAAAAAGAGTAGATGCCTTTGTTGGTCTTCAAGACAAAGAGACAATTAAATCAATGATTGCAAAAATCAGACAAAAGTAAAGTGTTGCTGTCTTAAGCCTTCAAAGAGGACAATTGAGACCGAATTTGAAAGGTTAAGACAGCGAGCATTTGAGGCCATTGGGATAGTATAAAATTTCTCAGGCCACCTTTCAAAAAAAATATTTGGTAGTCCGGCTGTTTCAGATCCGAAAATTAGGATAGAGTCAGCTGTATAGGAGGCTTCTGTATAGGGTCTATCAACTTTGCTGGAGAAAAAGTAAAACGGCTTTGTCTCTTTTTCTAATAATTCCACAAGATTATCGACTAAATCAATTTTTACTTCATCCCAGTAGTCGAGGCCTGCTCTTTTTAGGTGTCTGCTAGAAATGCTAAAACCGAGCGGGCGTACGAGGGTTAAAGATGTGCGTGTTACGCTGCATGTTCTTACAACATTTCCGGTATTTTGCGGAATATCTGGCTGATACAATATAATTTTCATATTTGATTTAACAAGTTATGCAAATAAGTCTAAGAAAAATATTCTAACCACCCGTTCGCTATGCTCACTAGAGAGCACAGAGACCACAGAGGCGCTAACGCGCAAATTATTTTTTTCTCGGTGTTCTCTGTGATCTCTGTGGTGATATTCTTATTTTATTTTCTTATGACTTAGCGGGTTTTTGTTTGTGGGAGGTCGATTGAGGCAATTTCAGATGCGTGATCGTGCATTGAG
This sequence comes from Chlamydiota bacterium, assembly GCA_947478685.1. Lineage (GTDB taxonomy): Bacteria > Chlamydiota > Chlamydiia > Chlamydiales > 2-12-FULL-49-11 > VGMD01. The sequence goes on along the minus strand of CANJWO010000001.1, from coordinate 14,689 downwards.
GTAGTAGAAGAGATTGTGGCGTCATCGGTTTTTGGTGCATTTGCTTTAATAATTTCGATATCAAATGTTAAAAGTGAGCTTGGTGGAAGAAATCCAGTTGTTCCGTAGCCGCAATCAGGGTGAACGAAAATTCTTCTCTTTTCCCCTTCTTTCATTCCTACGATACCTTTCTGAAATCCAACAATAGTCTCTTCAAGAGAGATCACTTCGTCTTCACGGGATTCTCCAAAGACTTTTCCGTCGATGAATTTGCCTGTATAACGAATGATTGGAGAGAAGGTAGGCTCTACCTCTTTGCCTGTTCCAGCTTGTAATACCATATATTGTAATTTACCTGATTCAACTTCGACAACACCACTAGTTGACTTGTTTTTTGCTAAAAACTCTTCAGCTTTTTTTAGGTTGTCTTGGGATTGTTTTTGAAAGGCATTCTCTTGAATTAAAGAGATAGCTTGAATGCATTCTGCTTCTGTCATCGGAGGTTGTATGCCATTGACGCAATCTTGAATTCCTTGCATTACTTCTTTCATGTCAAACTCAAGTCCAAGAGATTCTAAGTTTTGACCAATCATATGACCAAATGCTTTTGAAACTTTTGCTAGATCCCCAGGCGCTGTTTCCAAGGATTTTGTAGGCTCTAATAGTGCAGCCTGCGCTTTAGGTTCAGCAGCTAAAACACCGACTGAAAGGGCTAAAGGCAAGGCTAGTAAAGAAATAATTTTTATCATTTTGTTCTCCTTGTAAAAGACCACTTTAGCCCTTCCAGTCTTTTCTCGCCACTTATTTTGTAAGGGAAATAGCCAGATCTCGAAGCTGCTCGAGAGAGACGGATGAGGGGCATTCGACCATAAGGTCGGAAGCTTTTTGTGTTTTTGGGAAGGCGATGACATCGCGTATTGAGGGCGATTTTGTTAGAAGCATAGCAATGCGGTCAAGTCCAAAGGCCAAGCCTCCATGAGGAGGGGTGCCATATTGGAGGGCTTTGATGAAAAATCCAAATTTAGTTTCGATATCATCTGGGGAGAGGCGAAGAAGTTCAAAAATTTTTCTTTGCAAATTTTGATCGTGAATACGAATTGAGCCGCCGCCGAGCTCTGATCCGTTGAGAATAAGGTCGTATGCTTTAGCTCTAACTTTAAGGGGTTCGCTTGTGAGAAGGGGGATATCTTCAGTCATAGGAGAGGTAAAGGGGTGATGAACGCTTGATATTTGTTTCGTTTCGGGGTTAAGTTCGAAGAGGGGGAAGTCGACGACCCAAAGAAATTCGAAATGATCTGGGTTCATTAGACCTAATTTTGCCCCAATATGCCGTCTTAAATGATCGAAGGCTTGATTGACAGTACTTGTGTCTGCTGCTGCAAAAAAGATAAGATCGCCCGGGTGTAAGTCTGCTTTTTCTTTAATCTCTTTTTGAAGGGTGTCAGTGAAAAATTTCACAATATTTGAAGACAAACCTTCTTCGGTGTACTTCATCCAAGCAAGTCCCCGAAGGCCAAAGGTGCTGACAAATGTAGTAAAGTCTTCAATGTCTTTACGTGAAATAGAGCTTGCGCCGCCCGGAATTTTTATTGCTTTTACGCAGCCGCCATGTTCTATTACCTCTTTAAAGACAGTAAAATCACAATTTTTAGCAATGTCATCCATCCGTATTAAATCTAATCCAAATCGTAAATCGGGCTTATCACTTCCATATCTCTCGGTGGCTTCTGCATAGGTCATTTTACGAAATGTTTGTGGAACGTCAATATTTAGACACTCTTTAAATATTTCTTGGACGAGTGTCTCCATTAACTTAATGATGTCTTCCTGATCAATATAACTCATTTCTACATCGACTTGTGTAAATTCAGGCTGACGGTCAGCTCTTAAGTCCTCATCTCTAAAACATCGAGCAATTTGGTAGTATCTGTCAAGGCCCGAGATCATAAGAAGTTGTTTAAAAATTTGGGGTGATTGAGGGAGGGCGTAAAACATCCCATGATGTACTCTCGAAGGAACAATATAGTCTCTAGCCCCTTCTGGAGTAGATTTTGTTAAAATAGGGGTCTCGACATCTGTGAACCCATGACGATCAAAAAATTTTCTAATTGTCATTGTCAGTTTATGACGCATAACAAGATGATTTAGAATAGTTCCTCTTCGAATGTCAAGATAACGGTATGTTAGACGCAAATCTTCCCCAACCTCGCTTGTCTCATCGGAGATAGAAAATGGGGGAGTTTTTGATTTTGAGAGGATGATAAGCTTTGTCACCTCAATTTCAATTTCGCCAGAGAGTATTTTTGGATTTGACATTCCCGGTGCACGGGAGCGAACTTTTCCTGAAATTGTTATAGACCATTCACCGCGAAGTTCTTCGGCTTCCTTATGAGCAATGGCATCTATTTCTGGGTCAAACACAAGCTGTGTTAGTCCATATCTATCTCGAAGATCGATAAAAATAAGGCCGCCATGATCGCGTCTTCTGTCTACCCAGCCACATAGGGTTACCTGATCGCCTGAATGTCTCTGCCTTAATTCTCCAGCAGTGTGTGTACGCATTGAAGTTTTATACATTTATACCAATATACCTAGAAAGTCGTCGATACGAACTTTTTTTTCTTCTCGTGTTGCAAGACATTTTACTGTTACAATTTGAGAACCTATCTCTTCATCGCCGATAAGAACAGCATATTTTGCGTGGAGATTCGAGCCCAGTGCAAGCCCTTTTTTAAGATTATAGTTTTTTGCGTTTAAAAGAGCGCTCTTTCCTTGATCGCGAAGAGAGGTCATTAAGGAAAATGAGAGCTCCTTGCTCGCGGGAGAGAGAGGGATAAAATAGTAGGTTGGACCATCTGTTTCTTCAGGTAAGGAATTTTCTGTAATCATGCTCTGGAGAATGCGCTCAATTCCTGTTGCAAATCCAAAACCGGGGAGATCTGGTCCTCCCAATATTTTCATTAGTCCATCATAGCGACCGCCGCCGCCAAGAGCATTTTGAGCCCCAGTATCACTTGTCGAAATCACTTCAAAGACTGTATCACAGTAGTAGTCAAGTCCCCGAACTAGGGTGGGATCAATTACGTAGGGGATATTTAGTCCGGTTAGCCCCTTTAGTACATCTTCAAAAAAAGTCCGTCTGTACGGTGTTAAGAACTCAGCGATGGCTGGAGCGTTTTTTGCAAAGGCTTGATCGCACTCTTCTTTAGAATCAAGAATTCTTAGGGGATTTGTTATTAATCTCCTCTGACTGTCAGGAGAGAGTTCTTTTGCAAAGGGGGCAAAATAACTCTGTAGCGCCTTTCCAAATTCTTCTCTAATTTCTTTGTCGCCTATAGAATTAATCTTTAAAGAAATTTTTGAAAGTCCAAGGCTTTTATATAGTTGTAAAAGAAAATAGATTGTCTCTACATCCAGATAGGGATCTTTTGGCCCGAATAATTCGACGCCAAATTGATGAAACTGGCGATAGCGCCCTTTTTGCATCCGATCATATCGGAAGCAGGGGCCCATATAAAAAAATCTATCACACTCTTTGTTCTGTAGACTATTTTCTATAAATGCCCGGACAATTGAAGCTGTCAATTCAGGTCTTAATGAGAGCGACCTTTCGCCCTTATCTAAAAAGGTGTACATCTCTTTTGTAACGGCATCAGCCTCGCCAATACCCCTAACAAAAAGTTCGGTATGTTCAAATATAGGAGTCCGGATTTCCTGAAATCCATAAATGCTCGATAGCAAGCGTGCCTTGGCTTCAAAATATTGCCATGCACCACTCTCCTTCCAGCGTTCCTCACTATTTGGAACAATATCGTACGATCCTTTCACTCTCTGAAACATGGCTTCAAGGATAGCAAATCGGATATTTTAAAGTGAATTTAATTTAAAGGAAATGAGGCCTGAGCCGGACTTCGGGCCTCATTAATGGAAAACTAATTTGAAAAGAGTATATAAAGGTGTCTTGCAATGAGTGTATTACTAAGAAAATAAGGCATTTTAGTCGCTTCTTCTGAAGAGACTGCTTTATAAACATTATATAAACCAGTTGCGACATGAGAGATCTTTGCGGCAATGCCGGATTGAAAAGAGGGTCTGGCTATTTTCATTGCATCACTCATATTAGTTCCTATTTTGATGCAATCATAACTAGAAATAAAAGTTGTTATTGCTAAGCCGAGAAAAATAATGCCCGATAGGCTCCCTGTTAATAATGAAAGTGACGCTAAGAAAGCAATTGTTGTAAATATGGCAAGGGTAATCCCAACCATTTTTAGAGCAACAGATGTAATTCTTGTTGCTTGAGTCTCTTTGGTCTCTAATTCAGAAGGCTGTAAAAGAGCTAGAGTGTCATCGCTAAGAACCTTAAAAAATTTTATAGTATCTCTACAAATAGCATCCATTAAGTACATTTCCTGTTTAATTTTTCATAATTTTAGCGTTAAGTTTCATTAATTTATACATCCAAATCGTTAAAAATATTATTGAGAGTAGATGATATTGTCTATCTCTTTTATCCAGGTGGAGAGAGTTGACTTGGAGGGGGTGAGGAGGGCATTTTCATGGAGGGCGTAGAGGATGTGGATGAAGGGGAAGGGAAGCCAGCTTTCGCCGGCGTATTCGGTGAGGTAGTAGCCGAGGGTATGGTCGTCATTTTCGGGATAGCTATGGATTGTGTTTATAAATTTTTTTAATTCTGTGAGGTAGTGAGGGGAAGGTTTAATATAGGAGGCATCTACAGCATGATCTATAATTAGGTGCCAGTTTTTTGAAAGGGCTTCTGCAAATAAATTATCTTGACTTGAGTCGTTTTTCATAAGTGTTTGCAAGAGCTGTTTAAGTTGATTTAGAGTGGTAAAGAGATCTTTTATTTGTATTAGTTTATCGGATGGGTTAAGAATTTTTTGAATTTTTTCTTGAAGGTATAAAAAAAGGGTAAACCTAGTAAGCATATTTGAATTTATCTCACGCCCCTTATAGGGAATGAGGATGAAGTGCTTCATGTCAGGCTCAATCCGTATTACTTTGAGGTTATGTGGATCGGCTTTATCAAAGCTGTCAGGAATATTGCTACTCATAGCACTATATTAAAAGAAAAAATATAGAAGTAAAGAAGATTGAGACTTGACAAACTTAAGAAAAGGTTCATAATTTATGTATGTCTATACTATAAAAAGGTACGATTTGTGAATTGGTTCAAAATATTTGAACACGAGCCTTACAAAGAAGAGATTAAAGATCCAGAGCTTATTAAATCAAGCTATAAGTACTGGAGGATGAGAATCTTTTATTCGATGTACATCGGGTATGCCTTCTTTTATATTACTAGAAAAAGTTTTACATTTGCAATGCCTGCCATGATTATGGAGATGGGGTTCACAAAAGCCGATCTCGGGATTTTGGGCAGCGTACTATACATATCCTATGGACTAAGTAAATTTATTAGCGGAATGATGTCGGATCGCTCTAATCCTAGGTACTTTATGGCTGTTGGACTCGTCTTGACAGGTGTGTTCAATATTCTTTTTGGAATGACTTCAAGCATTATGTTTTTTGCGATTTTCTGGGGATTGAATGGCTGGTTTCAGGGTTGGGGTTGGCCCCCTTGTGCAAGGTTACTGACGCACTGGTACTCTCAATCTGAAAGGGGTACATGGTGGGGAATAGCTAGTACATCACATAATGTGGGTGGAGCTATAATTCCGATTCTTGTCGCCTTTGTTGCCGGTTTTTGGGGATGGCGGATGGCAATGGTTATTCCTGGCGTTCTCTGTATACTGGTAGGATTTTTTTTAATTAATAGGCTTCGCGATACGCCTCAATCTCTTGGACTTCCTACAATTGAGACATTTCGAGGTGAGGCAGTTCCTGGTCCAAAAAATCAAGAGGAGAAGGAGCTCTCTCAAAAAGAGATGCTTTTAAAATATGTCTTAAAGAATCGGCATATTTGGATACTTGCCCTTGCCTACTTTTTTGTTTATATCATTCGGACTGTAATTAATGACTGGGGGCAACTCTATTTATTTGAGCATAAACAATTTTCGCTCATTGCAGCGGGCTCGTGTATTGTTAGTTTTGAGGTTGGGGGATTTTTTGGATGTCTAGCTTCAGGATGGCTTTCAGATAAGCTCTTTCAGGGGAGAAGGGGGCCAATCAATGCTATATTTGGGATATTTGTTATTTTAAGTGTAATCGGACTTTGGTATATACCAAGTGGTGGGGTACTATTTGCCTCAATTGCTATGTTTTCAATTGGATTTTTTATTTTTGGACCTCAAATGTTAGTGGGTGTTGCAGCAGCAGAGCTTTCACATAAGAAAGCTGCAGGGACTGCGATTGGATTTATCGGTTGGTTTGGTTATGCAGGAGCTGCGGCTGCAGGATTCCCATTTGGAAAAATTACGCAGGATTATGGCTGGGGCATGTTTTTTGTGGTTTTAGGTGTCTGTTCTGCCCTAATGGTACTTCTTTTACTTCCAGTTTGGTCAATCAAATCGCGAGTTCAAGAGGAATTGGATCAAGAGAAGGAAAATGCTTTAGAGCCAGAGCTGGGTTAGGTTAAAATTGAAGTTTGTACCGCTTCATGTTCATTCTCAATATTCTATATTAGATTCGACTCTTTCAATTGAGAGCATTGCTTCAAAAGCAAAAGAGTATGATCTCTCGCATGTTGCTTTGACCGATTTTTGTAATATGTATGGGGCTGTTGAGTTTTATAAAACGGTCAAACAGAAAGGGATAAAGCCGATTGTCGGAATTGAGATAATGGTTGCTCCGACAGATAGGCGGGAGAAAAAAAAGCTTCCAGGACATGCTGCCGGTTATCCAATTATCTTGCTTGCAGAAAACAGTACAGGCTACCAAAATCTTTGTAAGCTCTCATCCTCTGCTTTTATCGATGGTTTCTATTACTATCCTCGAATTGATATGGCTCTTCTAAAAGAGTTTTCTGAAGGGCTTACCTGTCTTTCTGGCCCTTTTTATGGAAGAATTGGAGGCTTAGCGGCTAACGGAGATATTCCCGCACTTAGAGAGGCTATTGATGAATTTTCAATGATCTTTGGAGAAAAATTCTGCTTAGAAGTTTCTAGACATAGGATGAGCGAAGAGAATCTTCAAAAATATAATGTAGATCAGGAGAGTTGGCTCTATCAAAAGTTTAAAGATGTAGCTCTGAAGCAAGAAAAAATCATCACTACGCTAATGGAGCTTGGTAAGGAAAAAGGGATTTTATCTGTTGCGACAAACGATACTCGATATCTGGAAAATGACGATTGGCGAGCACATGAAATTTTGATGAACATTAGCTCAGGTGAGCCTTGCGAAATTTGGGAAAGGGACAGTTTTGGAAATCCAAAAAACAGAGTATTGAATCCGAAGAGACAGACAGCTTACTCATATGAGCTCTATTTTAAATCACCTGCGGAAATGGAGAGTCTGTTCTCTGATTATCCTGAGACAGTCTCTAATTCGAGTCTGATTGCAAACCGCTGTCAGTTTGAGTTCGATTTTAATCAAAGATTTTATCCTGTATTTGTTCCGCCTAATCTTGAAGGGAAAGAGTATTCTAAAGAAGCGAGACTGATTGGTGCGGAAAACTACTTAAGAGAGCTTTGTGAAAAAGGGATTCCAAATAGATATACGGAAACAGTTTTAGCTAAAGTAGGGGAAAAATATCCTGGAAAAGATCCGTTAACTATTGTAAGAGAAAGACTTAGCTATGAATTAGAGGTTATAATATCAAAGGGGATGGGCGACTATCTTTTAATTGTTCACGACTTCATTGCATGGGCTAAAGGGCAAAACATTCCAATGGGCCCAGGGCGTGGTTCAGGAGCTGGATCGATTATATTGTTTCTAATTGGCGTTACCGACATTGAGCCTTTACGATTTCACCTATTCTTTGAAAGATTTATCAATCCAGAACGAATTTCTTATCCCGATATAGACGTCGACATTTGCATGGAGAGGCGCTCAGAGGTTATTGATTATACAATTGCCCGGTATGGAAAAGAGAAAGTTGCACAGATTATTACATTTGGGACAATGAAGGCCAAAATGGCAGTGCGCGATGTGGGAAGAGTCTTAAGTATTCCCTTAGCCAAAGTGAACGCAATTGCCAAATTGATTCCGGAAGATCTGGGTATTACTATTGCAAAGGCGTTGGAAGTCGATCCTGATTTAAAACGGCAATACACAGAAGATGAAGAGGTAAAAAGGTTATTAGATTTAGCTCAGAAAGTTGAAGGATCGATTCGAAATACAGGGATTCATGCTGCCGGGCTGATTGTTTCAGCAGATCCTCTTACAAATCATATTCCTGTTTGTGTTGCCAAAGATAATGACATTTTTGTGACTCAATATTCGATGAAGCCTGTTGAGCAGGTAGGAATGTTAAAGATCGACTTTTTGGGATTGAAGACGCTTACCTGTATTCAGAAGGCTGTCGAAGCGATTAGAGAACATAATGGGGTCGATTTAAATTGGATCAACTTGCCGCTTGAAGACCAAAAGACATTTTCATTGCTGAATCAAGGGAAGACAGAAGGTGTTTTTCAGTTAGAGTCCTCTGGAATGCAAGACTTGGCAAGACAACTTCAAATTGATAAGTTTGAAGAGATTATCGCCGTTGGCGCTCTATATAGACCTGGACCTATGGAGATGATACCCTCCTTTATTCAGCGTAAGCATGGAAGGGAGGAAATTGCCTATGATCACGAGTGGTTGAAGGATATCCTTCAAGAGACTTATGGTATCATGGTCTATCAAGAGCAGGTCATGCAAATTGCATCAAAGCTCGCCGGTTACTCGCTCGGCGAAGGGGACGTTCTCAGACGTGCAATGGGGAAGAAAGACAAAGAGGAGATGAGTCGCCAGGGAGATAAATTTCGTGCAGGCGCCCTTGAAAAGGGGATTGAGGCTTCCACAGCGATGGCTATTTTTGATAAGATAGAAAAATTTGCCTCTTACGGATTTAACAAGTCTCACGCTGCTGCATATGGCTATTTAAGTTATGTGACCGCCTACATTAAAGCTAACTATCCAGGTCAGTGGATGGCAGCTCTTATGACGTGTGATATGAGTGATCTTTCGAAGGTGACAAAGCACATTCAGGAAGGGCGATCGATGGGGATTCCGATTTTGCCACCAGATATAAATGAATCGGAGACGACATTTGTTGCAAGAGAGCTTGGTATTCGATTTGCCCTTGTTGCAATTAAGGGAATTGGTGGCGGTGTTGTCGATGTGATTGTAAAAGAGCGCAAAAAGAATGGGTTGTACACCTCTCTTTATGATTTTCTTCATCGAGCAGAAATTTCGGCTGTTGGAAAAAAGACGATAGAAAATCTTATAGAATCTGGCTGTTTTGATTTTACGGGTTGGAAGAGAAAACAACTTCTTGTCTATTTGGACGAACAATTCAATGCAGTGTTAAAAGAGAAGCAAGAGAAGGTGAAAGGGATCATGGATCTCTTCGGTTCAGATGAAAAGAAGGATGAAGTAAAGCCCCCTCAAGTTGAGGAAGAGTCTCTGACAATTTTAGATGTCTTAAAAAAAGAGAAAGAGCTCCTTGGTTTTTATGTTACCGGTCATCCGCTAGATGAATACAGAGAGAAAATAAAAGAGCATAGATGTACACCGATTTCAGAATTTGCTGGCCTTCCCGATAAAACGGTGGTAAAGGCTGCTTTCATTTTAGAGGATATTCAAGTAAGAATTTCTGCAAAATCTCAAAAGAAATTTGCTATTACAAAAATCGGCGATGGGGGAGAGCAATTTGAAATGCCTGTCTGGCCAGAGCTTTTTGAATTAAAGAGTCGGGTGTTAGATGATAATGCCCTCCTTATTGCGGTGATTCAAATAGATAAAAAAGAAGAGCCCTTCAAACTTCATTGTAAATGGATCGAAGACCTAACAAGTCCTGATGAAAAAATGGCTGAAAGCTTTGAAGAGGCGTATCAAGATGTAAAAAAAATGTCTGCCAAGTCTGAAAAGCGGGAAGCAAAAATGGAAAAAGAAGAAAAAAAAGGGATCAAGCTCCTTATTGATATTGAAAAAATCTCTATTAGGAAGGTTCTTGAATTGAAACGACTTATCAGCGGCTCGCCCGGTGGTCATGCGATCGACATTGCCTTTGTGTCCGGCCAAAAAGAGGTCGCCACTCTCTCAATTGATGCGGGGCGGGGCGTCGAGCTTTCTCCTGATTTAGAGGCTAAGCTAAGGGCTTTTCCTTACGTTAACCAATTGATATTGGGTTAAATAGTACTTAATGAATATTATACTATTTATAATTATTGCTTATGGAGGGGCTTTTTTTGCGTCACTTGAAGCGAGCGGTAAAGCTCAACATTCTTGGAATCTGAACAAAAAGCAGTTATCAGAAATTCCAGCCTCTTTGAAGGAGGAGAAAGAACTTCTCCTATTTCTTGAAAAACACTGGCTTGCTAAAGTAACCGGTTCTTCATCATTTCTAATCGACTGGGTTTGTCCCTGTTTTGGGGTAGCTGTTCAAGTCAACCCAGAGACAACTCATTGTTATACCCGGTTACCATTGTCGGGGGTCTCTAAAACATATGAAGTGAGGGTGGATGGGTGGAAAAAAAAACTTCCCCATCCCACCTATTTTCCATTAATATTAACCCGTCCCTACGACTGTACTAGGTACATCCCTTTCTATTTTAGGATAGAACAAGAAGAGACGATCCAATCTGCGGTTAAAAGACTTGCACTCAACATGCCAGAAGACGACTCAAAAGCTATTGTAGATCTAACAGAATTTTTTATTAAGAGGGCGAAGGAGCCTAAAGAATGGATTAAAGCTTGGCAATTATGTGAAGCTCAATTTGTTGAAGCATTTCAGAGAAATCATATAAACATAAAACAAATTATATTTATTCAAACACTTAAACAAGAAGGTGTTGGTGGTATTCGATTGCTTCCGTTTAAGAATTGTACATCTAAAGAAATTTCAACGAATTATCAATTCTTTTTACAATGGGCAAGTTCTTTTGGACTTTCTGCGAATCGGGTGGAAATGGACCGCATCCCATTTGAAGGAAATTTTTCTAAAATAGATGGAGGGAAAAATAGGGGTCATTTTGAGGTTCCAAATCTCTTAGATAGAAATTGGAAATCTGAAAATCCGCAGAAATCTCTTATGCTTAAAGGGACGTTTCAAGTGTTAAAAGGCTTTTTTGTATCGCTCTCCCATGATAAGTGGAATGTGATTATGAATAGTCAGGCAAAATCAGAAGTCGTAAGACTCTCATTATCAAAGATTGATAGTGAGTTAGATCGGATGGAAAAAGGAGATGGTCAGCTCTCTTTTTTTGATTCAATGATGTCTATTGAGCAGATTCATGCTAATCTCTCAGCCCTTTTAGAAGTTTTTAACCCCTACATGAAAAGTGATTTTGCCCTTATTTATAAAAATCAGTTAGGCTATATTCCCCTCGATCTTAAATCATTGACCTCTTGTGGACTTCATACATCCGCGATGACAAATTTGGCGGGGACTCTTAGAGCTACGAAAGAGTTTGCCGGTAAAAAAATCTCAGTTGTTTATGGGGAGAATAGTTATTTTGAAATTGTCAAGGCTGCAGGGAGTGTTTCGAGGGCTATCCCTTTAGAAAACGCAACTGAAAAGGATTTAGAAGAAGTTGACTTATTGCTTCTGCAGTTTAATCCTGTCTGGAGGCCTACCGATTTTTGGCTGACTCAATACAATCAAGAGAAGATTTCAAGAAATTTGCATCTAGCCTTAGATCAGAGAAAAGGGAAGCCATTAACCGTCCTCTTAGATTGCACGATTGATTGTATCGATTCAGCTCAAACAAGAGATCTTCTTGTTGAATTTAAAGGAGATATAATCTCGGGTGCATTAAATATTATATGCTATCGAAGCGGGGTTAAATTCGATTTATTTGGAATGGATAACTATTGTGGTGCCCCATTTTTTATGATCCATAATGAAGATGAAAAGTGGGCTCACTTTGATCTCTTGCTCACAGATCCAGCATTACAAGCAGATAATTTAAGTTGTAATTGGTTTTGCCTTGCTTATCAGAATGCAAGTTTGGAATTAGATCTCTATAGAAAGCAAATTTTTGATAATACACGCGCCCTATTAAATAAAATTCCATCATCTCTTTTAAACAATCAAAATGCAAATTACCGAGTGATTGCAGTAGATAAGGATGCCAGCCCAGCATTTATCGATATTAGAGTCTATGGACCCTTCCATTCGATTAAAGCGGCTGCACTTCTTGGAGGGGATCTTTTTGTTCATTCTATGAAGGAGGGCTATCCCCTCTTTTTTCGGCCAGGGTTTGGGTTCTATCACTCTAACTTTACTATGGTTTTTAATAAGGAATTTAGCACCATCCGTTTGACACTTGGACTCGACCCCTCTCAAATTGATCTATTAGTAAAAAGTTTTGAACGGTTGGCTACTCTTAATAATAGTTAGAAAGTTGACTTATATAGTAGGGAACGGGTATCCTGTCTACCATGAAAATATATAGATTCTTTTTAGCTTTTTTGATGGTTTTTGCAGGATTACAGGCGGCAAAAGAGACTTGTTATCCTCAAGAAGAGTACAATGCAGCGAGCGTAGCCTTTCAGAAGAAGAAGTGGAGTGCTGTAAGATTGCATGCGAAAAAGGTGATTGATTTAGCGCCTGATTCTCCATTTGTGACCGAGCTCAATTATTACATGGGTGCAGCCTATTTTCACCAAAAAGATTTTGATCAGGCAAATTATTATTTTACACAGTTTTTAAAGGATTATAGCTCACCGAAGTATTTTGAAGAGGCTATTGTTTATAAGTTTCATATTGCTGAAGAGTTTCAAAAGGGTGCAAAAAAACATTTATTAGGATATGAAAAATTACCAAAGATGACTTCTGCTTGGGAAGATGCCTACACTCTATATGATGAAGTAATCACAACTCTTCCAAGACACGAAGTTGCAGCTAAGGCTCTTTTTAACAAAGCAAATATGCAAAGGATTGAAGAGAAATTTTCAGAAAGTATAGAGACTTACCAGACATTGATTCGAAGATTTCCGAAAGATCCCCTTACGCCAAAAAGTTATGTAGCAATTGCCGAGTCTTATGCGGCTGAGAGCAAAGACCTCTTTCCTGATAGAGATTTCCTTGACCAGGCAAGATTGAATGCTAAGAAATTTAAGAGAGATTTTCCTAGTGATGAGAGGGTAAATGAAGTGGATAAAATGCTAGGATCTATGCAGAATAATTACGCTCAGGATCTTTGGGAATCGGCAAACTATTTTGCTAAAAAGAAAAAAATGCAATCTTGTATCCTTTACTACACCTCAATTGTGAGAAAATATCCTGAATCTAAGTATGCTCCACTTGCATTAAAGAAAATTTCTCAATTAAAAGTGAACTATCCAGCAGAAGTGCAAAATGCATCATTCCAAGAAGAATAAGATCCTCATTTCAATACTCGTTCTCCTTCTTTCAGGGTGCGGGTATAGAGCTCAAGGGACGTGTGATAATACGGGGATGGCTTTTGTCGCAATTCCATTAATTCCTGAAGATGATGATGGTGTTTTAAGAAATGCTCTTGCCCGGGCTATTTCAGAGACGGGTAGATATCGGTATAGTTCAGAGAGTGCAACATACGAGCTTTTGATTAAGTTTGAGAATAACTATACGGATACAATTGGTTACGAGTGGGATGTAAATGCTGCTACGGGCGCGGAAGTAAAAAGACTCTATCCTGATGAAGGGAGAAAGACTGTTGTTGTGTTAGTTACTTTGCAAGATAGCAAGACAAAAGAGAAGGTATTAGAACCATTTAAAGTATCAGTTCAAGCTAATTACGATTTTGTCAATCCTGTTGCTCTTAAGGATATCGAGTTTAGGGATTTCATGGGAAGGGAGCAGACAACTCTACAATATTCGCTAGGACAGCTAGATTCGGAAGAGGGTGCAAGAAGTGAAGTTTCAGGGCCGCTATTTCAGGATTTGGCAAACAGAATTGCTGAAATCTTAGTAAGAGCCCCGTCTTATAAGAGAGTGAGAAATGCAGACCAGGCAATTTAGAGCAGCTCTATCAGAATTAGATCCAATGATGAGATGGGTAAGAGAGATATTAAACAAGTTTGTCCTTCCGCCAAAAGCTAAAAGATTTGAGCTCGCAATCGAAGAGGCGTTAGTCAATGTGATTCATTACGCTTATCCAGCGTTTCCCCCAGGAGTTGTTGAGCTTGCCTATTCAACACAAGAGGGTAAATTTGATTTTGTCATTAAAGATCAAGGGATTGAGTTTAATCCTCTCGATAATCCTAAACCTTTTGATAAGGATGCGACGCTTGAAGATCGGGATATCGGGGGTCTAGGCATCCATTTCATACTTAAAATGTCTGATTCTGCCACCTACCAAAGAGTCGACGGCTGGAACGTCCTTACCCTATCTCAATTAACCTGAGTCTTTGTAGAATAAAGAAAATCACTACAGACTCGACTTTAAGATTTTTTAGAAGGCTATTACAAGATTTGGACTGCAATATGCTTATTCTCAAAATATAAAGAAATTTTTTTTACCACAGAGATCACAGAGAACACAGAGGGTCCAGTTCACCAACATGGGTAACACTTTGATTCACCAACATAGGTAACACTTTACAAAAATATGTTATAATAACCTTATATTAAATAATTTATGAGGTTTTTATGGCTTGGGAG